>JAZLFR010000060.1:0-150785 GCA_045615885.1 Fibrobacteraceae bacterium
ATACCTGTTTTTCGACTTATTGCGACAGATGTGTATCCAGCTTGATAGAGCTCCAAGGCTTTTGCCCATTCTTCTTTTGTGTGTTTTTTATACATGAAAACCCCGAAAGTTTTGTCCAACTTTCGGGGTTCACATCAAAATTGTGGACATTTTCGTTAAATAGCGTTCTATTTAGCCAAGAATCTTCTTTTCGTAGTCTGCCATGCAATCTACGAGAGCCTGAACGCCTTCAATCGGCATGGCATTGTAGATGGATGCGCGGAAACCACCAACGGAGCGGTGACCCTTGATCTGGACAAGGCCGCGAGCCTTTGCAAATTCAATGAAGTCCTTGCTCATTTCATCGTTCTTTTCAGCCGAAACAACGTCGCTCTTGAATACGAACGGAACGTTCATGAGGGAGCGGTCTTCCTTGGCAGCTGTACCGACGAACACCTTGGAAGCATCGATTGCGCTGTAAAGGAGGTCAGCCTTTTGACGGTTGATCTTTTCGATTGCGTCAACACCGCCGATTTCCTTCAACCAGTTGAGGGTACGGTTCATTGTGTAAACGGCGAATACCGGCGGGGTATTGAACATGCTGCCCGGGATATGGGTGTTGAAGTTGAGCATTGTCGGGATCTGGCGTTCAACCTTACCAAGGATGTCCTTGCGAATGATGGAAACAGTTACACCTGCGCAGGAGATGTTCTTCTGTGCGCCGCCGTAGATCATGCCGAAATCAGAAACATTAACCTTGCGAGCGAGGAAGTCGGAACTCATGTCTGCAACGAGGTAGCCGGACTTTGGCTTCGGGAATTCATGCCATTCGGTACCGTAAATGGTATTGTTTGCGGTAACATGGAGGTATGTAGCATTGTCGCTCAACTTGAGGTTCTTATCTATATGGTTGTAAACGTCTGCCTTTGTGGAGCAGGCAACGTTCACGTTACCAAACTGCTTTGCTTCCTTGAGAGCCTTGTTTGCCCAGACACCAGTATCGGTGTAGTCAGCAACGCCATCCTGCGGAAGAAGGTTCATCGGAACCATGCAGAAAAGGAGGGAGCAGCCGCCGCCAAGGAACACGATGTCGTAATTTTCAGGAATGCCCATCAAGTCACGAAGAAGCTGTTCGGTTTCTGCGAACATACTTTCGATCGGCTTAGATCGGTGGCTCATTGACAAGATACTGATACCAGTATTAGCGTAGTCGATGCAAGCAGCAGATGCTTCCTTGAGAGCCTGTTCCGGCAAAACAGATGGGCCGGCACTGAAATTATAGACTTTATTAGCCATTGTATGTTCCTTTTTGGGGTGTTAAAAACCTTAAGGTTTTGTGTTGTAAAATTTAGTAAAAAAATAGAAGTTTAAAGTTATTTTTTTATAATTAGACAAAAAAAAAGCTCCACAATATGTGGAGCCTATTCTTTTATGCATTGAGCATATCTATTGCATCTTGGTACTTTTTAAGGCGGTACTTTGTCTTGAGTTCGCGGCGTTCATGGCGATGAATGTAGCGGTCTTCGAGCAAAAGCGTGAGGATTGCGGCCTTTACCTTTGCAAGTGCCGGGTTTGGGTTCGCCTTGATAGTTTCGATGAACTTCAGGAATTCCATGTTGCGAGCTTCGTAGGTGGCGTCTTCGGCAGGCATGCCGTTTGCCATGAGCTTGCAGCAATATTCGTCGATGTAGCCCTGATTCTTATGGTAGGTCAAAAGGTTAATCTGGTCCACCATTTCGGCTGGTACGCCGAGAGCGACCAATTCTTCCTTGCTGCGCTTGATTACAGTATCTTGCAACAGGCCGAGTACTTGAATTTCCTCAGGTTCACCCTGGTCTTTAAGCTTTTTGGCTACTTGCTGCATAAAATCAATGTACGGACCGCCAACCTTGTCAACTTGACCTTGGTGAACTTCGGTGGCAATCTTGAGAGCTTCTTCGAAAGTGAGCATAGAAATCCTTTTATTTGATATTCCCAATATACATAAAAGATTTTTCTAAAGGCAAAATTTTTTTTGATTTTTTTGTAAATGGTGCAAAAAAGAAATCCCCGCAGGGGAGCCCTGCAGGGATTTCAAGCATTCAAGCTTTTATCAATTATTCGATAACGAACAATGTGACAGTGCGCTTGCCAACCTTGATTGGCTTGGAAACGTCAACATCCTTAGCCTTCTTGGAAGGATCGTTTGCCCAACCTTCCTTGAGCTTTTCGGAAGTCTTGTCCAAAACCTGCATCTTGGCCTTGCCCTTGAAGCCCGGAATGTCGAGCTTCAATTCGTAGTCACTATACGGGCTCTTGTTGATTACAAGGAGGGACTTCTTCTTACCATTTTCTGTGTAGTAAGTGGTAATGAGAGATTCGTTGTCACCCTTGATTTCTGTCTTGAGAAGCTTGCCGCGGAGAGCGTCGGAAGCCATCTGGAATGCCCAGTAGCTCGGACGCGGGCAGTTCATGCATTCTTCTGCAGAACGTGTGAGGTAACCGTAGTCACCGCCTTCCGGAGTGATGTCGTTGTGGATATCCCAGTACTGTGCGTTGTCAACATTTTCAGTTGCAAGCATACCGAGGTAGTCAGCGACGAACAAACCGTTTTCGAGAGCGATTGTCTGCGGGCCCGGGTTGAAGTCAACGGAGTTCCATTCTGTGAGCCAGAGTTCGAACTTTTCGGACTTGTTGAAATGCTTGGTCCACTTGTCTACGAGCTTGTGGAGGCGGCTGTAGATAGGAACGAGGTCCTGCGGAGCAGAAAGCATTGCGAAGTCGTTTTCTTCACCGTAGTGCTGCGGGTAGTGGTGAACGATGATACCGTCAGCGATGTCACCGGTTTCCTTGAGAACGTTGTCGTTCCAGTCACCATCGAGAACGCCGAGAACAGCAACCTTGATAGTCGGGTCAACCTTCTTCATGGCTTCGATGAACTTGCGAGCACGCTTACCATAAATGGTACCGCCGTCCTTACCATACTTTTCGTAGTACGGATGCCAGTTACCGTAGACTTCGTTACCGATTTCCCAGTACTTGATGCCGGCCTTCTTTTCTACGTTGGTATGCTTAACCCATGCTGCAGCTTCTTCCGGAGTACCGGAACCGAAGTTCACAGTGAACATGGCGTTGGAGCCAGTTTCCTTCAACCATGCAAGGAATTCGTCTGTATCGACCATCCAGTCGTGGTTGTCGAGGATTTCCTTCCAGTGGTCGTCATCAGCACGGAGACCGCCCGGATAACGGATGATGCCGTGGTTGATGCGCTTTGCAAATTCTGCAGTCTGAACCTTGAACTTAGGATTCTTGAGCATGTCGCCATCCCAGAGGGCAGCGTTGATGCCGAAGAGGCCGCCAGAGATGTTCGGGTTGATGACTTCGGAAGAACCCTTGACGTCAACCTTCACGACTGCCGGACGTGCAGCCTGCTTAACTTCCTTGAGGTTTGTGAGCTTGATGTTGTCGATTTCGAAGCTACCGTTGGAACCTTCGCCACCCGGCTTGAAGTCAAGGCTCATAACGCCCTTGAGGTCAAACACGCCGTTTTCCTTTGCGGTAGGCGGCTGGTAGTACGGGAACTTGCTGAAGCTGCGGAACGGAACGATCACAGTGGTGCGGCCGCGTGGCACACCGGTGTTGGAAACGAAGAGTTCGTTGCCTGCGTCACCGATCTGAACAGTGATGGACTGCCATGCGCGTTCAGAGTAAACGTCGAACATGATGCCCCAGTGGTTAGTCCAGTCACGGTCTGCTGCCGGGCGCTTGCTCTTTTCGAGGTCGAGAACGACGTCAACCCAGTCAGACATTTCGAAGTGCTTAACGTTGAGAACGTTGCCGTCGAGGTGAGAAGACTTGGACGGAACTTCAACGTCAACCTTGGACTTCGGACCCTTAGACGGATCCCAAACATCCTTGGCAAACTTTGCACCTTCGAAGTCGGTGATGACCATGTCCGGAGCCTTGGACTTCCAGTTATCCCACTTGATATCCGGGTCAACCCAGTCGATATTTTCGGTGAAGGTAATCTGGTCAACAAAGATTGTCACAGGAGCCGGCTTGCCCGGTTCGCCCTGGTTTTCGCCCTTGCCAACAGAGAAGCGGAGTTCCTGGATCTTGTTCCACTGGATATCCTTAGCAACTTCTGCCTGCTTGTTTGCGTCCCAAGCCTTACCCTTGTCGCCGAACTTCTTGAGAGGAATCTTCACGAGCTTCCAGTCGGTACCGACCTTGGAGCCTTCGATCCAGTCGTTGAGGCTGATCTTGGTCTGGCTCTTGATGTCGTTGCCCTGGTTGTCGAGGATACCTACGTATACCTTTTCACCACCGAGCTTACCCTTGATCCAGAAGTAGAGACCACCCTTGTTGCGTACCTTGGAAAGGTCAACATACTTGCCTTCACCCATGGAGTAGGTAACGCCGGACCAGTCATTGTTATCGATGTAGAGGGCAAGAACGTTCTTGTTGCCCGGAGTCTTGGAGTCAGCTTCGCGCTGGGCAGAGAGACCACCGTAGCTGTAGCTGAAGCCCTTGAGGCCATCGGAGTAGAACACGCCGTTGGCAACCGGCTTAGCCTTGCCGTCGAGCTTTTCTGCATTCTTCGGACCGTCGATCACGTCATTGTTTTCATCCCAGTAAACAATCTTTGCCTTCGGAGCGGCCTTCTTGTTTCCCTTGACGATTTCGATGTTGTCGATCCAGACTTCGAAATTCTTTTCTGCGCTCTTGTCGATGGAGAAGCGAATTTCTGCAATCTTGTCCCAGTCGATGCGAGCCGGGAATTCAGACTTGCGGGTGTTGTCCCAGTAGAGACCACGATCCGGGAAGTCAACGAGAGGAATGGAAACCTTCTTCCATTCGGTAGTGACTGCGCCACCTTCGATGTACTTGTTCATCGGGAGAACGACCTGGGTCTTCTTGCCGTCAGAAACTTCTTCATCGATGAGACCAACCTTAACCTGTTCGCCACCCTTCTTACCCTTGATCATGAATTCAAGCTTGGAGTCAAGCATGAACTTGTTCAAGTCGAATGTTTCGTTGTAAAGGCAAATAGAAGCACCAGAGTATTCGCTCGGGTCCAAGCTGATGTTCAATGCAGCCTTGGACTTGTAACCGCCATCCTTAGTGACGGTAATACCCTTGGACTTACCACCGTATGCGTAGTCGAAGCCACCTGGACGATATGCATCGTCAAAGAACTTGTACGGAACTACGCGAGGCGGTTTCTGCTGAGCCATAGATGCAGTAGCCGTCATTCCAAGAAGGAACAAGGATGCTGCCTTGATTGTTTGGTTCATATCATTCCTCGTGTTTTAGGTTGATTATATAGTTGAAATTTGAAAATTACTTTGCTTCTTTAAGCATCTTTTCTACGAGATCCGGGCTGAAGCGGTCTTGGCGCTTGCCGTTGATGTAGAAATTCGGTGTACCCTGAACGCCGACCTTGGCACCAAGTTCAAAGTCCTTGTTGATGCGTGCAAGCATTGCATCGTCAAGAACGCGGTCCTTGTTGAACTGTTCGACATTCAAGCCGACCTGCTTTGCCACTTCGACAAATACGGAATCGGTAAGTTCACGGTTATGCGGTGCGAGTGCATAGCGGAATTCCCAGAACTTGCCCTGCTTCTGTGCTGCGATGGAAGCTGCAGCTGCTGCCGGTGCGTTTGCATGGAAGCTGAGCGGGAAGTGCTTGTACACGAACTGGATTTCATTAGCATGCTTGTCCATGAGGTCCTTGACCACCGGAGCGATGCGGGAGCAGTACGGGCACTGGAATTCAGTAAATTCTACGATGGTGAGCTTTGGATTTGTTGTGTTGCCAAATACAGGGGAGTCATCCACCGGAATATCCCAAACCTTGTTGGCTTCTTCCATTTCCTTCTTGGCGTCTTCGATGGACATGCCGGCTTTTCTTTCGAGAATGAAAGCTACAGCTTCAAGGTTGGATTCCAATTCGGTAACCTTCTTTTCGAGGGCATTGAGCTTGGCTGCATCGGAACCTTGGGCGGAAGCCTGGTTGCAGGCAGTCAAGGCAACAGCAAAAACTGCCGGGATAATAAGAGATAACGGTTTCATTATATTTCCTTTGTATAATGTTCTAGGCCGAAATATACCTATAAATGTGGTAAAAGATATTCAAAAAACAAAAATTGCAAGTTTTTTGAAAGTTTTGTAAAAAATGTTAAACTTTCAACCTTATTTCTTGAATTTTACGGCAGTTCCGTAGGCAATGATTTCGGCTGCACCTGCCATTACCGCAGAGGTCATGAAGCGTACATTGATGATTGCGTCTGCATTGCAGAGGTAGGCTTCCTGGATCATGCGGCTGGTGGCCTGTTCACGGGCTTCGTTCATCATTTCGGTGTAGCCCTTGATTTCGCCACCAATCACGGTTTTGAGGCCTGCAAACCAGTCGCGCACAAAATTCTTGGAATAGACTGTGCTGCCCCTTACCAGTTTGATGGTTTCGATTTCTTTGCCGGTGATGTAGTCGGTGTTGTAGATTTGCATAATATGACTTTGGTTAGGTGTTAAAAAATTTTTCGCACCAGGCAGGGACAATTTCTGTAGCCTTGCCTTCGATGCTTATGTCGGTGTACGGGTCGTTTTCTGAAACTTCGAGGTTCAAGCATGTAACCTTGGCACCAAAGGCGTGCGCAAAGCTCTTGAAGCCAGCGGCAGGGTAGACCACGCTGCTTGTGCCAATATAGACAAAGTTTTCGCAGTGGCGGAGCGCTTCCTGGATTTCATCCATGTAGATTGGCATTTCTTCAAAGAAAACAATGTGCGGGCGGGATTTTGCTCCGCAATATGGGCAAGTTGTTTCTTCTGTTTCGCGGCCCGTAAATGACCACACATGTTCCGGGTCACGCTCGCAGCGGAGCTTTGTCAAGTCGCCGTGCATGTGGAGGACACGCTTGGAGCCCGCACGCTCGTGCAGGTCATCGACATTTTGCGTAACGAGCAGGAACTCGTCGCCAAGCTGCTCTTCTAGCTTTGCAAGAGCGATATGAGCTGCATTTGGCTGGAACTTGGCAAGCCCTTCGCGAAGGTCGCTGTAAAAATTCTTTACGCGCATTCTGTCGCGACGGTAGCCTCCCGGCGTGCAAACATCTTCAATACGCTCATGTTCCCACATGCCGTCGTTGCCGCGAAAGGTGCGGAGCCCGGATTCTGCGCTGATGCCAGCGCCTGTAAGTACGACTAGTTTCATATATAAGAACGCTCACTTTGTTCGCTACAGAAACAAGAAACCAGAGACAAGATAATTTTAGAATACATATTAGGGGATAGGATTTAGTGATTAGTGAATGTTGATTTCCAGGGTTTCTAGGATCTAGGATTTAGGATCTAGGGGTTAGGGAATGTAAATGTGCGTTTCTAGTCTCTAGTTTCTAGAACCTAGTCTCTAAAGAATTGTTAGTCATTAGTCGTTAGTTATTAGATTCTGTCTTCTGTCCTCTGTTCTCTGTCTTCTATATTAACATTTCTGCCGACAGCCTACAGCCGACTGACTACTAATTTCGACCTTCCTACTTCCGTCTTATGTCTTCCTACTGTCTTCTGACTCCTGTCACTGACTCCTATTTAAATTCTCCCGAAGAACTCTGTTTCTGCGACGATCGTTTTTTCAAAGTCCGGGATATAGAGGCTTTCGTTTTCGCCGTGGGCATTGCATTCCGGGTCTTCTACGCCAAGCAAAAGGATTGGAATGTTGCCGAAGGTGTTGCGGAAGTATTCTGCACCCGGAATGGAAGCGCCGCAGCCAATGAACTTCGTATCTGTGTTGAATGCCTTGTGCATGGAATCTGTCATGGCCTTGAAATACGGATGGTCCGTGTCGGTCGTGAACGGCTCCGCACCGTCTTCTTCCTTGATCGTAAGTGTCAAGCCGTGGGCAACATTCTTTTTTAAATGGTCCACGAGCTTTTGCGTTGCAAGCTTGGAATTCATGCCAGGTGCAAGGCGAATGCCAATGCGGGCGTATGCGCTTTCTTGCAGAACGTTACCGGCCTGCTTGCGGTTGCCCGCCTCCATGGCGGTAACGGTAATGGATGGACGGCGCCAAAGTGATTCGCAGATTTCTTCTGCAGGAACGAGCAGTTCCGTTTCATTGAACAGGGCAGCCTCTTCACGGAATTTTTTCTCAGAGTAGTTCAGGCTTCTGTAAGATTCTTTTTCTGCTACGGTTGGCGGAACAAGGCCCTCGTTAAAGCCTTCAATGAGAATGTTCCCGTTGCCGTCTGTAAGGCCAGCTATCAGTCTGCAAAGCTCTTGCGCCGGGTCTGGAATCGGGCCCGACCAGGAACCGGAATGGAGAGGGAGCTTGCCAGACTTGATTTCCATTTCAATTGCACTCATGCCACGGAGCGTGGTGGTGAGCGACGGTTCGCCCTTTGCAAAGTTGCCAAGGTCGGCAACGATAACTGCATCGCAGGCTAGCATGTCTTTGTACTTTGCAAGTAGCCCAGCAAAGCCTGCACTGCCAGATTCTTCTTCACCTTCAAAAATGAACTTGAGGTTTGGAGCTTTGTCGCCAAAATATTTGCGGGCAAGTTTTGCTGCTGTCAAATGAATGACAATGCCTGCCTTGTCATCTGCCGTGCCGCGACCGTAGAGCCTGTCGCCACGAACTTCCGGTTCGAACGGTGCGGAATCCCAAAGAGCAACACGCATCGGCGGCTGAACATCATGGTGGGCATAAAGAAGAACTGTCGGGTTTTCTGGCTTGCTCAAGTATTCTGCGTAGACGGTCGGCCGGCCGCTTGGAGGCAGAAGCCTCTGGATGTTTGTTGCACCTAGAGCCTTTAATTGATTTTCAACTTCGGCTGCCGAGTTCAAAACCTCGTTCTGGTCGAAATTGTCAAAACTGATGGAAGGAATGCGAACGAGCTTTTTTAGCTGTTCAATGTATTCATTCAAATTATCGTGAATTTCTTGTTGAAGCATGCCTTGAAAATACAAAAAAATTCCCGCTTGCGCGGGAACTTTTATCGGTTATGTTCTTTTTTTAGAACTTCAACTTAATGCGCTTTGATTGAGAACCGGCAGTAACATTCAAGAAGAAGATGCCGGAACTTGCTGGCGTGTTGAGCATAGCCTTATTTTCGCCTGCGTTGGCACGATCGCGAGAGAACGAAATCGTGTTGCCGCGAGCGTCAATCAAGCGAACATCGATAGCCTTGCCAGCCATTTCACTTGCAAGATTGAAGCTGACATGCATCTTGTGTCCATCGAGGCTGTAGCGCAAGTTGTCGATTGCCTTGACGCTTGCTACCTTGGCTGCATTCACCTTCAAGGTTGCGCTCTTTGCAAGTGCCGAAATGGTAACATCTACATCTTCATTTGCATTGAGCGGAATGCTCTGGCCGTCAAGTTCTAGAGTTGCATAAAGGCCAAGTTCTTCAAGCTTTTCAAGGCCTTCAACAGAAAGCTTTGCCTTCTGGAGGGTATTTGCCTTGAGGGCAACATTCCAGGAAGCGTTTGCTGTAGGGTTCTTGATAGCCTTTGCAAGGCTCTTGCTGCCATCTACAACAGCGAGAGATACGCCGGAATTCATTGCTGCAGGCGGTTCCTCTACGTTGATTTCGCGGGAGCCCACACCAACGACATTCCAGCTGTCGACCTTGCCGTTTTCGCCCTGCAATTTAAGGCGAAGACTCCAGGAAGACTTTGCTGCCGGCTTGTTTTCTGCAGTCGGAGCAAGCTCAGAAACATAGACCGGGCTTGCATCTACAGAAAGTGCCGCTGCTTCGCTAGCCTTGACCCATACGGCTGCATTTTCGTCAAGAACGGTTGCTACCTCTGGAGCTGCCGTTGCTGCATTCCAGCGCCAGAACGTTACGCCGTCGCTTTCCGGATCTTCAAAGTTCGACGCATTCAATGCAAGCTTCCAGGAATATGGATTTGCAATCATGTTCCAGCCAGAGAAGTTGTTCTTGAGTTCCCAAGAAACGCTGTCAGATGTTTTTGCGGTTGGATTCTTGGAAGCGAGCAATACCGTGGTATCTTCCACAAAGTACCAGTAGCCATTGAGTGCTTCAAGTTCCTCTGCGTTCTTGATAGTTCTATACTGCCAGAAGTCACCAATCGGCTTGTCTTCATCCCAGTAATAAACATATCCTTCATCTTCGTTTGGAACTTCGACTTTCTCTACATTTGCCAAGGAAATCAAATTCCATTCACCGGCGGCAAGGACCATGGCAACGCTGTCGATTGTCCAGTTTTCAGAATCGAATGCCACGGTATCCTGAGCACTGGCAAGAACGATTTCGGCATAGTATTCACCCGGGGCAAGTGGGTAGTATTCGAATTCGTAGACTTTTGTTTCTGCGGAATCGGTAATGACAGTGTCAGCAATCACGGAATCGGCAGAGATGAGCTTTACGTTAAGGGCGACGGCAAGTTCAGATGCGACATTTGCCCCGATTGCAAGCTTTACTGCGCTGCCAGAAAGTGCGATTGATGCGCTGTCAACATTGAACACGTCTGGTTCCGGTTCAACAGGAGTCGGTTCTTCCGGCGCCGGGGCTGCCGGCTTTTCGGAAACGCCAAGCTCCGTTGTTCCTTCAGGAATCTTGATCTGGTCACCATAGGCAACTGCGATGGTGTCGCTACCCATGACAATGTGCAGGGAATCGGCCTTGCCGCCATCAAATGTCAAAGCGGAACATTGCGGAACATTGCCTTCGCCGTTAACAACCTTAAAGATTTGCTTTTCTCCGAAAAGCTCGCAGGTTGCCGTAATGGTATCCAATTCCGCAACATTGATAGACAGGTTGTAATCTACAGCCTTGTCAAGATCCAAGACCGCATTTATACCGTTGGTGTTGATTTCGTTGATATTTGCTCTAGCAAATTCAGCAATGTCTACCAGTGAATTTACAGCGGACTTTTCGGAAGTCTGCGTAGATACAGCCCAGTCCTTTGCAATCTGGAATTTACCCTTGTCGTTGGAGAAAATGACAGTTGGCATCGGGATAGACATAATATCGAAATTCTTGGTATTCCAAATAAGGTTGTCAAGAGATTCTATCGCATCTCCATTGCTTGTGATTACGGTAATCTTGGACAAGTCAGCAATGTATTTGGTAAATGTAGTTGATTCGCTATATGGCTTTTGCAAGTCGGCATCCCATAGAACATTGCCGTTTGCAAAGTAAGAAATCGTCTTGCTTTCTGCATTGAATTCATAGCTGCCAGCAGGAATTATGTCTGGAATCATGTCTACAGAAACTTCAAGCCAGGAATCGTTGTTGTATACGCCAGTAATCAGGTTGTTCAGGCCTGTTTTTGCCTTTGCAACTTCATTACCGATTTCGTCATTCCAGTGAATGTAATAGAAGTCCTGTGTTGCCTTTGCAAAAATTTCTAAGGACGTTTCACCAGCATATTCAAATTGTCCGTCGATAGGATTCTTTGCCCAGGTAAGTTCTGATACAGATTCGCTTTCATCATTGGTGAATGCAGATACCGTATATGTTATGCTAGACAAATCAGGAATGTCCACTTTAAGAATGTCGTCTCCATAAATATCAAGGAGATTTGATTCATAGTAAACTTCCAAATTGATGCCGTATTCAGATTCGGAATTCAAGGTGATTGTAACATTGCAGAGCCTTGTGTCGTCAAAGACAGGAGTTGCCGTAATGTTGCCAAATACCTTTCCTGAATTCCATTCATAGCCCTCTGCAGATTCCAAAAGATCTTCACCATTGATCTTCCAGCCTGTAAAGCATGCATCAAGAGAAGCAATTTTTGGGAATGTAACTGTTTCGCCAAAAGAATAACTGGTTGGGAATGTAGCTGTATTTTTCTTGAAAATCGGATAGAAGTCTGCTGTGTCTGCAATAGCAATTGTATACACTGCATTTTCAAGAATTTCTGCGGCTACAGCGTTTGCAGGAACTGCAACGACCTTTTCGTATTCAATCATGACTGTGTCAAGAGCACCTTCGGAGGTTCTGAAAATGATATATGCATTTTCTTCCATGGCCATGGAGGGCTTTGTAAACTTGAGTGAAGTCATTTTAGGAAGAACATTTGTTCCAACAGACAGCTGCGTTGCGTATGTTGTTGTCGATACTGCAGCCTCGACATCCATTTCGTCAAGATTGTCGAGTGTAACGGTAAATGTCGGAATGGATTTTTGTCTGTAGACTGTGTGGCTGGAATATGCCTTTTCAAGGTTTCCGTCCCACACAACATCGTTTTCGTCAGCAAAATAGGTTACTGATTCAGCGCCTATTTCAAAACCGCCTGCCGGAAGATTTTCTGTAGAGGCAGTTACCCATCTACTTTCAACATGCACGCTTGTAATTCTATTGCCAACACCGGTCTTTGTACTTGCAAGCAGATCATCATTCAGGTCCATCCATACAACATAGAAGAAATTGTTAGATGGTGTTGCTTCGATTTCCAGTGTGTTTTCGGTTCCCAAATAGGTAAAGGAATCCACAATGTCTGCTTCATCAAATGTAATTTTAGACACTGTTTCGCTTTCATCGTTTGCTACGGCAGATACCTTATAGGAAACGCCTGGCAAATTCGGAATTTCTATGGAAGTTGCATTATCGGTTTCATTTAGACGATATGCACCATAGTAAATACCCCAGGATACGCCGAGCGTAGAATTGTACACCAGGGAAACGGATACATTGCACTTGTTTTCCAAATCAAATTTTGGCGTTGCAGTGACAGTTCCCGAAGTCTTGTTTGGCTGCCATACAAAGCCTTCGGCAGATTCAACCAGGGCTACGCTGTTAACTTCCCAGCCAGTAAAGCAACCCTTTAAAGATGCCACTTTAGGGAACACTACGGAAGCTTCGCCATAAGTATATTCTACAGGAATCGTAGCGCTTTCTGCCTTGAATATTGGAGCTTTGTCTGTTGTGTCTGCAATAGTGATTGCGTATGTTGCAATTTCATAAATTTCGGCGGACTTTGCGTCTGCAGGAATGCTAATTGTGTCGCCATACGCATATTTCACTGGATCGTAATTTGATGGATCCTTCGCAAAGACCACGTAGAAGCTATCTGCTTGCACACCTACCGGGTCATTCAAGACGAAATCCATGCGCGGCACTGTATTTTCACCTTTTGCAAGGGTTGCTTGATACTGGTATGTTGTTGCCGAGCCAATATTTGTAAAGCTAGCTTCCGCAATATTGTCTAAAGTCAAACTAAATGCGTCGACATCACCCTTGACGAATGTTGTATTCGTGGTAAAGGATGCAGTCAGGTCGCCGTCCCACAAAGTTGCCGTTGCTGGCGATCTATAGTAGGTGAATACATTCTTTCCCGAATCCCAGATGATACCGCTTTCAGGTAAATTTCCAACGGTCGGTGCAACCCATGCATCATCTACCAATACGGCATCGATTTTACCATTTTTATCAGTCTTTGCCTTTTTCAAAACAATGCCAAGGCCGTTTGTCCATACAACATAAAGAGGTGAAACTGTTACTGAAGTGATGTTGCCTGGTAAAGACAAATTCGTTTCGTAGGCAACTACAGTATCTTTTGTTGCAGAAGTTGTTTCGTAATGAACATTCAAATAGCCTGTTCCTTCATTAAACTTGATAGAGGTAAGAACAGGGATACTTGTAGTCATGTCACCGTCATAGGACGCTTCAAAAGAACCTTCTACGAGCTTTGTACCTTGAATTTTCAAATTGCCAAGATCCTTTGAAATCAAGCTCATGTTGTAGGATGGCACGTTTACAAGGCTTGGGAATCCATCATTCAAGGTAGGATTGTAGAACCAAAGGGCATTGTCGTCATCTTCATCGTATTTTTCAAGAAGAGTTGCAAATTCTTCACTAGCTAAAACATAATTGACATTGTTTGATGTGAAATCAGCATTGTCACTTATTTTAACAGCGTTAGTCTTTGATTCCTTTGCAAACCCCACGGTAAATTGGCCATGAGCATGATTTACGGTACCCCAATTTTGCATACCCTGTGTTGCAGCGGTAGCAGTACCATTTACATCAAAGGCGTAGCTAGAGCGCACGTTACCACTGTAGTTTCCTGTTGCGTTTGTATTACCCCAATAATCAACATAATATGTACTTTTTGAACTTGTTAAACCATAGACTTTGTGGGTATCTGCAGTCGGTGCCGTAATAGCTCCCAAGTAATAGGAATTCTTGAGCATATACCAGTTTGCGTTCGAATCCCAGCCAATCAAACCTCCGATATAGTTGGTCGGGCTTCCCGTGACTGTACCAGTAACCTTGATTGCACCTTTTGCAAATACTTCATAAATGTTTACGTAAGATGCTCCATTGGTAGTGTTGTTCATATAGGTCTGTAAATGAGCTACAAGACCGGCTACATTATAACCAGTCGCCCTATCGAGTGTAACCGTTATGAAATCGGCATTTAAATCACTTTTTTCGTTTGTTGCGTAAGAGCGTTCCACTAAAATGGAATCTTCCACCATGTACATGCCAAGCAAGCCACCTACGTTAACTTTGGTATTTTTTGCATTGGCTTTGATTTGACCTTTAAAGTAAGATGAGGAAATTTTGCCATCACCTTTTATTTTACCAACGAGACCACCTACTGTAGCACTTTCACTCGTATTTGTGTAATCTTCATTGATGGTTCCTTCGAAAGAGGAATTTACAACATTCAATCTGGTGCCATTATTGCTAGCACCAAGTAGGCCACCAACATTTATTGTTTTTGATTTTACCGTTGCATTTTTTACATGCACGTTTCTAATGGTAAGATTGCTTGATGCTTCGCCAACCAAAGCACTAGTGTTGCCGTTTGAAGCTCCAGAATTAACGACAATGCCATCAACAGTTAAATTTTCAATGGTAAGTGCACTGCCCACAGCACCGAATAACGATACTGAGTTGTTCGGATCGGATACACAAACGTTGGAAATGGTATGACCCGCACCGTCAAAATTTCCAGTCAAACCTGTATTATAAATAGAAAGGTTTGTTGCACACGGCTCCTTGGGGAGTGTTTCAGAAATTTTTATGTCTGCACCCAGTACATATTTCTTTTCGGAACCTTGGCAAGTTGGAGACAAGGTTGTGTAGTTCGCAAGAGCTTCCTTGGTAAGAATTGTGACTGTACATTTATTGGCAGACAATGTATAGTCTTTGCCTTGTACAGGTGCTGCAATTGCAGAAACAGTTGCCAACGCAAGTGTAGCTAGAATAGAGATCTTTTTCATTTTGATATCCTCCATCCGTTAGAACGAGTAGTTCAGAGTAAACACTCCGAAACCATCTTTAAATTCATCGGCTCTTGAATCCGGGCGGTATTCATAGAGAGCACCAAGCGTAAAGTCAGAATAGAGCGTCTTGGTGTAGAAAACTCTGAGCGTTGCAGAACCAGAGAAGTCTGCTTCCATTTCGTTAGCTCCATCGTCGTGACGACGAATGAAGAGCTGGCGAGCTTCTCCGTTCAGCGCAAGTTCCATAAAGTCCTTGGAAAGCGGGAATTCCATGCTTTCTGCAACATTCCATTCGAATTCCTTCATATCATCGCGGTTATAAATTTTATAGCGCGGGGTCAATGCGAGGTTGTTGCGGAATGAGCCAATATTTGTGCTCAAAGAAATCGGGTAGCGCTGTTCAAAGTAGTTTGCGCCATTGAAGTAGTATCCAAGGATTCCGTATGTCTTGTCGCTAAAGTCAATACCCTTGAGCAGGCTGTCATTTGTGAATTTAGACATGTCATCGCGATAAGTCCAAACGCCGCCAATCTTCAAGACATTGGCTGGAAGCTTGAATGCAAGTTCAGCTTCAACGGTATGCTTCATGATGCGTTCCTTGAAGCCGCTTGCAAGGTATTCCTTGTCTGCGAGGGAATAGTACTTGGCAAACCTGCCTGCATCGACATGGATTGTATCGTCACCGGCGATAATGTCATAGTCATTGCCCTTGAACCAGGAATCAGAATAGATGCCGGATTCTGCGGAATAGTCTGCATAGAGGCGGGTCGCACGGTTGCGCTGCCTATAATCGGACTTGTACTTCAAAGAGACTGTCACATCGCCCAGGTCAAACACGTTGCCGAACAAGGCGTCGTGCACAAACAAGGCTCTGTCCGGGTCCTGCTCATGTTCTTTTTTCCAGGAAGATGTTGCGCTTTGGAACAAGCCTATGGAAGTTCCTTCGCCAATGCCAAAGAAGTTCACCTTGTCGCCCTTGCTAGCATTTTCAACGAAACCATCGTATGCAATGCTCAGCTTCCAGAAGTCAAGGAGCTTCTGGTCAAGGCTAACGCCAAATGCTCTATAGTTGGAAAGCTGGTCGGGGGAGCCAGCACTGTAGAATTCACGGCCAACAATCTTTAAATGGGCATTGATCAGCGTGTTTCCGATTTCCCAACGCAAAGATGCGGCTCCAGCCAAATTGTGGCCGTCCCAATCTCCGATATCGCCTTGAGAATCTTCCTTATTTGCAAATTTCTTTTCTGCAAGCTTTGCTTCGGCAAGCAAGGCTCTCAACATGCTGCGCATTTCAGATGGCGTCATGGTGACATTATCGCCAAAGATTTCATCGAGTTCTGCTGTGGCAAGGCCACTCACAAGGCTCGGGTTGCGCATGAGCTTGCGAAGAAGCGTAAAGTTGGAAACGGAGATCCCTGCGGCAGAGAACACTTCGTTGATTGCGCGCTGCTTCAGCACATCCATTGTATCTGCTGCGCCAACAGCCAACTGGCCGTTCAATTCAATGTCACCAGGCCAGAACAACCAATTACCATCGGCAAAGAATGTGCGCGAAGTCACCATCGGGTCGAAGGTATTCGTGTTCTTCGACATGCCATCGCGCAAATACGGGTCTTCCAGATAGTCCTTGCTGCCAATGAAACCTAGAGCACCGTTAAATCGACGGTGCATGTTCCATTTGATTTTGCCGCCGGCAAGCATTTCCTGGGCTTCGGCTTCACCGTCTTCTATGTAGTCCTTGTAGACATCTTCATTTTTTTCGCCGACAATTTTTGGCTTATGAGATTCTCCGCCGAATACGGAAAGTTCAAACATCGGTTCGCCACTTGCGATTTTGAACAAATTCAAATCGTATTCGCCCCCAAAAACATTGACACCGGCCAAATAGAGATCACCGGAAGTAAGGTAGGTATCACCCAAGGAAATCTTCTGGAACGCATCGGTGTAAGTCAAATTGATTGTTCTAAGATTGTATTCACTCCAATGGTCGCCAGTCATGTCGGCGGTGAATTCAAGGGTGCGGCCTTCCGGAGCTTCAAGCTTGATGTAAGTGTTTAAGCCTGTGAAAATGCCCGGGGTCTGGAAGTAGTTTTCGTAGCGCTCCCCGTTAGCAACGGTATCGTTGCCAAAAACATAGTCTTCGCCGGAATGGTTGTGGCGTGTGCGCACCAAATGGTAGCCGACAAAGGAAGTTACGGTACCAGAAAGATTCCAGCCTGACTTTTGTTCTTCCTTGACTTCTACCGGTTTGTAATAGGCGGCATGCGGGTTTTCCGGGATTTCCGGCAAGAACTTGGCGAGCATTTCTGCACCGGGAGAAACATTCGTTTCGTTGTTCTTTGCAACCGTTTTCAAATTCTTGAGCGGCAAATCGTCAGCTATGATGCCAACCTTATTGTTAGTAATTTTGGTACTGTGTTCACGAAGCTTGTTTACACCCAAATCAAGTACTGCATATTCATTTTGAGAAAGCCTGGAAGATGTCAGTGTAACATCTGCCCCTTCAATGGCATACAAGGCAACCTTATTCTGCTTCAAGTCTGTGTCATCTATGCTGACATTTGCACCATTCGAAACGGCAACGGCGGCGCCAGAATTGCTGACGAAATTGGAGCTTTGAATGTCAACTTTTGCAGCCCTTGCAGAAAGCGCGATTGCAGAATTGCGAATGGAAGTGTTGGCAATGGAAGCCGTTGCGTTTTCTACAGCAATGCCAACTTCGGCTCCAGAAATTTCGGCATATTCAACGGTAGCCTTTTGTTCGCCTGTAATGGAGATGCCGTTCCAGGAACCACGATCCTGAATCGACTGGAATACGACCGGTTCGCCATCGTCACCAGCAACGGAGAATGCGCCTCCACGAACATCGATACCCGTAGCAGGCTCAAAATAGAGGGTCACGCCCTGTTCGACGACAAGAGCCTTTCCTTGAGGAACGACGATTGTCTCTTTTACAACATACGGAGAATTGGCAGCGGTCAAAAATCCGGATACTTCACCAGAAATTTCTTGACTTTGAATTGTTTGCACAGTTTCAGCCACATCTGCAGCTGCTGCAGCAGATGCAAGAAAGGCAAAACTTAAAAAGATTGCATCAAATCGCATTAGCGAACCTCATACACCTTTTGTGCGCGAACTTTATAGCCACTCTTATGAATTACATCAATTTCAAACTTGTTGGCCTTGTTACGAAGGAGTTCTACTGGAACATCGTAATCCAGGGACTGGATTTGAGACTGGGATTCCTGCAAAATGGGCTTGCCATTCTGCTTTACAACCACTCTGTAAAGGTAGGTCGGGTCGTTTTCCGACAAATGCACATGGAAGCGGAGCGTGCGCTGGATAACGTCCTTCATATCTACCGGCGGGGGAGGCACGCGAAGCTTTTCAAAAGTACCGCCTTCGACATTTACAGTGAACTTTTTGGCTGGGTAGCAGCCAAGGGACTTTGTTACAGAAGTCTTGTTGCCTGCCTGGTCTTCAACGACAAATCCATATTCGTGAATGCCCTTTGTCAAATTAATTCTCTTCGATGCATTCTTCTTTAGAACTTCGGCAGACACGGCTGCGTTATCGACATTTGTAGTAAAGATGCCCATGTCGTCGTCGAGGTTTTCAATGGACACGTTAGCGACACAACGCAAAGAATCATAAGAAACCATATTTACGACAGGCGGATTCTGGTTCACCGACTTGCAGGTTTTATTGACGCTCAAGTCGAAGGTGACTGATTCATTCCAGTTGTCAGATTCGTAAGAAAGAACGGCCTTCTTTTCGTTCCAAAGAGCATTGGCATCGGTAATCAAGATTTTCTGGCTAAAGCTATGGGTTTTGCCGTCTGCCACCTTGATGATGTTTTCGGACTTGTAGTTGTTGCCAATCGTCAGAATGAGCGTTGCCTTTGCGTCCTTTGCCAAATAGGAGCCTTCGACAACAAGGCCGTCATTGCAGATGTTGACCGGGGAAGATGTCGTTGCGGTAAAGCCTTCTTTTGGTTCTTCAACAGGCGGCAATGGGAAATAATTTGTAGAAACTTCGCCGCACGGGAAGCTGAATTTTTTCGTGGAGCAGGTGAGCTTGAATGATTTTGGGCCGTTTGTCGATGCGTCAAGCACAATGTTTGTGTTGAACGAGCCGTCGTCATTCAGGGCAAGAGTCTGGCCTTGCAATGCGACCGTTACGTTTGCGAGGCATTTACCCTTGATTTGAACCTGCTGCGTGTGCATTGTGTCTGGCAGGTCTTCGATAGAGCACAAGATGCCTTTCTTTGCATCTGCGAGTTTTTTCTGGTAGGTGGAGTCGTCGTGGCGAATCTTTTTGAAAAGATCCTTGCGCTTGATTTTTTTGTCTTTCAGCAAGCTGACAAGACGCTTGTTGAAGCGCGGATCGCCGGAAGAGGCGAGCTGCATGGTAACGAGGGAATCCATTTCAAAAACGGTTTCGCCGCCCTTGATGGTCGTTGTCTTGCCGCTATTCGTGCTGATTTCAAGGGCACCGTTTCTAAGGCCTGCAACAAAGATGTCGCCGCCGTCAATGGCACCTTCCGTACCACGGATAGCAGCGGTACCTGTACCGGTCTTGAATTCAAATGTGGAATTCTTGTTCTGCTTTTGTACAGAAAAACTCAAGCGGCCCGATTTGATGTTGATGTTGGTCTTGAATGCGCCATCTTTTTCGAGCAAGTCTGACAAAACGACTTCTGACTGTTCTTCGATGGTAATCAAGCTGCCATCGGGCAAGCCAAGGACTGCTTCCGATTCTGCACCGGTGCGCACATGGTCGGAATGGAACACCTTTGCACCCACACGGAGCGTTGTCCAGTCAGTGTCTTTTTCTTTGAGACGGGTAACATCGCCCAAGGCGGAACGCACCTTGCCTGCAGCAGGAGCGGCAAAAGACCAGGTAGTGGCGAGAGCCATTACCAACAAAGAACTACCAAAAACGCCTGAGAATCGCATTAGAACCTCTGAGCTTATACAATTTTACAATTTCTAATATAGGTTCTTCGAAAAAAAACGCAACAAGAAACGAAATTATTTAAAGGTTACAAACAAGTTGTTAACAATGCTAATTCTTTGAAAATCAACGAGTTAAATGCAAATGTGACGTTTATCACACTGATTTCGTATTTGAATTGTAATTCAAATAAATTTATTGGAAATCAGCGGCATTTGCCGAGTTTTCTATCTAAATCTTTTACAAAAATTGCAATTTTGGCACTGACTGTGGCGCAGTTCGTGCGCTAAAAAGCCTTCTTTTAAATTTTGTGCCACTTCGCCCTCCAGAATCTGCTGGAGAGACTGTTTGCGAATGTCTCCAAGTTCAATATTGCCCTGGTAGTCGAGGCAGCAGGCGACCACCTTTCCGTTGCTCAAAATGCCGATGTGCGTATCCAGGGCTCTGCAAGACCCCTTGGGGTAGCCCGATCCATTCGCATTTTGAATTTGCTTGGGCATTGTCGGCCATTCAAAACGGGAATCCTGGTGCAGGTAAAGGCGTTCTTTTACCAAAAAACTCTTGTGCCGGCTGCAAAAATGGCCAAATTCGAGCCCAGTGCCGAAAGTTTTGTTGATTTCTGCAAGCATTTGGGCATTCCACGGGTCCGATTTGGCGTCGCCGACATTCCAAAGTCTCAAATTTATGTAAAGTTCCGGGCGGACTTGGAGTGCTTTTTTGCAAAACAGCAAGACATTTTCAAGATTTTCTTCGGCCTTGTCGCAAGAAAGTTCGGCATAGGCATGCGTAGAGATGTTTATTTGGCGAATGCACTTGCTTTGCAGCAAGACATCGCCCATTTTTGCTATGGTCGTGCCATTCGTCGTCAAGTTCAGCTTTAAATTCGTCTCTGAAAGCAGACCCAGGTAGTTTATGAATTGCGGGTGCAGCGTCGGCTCGCCCAAAATATGGAAATAGACATTGGAAACATGCTTCTCGGACTCGGCTATGCACTTGGCAAAAAGGCTTTCGTCCATAAAACGGCGCTCCTGGAGCGTGCGGCTTGGGCAAAAACTGCACTGCAGGTTGCAAACATTTGTAATTTCGATGTAAACGCCGGTCATGGGTCAGAATACAGAATACAGAGTACAGGGAGTTACTAGAATGTTATTCCTACGTCATTGCGAGGGCTAAAGGCCCGCGGCAATCCATTAATACATTATCATAATATAAAAAATGCTAATTTCTTCCGTCTTCCGTCTTCCGTCTTCCGTCTATTTTCTGTCTATTTTCTACATTGTGTGCATGCCGAAATCTTACGAATACAATATGTCTCGTGGCGATAAGCTTTTAGCTTTAATCCGCAAAGTTTTTCACAACCACCCGGAATTTAGACATGACAGTCTAAAGCATGTCGCAAGATTTGCGCCGTTCATTCCGTTTTTTAGCGGCAAGCCCGATCTTTCTCAGTCTTTGCAACGCATCGTGACTTTTGCCGACCACAGCAACAGCCTCTATTTTGGTTGCCCGATTGTTTTGGCGGCAGGCGCCAACAAGACCGCAAAGAGAATTGGCGACTACGCAAACATGGGTTTTGGCGGCATTTCAGTCGGTACTGCCACACGAAACGTTCGTGAAGGCAACACGCACCGCCCGCGCATCGGCTTTATAGAAAAGGAACGCGCAATCCACAACAGCATGGGTTTGAACAACGATGGCGTAGAAGCCATTGCCGCCCGCGTTGACGAGCAGTTGATCAAGGCTCACAAGAAGGGGCTTTGCGTTGGCGTTTCCGTTGCAGAGACTCCGGGGCTCACCGACGAAGAAGAAAAGATCAAGGATATTCTCGAAAGCTTTACTATTGCATACAAAGTTGGCGACTACATTGAAATCAATGTGAGCTGCCCGAACACCGGCGAAAGCCGCCTCGATTTGGACACAAGATTTTCGGAACGCATATTCTCTGAAATCATGAAGCTTCGTTCGACTTTTGGCGTGCGCAAGGCAGTGTTTGCAAAGCTCAGCCCGGACCTTTCGGAATCGGCGCTGCGCACCTTGCTCGACTTGCTCACAAAGTATGGTGTAAACGGCGTTGTCATTGGCAATACGTTCCCGACAGCAAAGATGAGCGCGCTTTCTATGGACACAACCTACGAGTCCCTGAAGTCTTTGCGCAAAGATGGCGACAAGGGAGGCCTTTCTGGCAGACCGCTGTACGAAAACATGTACCGCAATGTTGCATTTGTGCGCCAGAACTACCCGGATTTGAAGGTAATGGCTTGCGGCGGCATTGACCACGGCTACAAAATTTTTGACTTGCTTCAGTTGGGCGTCTGCGCAGTGCAGTGCTATTCCGTAGTGGCATTCCGCTGGATGGCTGCCCACGAAATGCGCGAAGAACTTTTGTATGCACTCCGTGCAAACGGCTTTAGCAGCCTCCGCGATTTTGACGCCGCTATGGGATAGTTACTACTCACTAGTTACGAGTTACTAGAAGTTGGACTATCGCTATTGATGATTGGCAAGACAAATGTTCGGCAAAACGAGTTTGAAAATTGTTTGCGCAGCGGCGCTTATGGCGTCGTCATCGTTTGCGTCCATGTTCTTTTTGGAAGACTCTGCAGAACCAGAAGTAAAGGCTCATGACTTGCCTGGTTTGTCGGCTGGAGCGCTGCTCGGCGGCAACTACTACCTTGGCGGCGTAGAAGCCGAACTGCAAGCGTTTGCAAGCTATAGAATCGCGGCTGGGCATTCCATTGGAATTTTTGCCGGGCTGAACTTTCCGCAGTCGCTCTATGAATTTGGCGGCGAATACCACTGGTATTTTAGCGGCCAGCCGATCTACGAAAACGACGACTTTTTGCTGCTTGCACTTTCGGCCGCGACATTTGAAAAGTTCGACGATTATGTTTGGGCCCCGCGTGTGACAGTCGGCTATGGCCGCGACTACAGGCCGTTCGAAAAAAGTGATTTTGCCATAAGATTTTCAATTGGCGGCTCATACCTGGTGGGGGAGATGCTCACTCGTGAAAATTCTGAATTTTCAGCACAGGGCGCCCATACAGTTTTATTCATTCGACTTGGCATAATGCGATAATACTGAAACAAAAAAATCCGGTGGTTAAACCGGATTTTTTTTGTTTGTGAATGACACCTGCTAGAACTTTATCGTGACATTCTTGGAATTGCTCCCTGCCTTTACATTCAAGAAGTAGATTCCGGAATTTTTCGGCACATCGAGAACAATGGTGTTTTCGCCGCCGAAGCCGGTTTCGCGGTTGTAAGAAACGACCTTGCCATGAATGTCAAGAACCCTTGCATTCACCATGGTTCCTGCGGCAGATGTCGGCAAGTTGAACTTGACATGCATCTTGTTGCTTTCTACGTGGTAACGCAAGTTGGATATCGAAGCAATCTTTTGCATTTCTGAAATTTTCTTGATTTCAAGTTTTGCCTGCTTTGCAAATGCAGTCAACTTGAGGGTTGCAGGCGTTTCAGAAGAAAGAACAATCGTTTCGCCATCAATGGTGAGCGTTGCACCGTAGCCAAGTTCTTCGAGTTCTTCGAGGCCTTCTACATAGAGTTTACCAGTCTGGTTTTCGCTTGCCTTATAGGCGATATTCCAGGAAGCGTCTCTAGTGGAAGTTTTGATGGACTTCGCAAGAGCCTTTTTACCATTTTCTACGGCAAGGGATACATTGTCGCCCATACCGCTAGGTGGCTCAAGCACATTGATTTCTTGAGAACCTACACCAACAACGTTCCAGGAATCTTCTACACCCGTTTCACCGACAAGCGATAGACGCAAAGACCAGGAATCGATGGAAGTTTTTTTCGTTGCATACTTTGTAGCTGCGCCAGGGTGCTTTGGCATGTCAAATACCGGCTTGGAGCTTACGGCAAACATCGTGTCAACATCGCTGTAAATCCACATGCCCTCGTATATGTCGAGAGTGTCGGCTGGCTTATAGTTTGAGGTTGCCGCATTCCACTGCCAGAACACGGTCGATGTATCTTCAGGATTCTTGAAGTCGCCTTCGTTTACAAGGATTCGCCATGCATACGGGTTTGCAACAAGGTTCCAGCCACTGAACTTGTTGTGCAGATTCCAGGCAATGGAATCTTCCACATCAATGCTAGAAACTGTCAGGTCCGTAGCAGTCTTGGTGTAGTACCAATAGCCAGCAACAGGATCAATGCTGTCGGAATGATCAAGGCGGTTATACTGCATGAACTCGCCAAGCGGCGCAGTTTCATCCCAGTAGTAAATTGCCGCGTCATTTTCATTTGGCACATTGAAATCATCGCCGGTGCTTGCAAGCGAAACAATGGACCAGGAACCCGGTTCAATAGTTCTTGCCACAGAACCGACTTCAAAAGTCTCTGTTTTGTATTCTACCGGCTTGCCTGCGCCTTCAAGCGTGACCACGGCACGGTAAGTTCCCGGCAATAACGGATAGCGCATGTAAGAGTAGGACTTTGCTTCTGCATTGTCGGTAATTACGGAATCGACAATTAGTGAATCACCTGCATACAGGCGCACTGCCAGTTCCACCGGGTTTTGTGCATCAAAGTCAACAGTCTCGATGTTCAAAAGCATTGCCGAACCAGAAAGTGCAATTTCTGCATTCTGAATGCCATAGGTATCCAGGTGGTTGAGCATTTTGACAGAAATTCGGGCAACATTGTCTGCAAGGGTCAAGACTTCGCCAGAAGTTATGTGGAGGACCGCAACAGAATCGCCAGCGTCGTTATACTGCGTAATTTGCAGAACCTCATCTGGCCTGCCAATAAACCTTGGCGCTTTAAGTCTTGGAATCACGGTGTTTGCGTTGTTGAGCAAGTCGTATTCAACAGGCTTGTCGAGAACGGTACCTGCAATGGCAATGTTTTCGACATCGTTCACTTCCACCTTGAACGAATTGTCTTCGGCGGCCTTTTCATTCAATGCGAATGTAAAGCCGTCTGCGACGATGTCGTAATGCCTCTTCATAAATTCAAGAGCTTCGTCTCTTGAATTGATCGTTGCGCTGTCGCTTCTGTCGGCAATGGCAATAATCCAGGAAGAGGCAATCTTGTAGAACCCATGGTCTTCGTAAACGATGGTCGGTAGATTGCGATTGAGGAACACACCCTTTGCAGAGCCGTTCCAGATATATTCTTTTGGCAATACAAAGCCGATAATGCTGTCGGCCACGAATTCCTGCTTTTTAAAGGATACGGACTGGTTGTAGACTGTTGCGGTGTCGTTGTCCCAAAGCTTCAGGGAATCGTTCACGATGCCGGTCCAGAATGAAACTTTATCCTTTTCTTCGTTGTATGCAAAGTTTTCGGCAGGAATCGTGATTCCGCTTTCAATCTTCTCGTCTTCATCGACCCTAACAACTACAGAATTTTCGCCGTCATTGAATGTAATGTGGTAAACATTCTTTGTGCTTACGTCGAATACCACATCTTGCTCCACAAGGATTGTGCCGACAGCATCGATCTTTTGGCCGTCAACAATGACACTTGCAATAGTCTTGTTTGCAGTATCCTTTGCAACAATCGCATACTGAAGTTCAAGGCCACTTAAGTATGGAACAGTAACCTTGCCATCTTCAACATCGAGCGTATCGCCGTTGTACATTACATAGAGAACAGAGTTCGTATCACTGGATTCAAGAACACTCACATCGTAAAATTCATCTGACTTATAGAACAATGCGGTTGCCACGATTTCGCCGAATACATTAGGTTCCCAGGCAAGCACCTCATTAAGAGTTGCAAAAACTACACCGTCTTTAGAAAGTTCCCAGCCTTGGAATTCTGCCCCGATAGCGGCGAGTCTTGCAAATTCAACTTCTTCTTGACCATAGGTATATGTTTCTGGATGTTCGCCGACCTGGAAAATTTTTCCGCAGTCTTCAGGAATTACAATCTGTATGTGACCCTGATAGAGTTCTGCTGGCTCCATGCTGTACACGACATCTTCCGCGTAAGTGTCGCTCAAGGAAAGCTTTTTCCAACCGTTAAGATAGAAGACCGAGGCCTCGCCGTCTGAATATTCCTTTTCGCCATATTCCTTTTCGATGACAGGCATGTCGCTCTCTGTAATCGGGCTGCCGTCTGGCAGGTACGCGGCCTTTCCGAGTTCATTTGTATAGAAACGATAGAGAGTGTCTGCAACATCATCTACAATAGTTACATACAAAATTTCCTTGGTGGTCTGTTCTGTGGCAGAAGGAATGTATGGATAGTTTTCATTTGCACCAGATTTGTAAGTGAATGTACCTAACGCATGCGCGAAGGCAGGGGATTTCTTGACTTCTGTAATTACGGCATCGCCATTATATGTACGAGCCATGTCGGGTTCAACATCGGTAATTCCATAATAGCCATACCTATGCCAATTATCTGTATTTGACAAGTCTTCAGCCACGGCAACGCCATTGTTGATGATATAGCTGTTGTATATATTCAAGACATTGTTTTTAAACAACGAGCCCGAAACATTATCGGTAGCAGTTACGCCACCAATGTAATATGTATTCTTTACATCGCCTTTTGATGTTGCAGAAATGGTTCCGAAGTAGCCATTGGCATTTGCCGTCAGCGTATTTTCGCCGTTTGAAAGCGCTATAACGCCCTTCACCACATCGTTTGAAATATCATAGCTTGCAACATTCATGGAGTTACCCACAAGGGCACCTGCGTTTACATTTTGCGGGGCAGGTCCTGTAAACGCAACATCAATCAATTTATCCGTAGAGAGCTTCGACTCTGTTGTTGCTGTTGAATTTGTAATCGTAGTCGATGCATGCGAAGAATCCAAACCGATAAAGCCACCGATGTTCACCGTGTTGGTATTCATCCCTGTGCTGGTATACTTCAATGCGCCGGTATATGTAAAGTCTGAAATGGAAATTTGTGCGTTATCATAGGAATAAGCAAAGCCTAAGGCTCCACCAATATTCATGTTTTCTATAACAGAACTTTCAACATTGATGTCGCCCTTTGCATAGGAATTTTCATCTATAGCAAGATTTCCAACCCAAGCTCTACCGATAAGGCCACCAGTATAGTTATTGCCAATGGCTCTCTTGATATTTAAAAGTGGTACTGAAGCAACATCATCAGGAACTTCTGCAAATGTATTTTTGATTACAAAATATTGGCACGATGCAAAATAACCAAACAAGCCACCAACAGCGGCATAGGGGTATGAAGAAGTTTTGCCTAAATTAGAATTGTTGAGAAGAATAGAACCCTTGTAAGAAGATGATTCCACTGAAAAAGTCTCGTTAGATATACTGTAATTTCCAGCAAAGCCACCAATATAAACACTGTTTGCTAAAGGAGCTTCTACAGAAATGTTTCCTTCAACAACGGTATTTTTGAAATTCGATGTTTTACTATACCCCCAACCTAGCAGGCCACCTATATACTGACTGCTCGTGGAATTTTCATTCACATCGATCAGAACATTTTTCCCATTTTCTGTAATGCCCTTGACGAATACTCCATTCATATCTGCAATGCCTGCAGACAAATATGCAAAAATACCGCCAACTCTCGTATCATTTTCATTTGAACTTTGAACTTTGAGTTTACCCTCATAAGTTACAGATTCCATTCCATAAGATTCGACATTGGCACCAATGCCTCCAACATAGTTATATTTGGCATTTGCTGAAATTGATCCTAGCACATTGATATTTTTATATGTTTGCACTTCTTTTTCAACAGTAGCTTCATAAGACGAGTAGCTTTCGTACCCAACAACGCCGGCAGCATTGCATGATCCTGTTAAAGCTGTACAAGAAACAATTTCATCTGAAGGTTTTTTACTTGGTGGAGCCACAAATATATTTTCAAAAGTAGCTGCCCAAGCTGCATAAGCTATAACCGCAGCTATTTTTCCACCTCCATTAGATGAAATTATCTGGACTTTTCCTGTAAAATAAATATCTTTCAATGAAATGTAACCTAGGCTACCTCCAACAACACCACCAATATAACTATCATAACCAGTGTAGTTACTTTCAGAAACATTTGCTGTTGCCGTATCGTTTTCAAGTATAGCACCGGAGGCCGCATAGCCAATAAGGCCACCAATTCTGGCTGCAGTTTGAACAGAAACATTACCTTCAAATGAAGAATTTTTTAGCTGGGGAACATTGGCTCTACTAGAATAGGAATATCCAAAAATACCGCCTATGGCATCGCTAACATTCGTTGCATTTACATTACCCTTAAATGAAATATTTGAAAGTTTAGGCCACTTAAGGTATCCAAATACGCCACCGACATCCGTTCCAGAAAGACCTGTGATTTCTGCATTCGTCACCTTTATATTATCTGCGGTAAGCTCGTTAGTCTGTTGATAACCAAGAATTGTGCCCCAATAGCCATAATTGTCTCCAAGGCTTTTTAACGTAATTTTATCAACTGCAACATTCCTAAATTCGCTTTTAGGCGATGTAATACCGTAAGTATACTCTTCATTAAAAATACTTACATAGCTTGATTGAACATCTGTCTCTAAATGAATATCTGCAAAGTTTATGTTTTTAACGACATACGAAGGAATTGTTTTAAATATATAGGTATTGTAAGATTCACTGTTGAATATGCAAATACCCTTGATTGTATGATCAGCTCCATAAAGTTCGCCCTTGATCTTTGCGTTGGTATTATCCCAGTTGCTCACTCGAGTTGCGCAAGAGCCATCTTCACTAAAGTCAAAATCATTTTCAAGAACATACACCGGATTTTCAATAGAATGCGGTATAACACCGATATCTTCAAGAGCATGCTTGGTTATTACAAATACTGTATCCTCTTCGATACGGTAATCAACACCTTCTACGAGAGTATAGGCAACGATCTTTTTATATACATAAATTTTGTCACCTGAATACATAGCATCCAAATCATTTGGGTACCCAGTTTCTGACTCGTACGCAACACGTTCGCTGACTCTATTTTCATAGCCGGCAGGGTAAGCTATTTCGGGCAAATCGCCTGCAGTAATGTCAGAACCATTAATGTTGTATGCCATTTTACCAGCAAGATCTGTATAGGCTGTATGTTTTACCGTGACAGATCCATTGACACTTTCATTCCATTGAATCTTGTAGTTTCTACCACCATCTTCGCCGACATATATCGGGTATCCTGACAGGGAATCTTTATCGTAACCAAAGTTTGTGAGATAGCGTGCTATTTCAAGACGGTTTGATGTTGAAATGTAATTGTTATATGACGACGATTTGTTGTAAAAATACATTGTGCCAGTAAGTGACGACGAATAACCGGAATGGATTATTTTGGAATAATCCGTTGTGGTACTGGTAGCATTAGCTATGAGTGGCAATGTTGCGCCTATATTTGAATTTATTGCATAGGAATTCGTTACAGAAGTTGCACTATTGCTAGCATCTCCAGCAAATGCTCTTACGTATTTAGCAGGGAAAACTGCTCCAATAAAAGCAGAGTTTGAAATTGTCGTTGGGTAATACGCATAACCAATCAACCCAGCCGCATAACCATAGCTGGTAGAAGCTAAACCAATAGTGCCTAGTACTTTACAGTTATTCAGTGTGGTTCTGGGGTACGAATAGCCAATGATGCCGCCGGCATAAGTATTGTTAGAAGTTGAAACAGTAGAGGTAATAATATCATTTGTACTGTTGTTTGGTCCAGTGACCAGTATATCTGTCAAAACAGGATAATAGCCGCTACCATTGCCATTAACATAACCAACAACACCTCCAAAATAGACTTTTGTAGTAGGTGAATTAGATGAAAAACCATAAATTTTACCCTTATAAATCAGAGATTTAAATTGAGATGACCCGGCCGCACTCGTATATATGTAACCGCTGAATCCACCTGCATATATCGTAGCATAAGCAGACGGGTTTAAATTTACTTCAACAGTATCGCTTTCTTTAATTGAGCTAGATATAGAACTTGATTCATAACCAATCATGCCGCCAACATAAGATGTTCCGCTAGATGTCGTTGCACTCGTAGCTATTTCACCTTGTATGTAGCTATCCTTGATTGAAAGTGATGTTGATTGTGCATAGCCAATGAATCCACCAACTGTCTTCGTATATGTTCCTTCGGCATTCATGTAAATATCATGTACATGAACATTTTTTATGTCCATAGAATTCTTTGAATAGCCAAAAAGTAATCCCGCATAGCTAGAATATGACCCCGCAGAAGTGCGAACTGTTACAAGTTCAAAATTCAAGTCACTTATATCAAGGGGCGCAATAGATGTTGTAGAACTACCTTTGAACATAGATGTGTATGTTATAGAAGTTGTTTTTGTGTTCTTCAAATAGATGTTTTCAAAGTCAACATTTTTAAAGGATTTTGCATCGCTCAAGTCAAATAGGAAAACAGAATCTTCAACACTGCTGTTGTAGCAGACACCACTAATTTTGTAATGTCCTCCCGTTATATAATTTGTACCATCAAAAGAGGAACCTGCAGGCAATGATGCTTTTTTCCAGTTTGTTGTACAATTTGTAGTTTGTGTTGCTGTTGAGAACGCAATATCGTTACCCAACTTGAATGTAATTCCATCAGAACAGCCTGTTGGCAAAGGAAGTTTATTGAAGTTCAACAATGCATTTTTTGAATACAGGTATATATCGCAACCATCTACAAGATAATCCCCGTCATCAAATGCAAGCTCATAATCCATGTCTTCTTCATATATTTTCGATAGACTAATTTTTTTGTCATCAGGCCAATTGTCTGGATACTCAATTTCAGCCAAGTCAGCTGCAGTAAACGGGTCTTGCGTTTCTCCATCAGAAGTAAAGGCAATCTTGCCCGAAGCATCTGTATAGACATCGAACAAAACTTCATCCTTATAAATACCTGTCAGACGGTGCGTTGCCCTGTTGCCGTCAGTCGGCGGAATGGCATAGCCGTTTGTTGGCAAGGCCATGCCCATTTTATGGGCAAAAATGGCAAATGTCGGCTTACTTTGAACAACTGTTTCATCATTAGTTTTGATGTCAATGAACTCAGAAATTGAATGACCTAAAGCAACAAACTCTGTACTGCTCAAATTTGGCGCTAAAGCAGTTGCATTGTCATTTAAATCAATCGCATAGCTACTTGTAATAGTTGAAGTAGTAGTTGAAGAATTTGCAATGTTGTCTATAAAAGCGTAGGAAGTGGTGATACCAGCCTTAGCAGATGTTGGCGGCAAAGATCCATAGAATAACGAATTGTTTATTTCAGAAGAACTTTGCAACTTTCCGAAAAAACCAGCTGCATAGGTATTTGCGTATGAGGACGGCAATGAGGTTTCAAGATTTATACCCCCCATAACAGTTGCTTTATTTATTTTTATTGTCCCGCCGAATTGGCTGCCAAATATACCTCCAACATAATTATAATGGCTTGATTTGTAATCATCCGCAATTTTTATTATAGTTCCTTCAGGGCCTTCATTGCTTGAAATTTGTAAATTTTCAAATTCTATTGTATTTGAACTATATCCATACGCGGCAAAACCACCAAGATACATGCTACGCCCACCATCACCATTTGTGGAAGTAATTTTACCTTTAAAAATTAAATCTTTAAAAATTGCAGATTGTTCACTACTAAAACTACCACCAAAACCACCTGTATATGGTGCAGAACCGGTTATATTGGCTTCAACAGTGTCTGTCTCAAGAACAATATTATTCGTTTCTATGGACGATACTAAGCCACCCATATAAGATTGTTTAGAGCCAGAGATATTACCTTTGAATGAACTTTTTTTAAAGACTAAAGAACCGTTATTTGCAAAATATCCAGCAAAGCCTCCAGTATAACCTTCTGTAGATGCACCAATGTCTATATTTTTCGCGCTAACATCACTGACAACTACAGAATTACCAACACTGGAAAACAAGAGTCCCGTATAACTAGAATAGGTATAAAAAGTCTTTATAGAAACATTGTCAAATTGCAAGTTTGTAAGAACAATTTCGGCAGCTGCGGTTTCAGTGATGCTTGTTGCAGTTGCGGTTTTAAAAATAGATGTATAATTAGCAGGTGCTCGCACATTTTGTGCATAAGCAATATGATTGTTATGTTCCAAATAAATGTTTGAAAAATTCAGATTCTTGACAGTCCCACCTTCCGTCAAATCAAACAAATACAGCGCATCAATATTATTGTCTGCATAGCAAATTCCACTAATGGTATATCCAGCACCATCAAGTTCTGTGGTGATTTTAGCATTTCCAGGAACCCAGTTGCTTCTACAAGAGCTTGTGCCAGTCGAGCCAAAATCAATGTCTGCACCAAGTTTATAGGTAACGCTTTCACATGTTCCCTTTGGAATCATATTCAAATTCATTAAAGCCGAGGAGCCCGTCAAGGTCACCTCGCAAGTAGTTTCATTTAAAACATATTCAGTTTCAGAAATAAGTTCAACATGCTCAGCATCTTCAGTATAAATTGCATTCAGGTCCAAGGCCCATTCACTTTGCAATGTTGAATTAGGCCAGCTGATAGCAGCATAGTCTTCAGCCGTGTATGGAGAGCCATCAAATTTATAGGCAATTTTACCTGTTGGATCTGTATAGACTTCATAAAGAGTGTCAGAAGCATAAATTGCCAGCAATCGGTGTGTCGGCTGTTCGCCGGCAGCGGGTGGAGTGACAAAATCTTTGCTTGGTGAATACGTCATTCCAACATAGTATGCAAACTCGGGGGTGTTTGCTGAAACGGTATTGATTTCTTTAGAAGCAAGGAAGACTGTTGCTTTATCTGTGAAAGAAGAGGCTACACCTATTTTTTGATAATTCTGATAGTGATATGCGCCTGTTGCTATTTTAAGACTAGACGCATTGCCACTGAAATCTATTACATAGCTATTGCTAACTGTATAACCAGTAGAAGTTCCAAAAACTAAACCGTTTACGTAAGCATTTGAACTTGGAATTTCTATGCTACCAATGAAAATTGAATTTTTTACATCGGATGATGCACCAGCAATGCCGCCAATGGAATAATTGTTGTTATTCCCTTCTTCAGCAATAATTTTTCCAAGAACAGTACAATTGTTAAAAGATATGCGAAGACTACTGCCTGCTAAGCCTGTTATACCCCCAATCTTCCAGTAGCCAATACCATTAACATGAATTAATTCGTCATTGTAGCCTTCAGGGGCAGACACTGTAACATTTGTTATTACACCAGATTGTTCCAAACCCGTTTGATGGGATGTTGCACCGCCAACATAGTTGTTGTTGGTTATTGATCCATTTGTATTTGCTGTTAAAAGACCGGTAAATTTAGAGTTTGAGAGCTGTTTAGGATCTTCAAACAAACCAGCCATTATTATCCGCGTGGCTGATCCTGTAATTGTCGCTTCTACTGTATTATGGTCAGCAGTGTACAGGCCCTTTCCTGAATATTGACCATTTATACCATTTGCCAAGCCAGACACATATAGTATGCCAGCTGTCGTTGCCGATATCTGCCCTTTAAAATAGCTATCACTTAATGTTGGGCCGTAATTTGGGATTCCTGTAGGGTGTACAGATGCTCCGACAAATCCACCTACATAAAATAACTTTGCACTACTTGTAGAATTTGAATTTATAACAATGTTTTCTGCATGAATCCCTGTAATATTAGGCATGCGATTGTTTGGATTGGAAGATCGTGTATTGCTTAATAGCAAGCCGACATAACCGTCATATTCACCAACAGAACTTTCTATAGTGACATTGTAGATTTTTAAATCAGTAATGTTTATTGCAGAAGTGCCTATATTAGTTTTGAATATAGAAACATTATTTTCGCTCAAAAGGTTTGAATTATTCAAATAGATATTGGAGAAATTGACATTCCTTATGGTTGCCCCAGATGAAAGTTCCATGAGGTAGACATAGGTATCTGTAGAAGAATTTATGCAAACTCCACTAATCGTATGGTCTGCACCGTCAAAGGTTACGCCGGCAGGGAGTGTTGCCGGAGTCCAGTTCGTTGCACAATTTTTGTCTTGAGTCTCTGAACTGATTTCAATGTCGTTATCGAGCGTGAATGTTGTCCCACCGATGTTTGCAATATCAAAAAGACCCTCTGCAGTCTTAATTGTGACCGTGGTTTCTGATATTTCATAGTCGATGCCTTCAACGGCCGCACCAAATGCATTTGCCGCAAACAGCAGGCAAAGGAATGCAAGGAAGAATGTCTTAAACTTTGTAATCGTCATAATCAAAACCCTAGAATGAATAGTTCAAGCTGAATGAACCGTAAAAGTCGTTGTAATCATCGGCCCTAGAATCGGGGCGGTAGTTGTAGTAAGATCCGAGAGTGTAGTCGGAATAGAGATTCTTTGTGTAGTGAACGCGGAACGACATGTTCCCATCAATGTCGGCTTCCGTTTCGTCGATGCCCGCGTCACTTGTAATGTATTCAAGACGGTATTCGCCGTTCAGCGAGAAATCAAGGAAGTTGTGTATGATCGGGAATTCCATTGATTCGCTTATGCTCAATTCCTTTTCTTTCATATTGTCGCGGTTGTACTTTTTGAATCTTGGCGTAATGGTCAATTGGTTATGGAATGCATCGTAATTCGAAGTTACGGAGATGGGGTAGCGCTGCTCAAAGTAATCGGAACCATGGAAGTAGTAGCCAAGGTAACCTTGAGTTTTGTCGCTGAAATCGAATCTGCTTACGATAGAGTCGTTTGCAAATTCAGACATGTCGGTACGGAAACTCCAAATGCCACCGACCTTTACGATGTTCTTCGAGATTTGCGCCTTTACACTGGCCTCGATGGAATTTCTGAGGAAGCGTTCCTCAAAATCACTTGCAAGGAATTTTTCTTCAGAAAGCCCGTAATACTTCATGAAACTTGCAGAATCGACGACGACACTGTCATCTCCGGTCACGAATGTATATGTTTGACTGTCTTTTTTAGGTGCAAAGAAGTCATCTTTAAACACGCCGGAGGCTGCCGAATAATCGGCGTAGAGCCTTGTCGGGCGGTGCCTATGGCGGTAATCCATTTTGTACTTGGCGTCAAACGTAAACATTCCCAATTTCACTTCATTGCCAAAGCTTGCGTCGTGAATGTAGAGTGCGCGTTCATCGTCTAGTTCATGTTCCTTTTTCCATTGCTTGCCAGATTCATTGAACAATCCCCAAGCGGTGCCTTCGTTCAAAGCAAACACATTGTATTTGTTTCCGATGCTTGCGTTTTCTACGGTCAATGTGTAGCCAAGTGAAAGTTTCCAGAAATTGAAAAGCTTTTGGTCTATGGTACCGCCAATTTCACGATAGTTGCTCAATTGGTCCGGGGAACCTGCGCTGTAGTACTTGCTGCCGATCTGGCTCAAGTGGGCGTTAATTACGGTCTTGTTTACGACCCAGCGCAAGTTTGCAGCAACAGCCAGATTCTGGCCGTCCCATTCCGTTATGTTATCCTGCGCATCGGAGTTGTCTTTGTAATTCTTGGCAACGGATTTTGCCTTTTCCAGAAGCTTTTTAAGTTCGTTACGCATTTGCGATGGCGTCATTACGCTCGTTTCGCCAAAAATTTCAAGAAGCTCCGCCTGTGAAAGGGAGGCAACCTTTGTTTCGTCGTTCATCAATTTGCGCAACAAGGCAAAGTTCGATACAGAAAGGCCTGCGCTGCTAAAGACTTCGTTTATTGCCCTTTGTTTATGCACGTCGGCGGTGTCTGCACCGCCAAAGGCAACCTGGCCATTCAAGTCAATGTCGCCGGGCCAGAACTGCCAATTGCCTTCGGCAAAGAATGTCTTTGAGGTAATTTGCGGGTCAAGGGTGTTTTGACTTGTTCCCAGGCCATCTCTAAAGAAAGGATCGTGAATGAAGTCCCTGCTACCTATAAAGCCGAGCGCACCATTAAAGCGGCGGTGCATATTCCATTTGATTTTTCCGCCAACAACGATTTCTTGAGCCTGCGCTTCGCCATCGTCAATCCAGTCTTTGTAGATGAGGCTGTTGCGTTCACCGACAAGTTTTGTAGGCTTGGCTTCGCCGCCAAATACGGAAAGTTCAAACATCGGCTGGCCGCTTGAAATTTTGAACAGGTGCAAGTCGTAAGAAACGCCCAGCAAATTGATGCCTGCCAAGAAACTTTCGCCGCCATTTACATAGATATCGCCGAGGGCGATTTTTCTTGCCTCGTCGCTGTAGGTCAAGTTGATGTTGCTCGCATAAAAATTGTTCCAGTGGTCGCTTTCCAAATCGGCATTGAATTCAAATGTTTCGCCATTCGGGGACTGCATTACCATGTAAAGGTTGTATGCCGCGAAAAGACCAGGACGCTGGAAGTAGTTGTTGTAGCTAGCATCAGGCTTTACAGTGTCGCCAAAGACTATGTAGTCTTCTCCAGTGCGGTTGTGGCGCATGCGCACCAAATGGTAGCCAACGGTGCTTGCCACAGTTCCAGATAGGCTCCATTTCTTTTCAACAGATTCTTCCAGGTCGTATTTTTTTACAGCGTCTTGAACATAGACATTTTCTGGTTCCTCCGGCATGGTCTTGTAAAGTTCCAGGGCACCTTGCGCAATGTTCACTTCGTTCTTGTCCGATACGCTTTGCCATTCATCTACAGGAATGTCTGTCGCAATTATGCCTGTCTTGTTTTTTTCGATCTTTGCGCCAATGCCCTGCAAAACGTTATTGCCCATGTCAAGCAGGCCATATTCGTTGTTGCTAACATTTGTCGAAATCAATTTGATGTTCGACATTTCGCCTGCGGCAAGAGCCGTGCGGTTTTCTTGAAGATCCGAATTGCTTAACGTAATGAATCCGTTTGCAGAGGCAATGATGCCCGCATCGCTATTTTTCTTTACCGTCACATTCTGCAGATTGGCAACAGCATTCTTCACAAACAATCCAACACTTGAATTCGAGAGGTTCGAATTCCGCAAATCCATGTTTGCGTTTTCAATTGCAATGCCTATCTTTGCATTTCGAATGTCAAGGTTGTTCAAGCTTACGAGCTTTTCTCCGGTTATCGAAACGCCGGTCCACTGTTCATTGCTGTCTAGGCTCGACAGCAGAACTGGCGTTGATTCGCTGCCGTTCACGACGAATGCGCCGCCGCGGATTTCAAGGCCGGTATTTGGCTTGAAGTAGATTTCGACGCCCGCTTCAAGAACGAGAGCCCCGCTTTCGCTTACGAATATATTCTCGCTTACAAGGTAAGGGGAGTCTTCTGCATTCAGGAATCCATTAAGTTCACCCGACAGAACCGTCTGTTTTTTAGATTCTGCGGCAGACGCAAGAGCGCAAAACAGTATGACAAGTGCAAGTAGCTTTTTCATTAGTGCACCTCGTAATTTTTTACGGCCTTGGCCATAATTCCACTCTTGTGAATTGCAATGATTTCAAACTTGTTTTCATGTTCACGCTGCAATTCAATGCGAACATCATAATCAAGAGACTGGATCTGGTTCAATGTTTCTCGCAAAATGATTTTGCCATTCTGCTTGACCATGACCTGGTAGAGTTCAGAGACATCAAGAACATCTACCTTGAAACGCAAACTCTTTTGAAGCACAGCTACGCTATGTGGCGGTGCCGGCGGGAACCATACGCTTTCGGCTCCGCCATTTGCGCCAAGAATGTTCACTGAAAAATGCTTTGGCGGAAAACACCCCAATGTGCGCCGGACATTAGAAATGTTGTGCGCCTGGTCTTCTGCCTTGAATGAATATTCGTGAATGCCCTTGCTTAAAGGAATTCTGACATTCGTATTTCTTGTATAGATGTTGGAAACACCGTCGATGTTGTCTTCTGAAATTGTGAAGATTCCAATGTCGTCTTCCATGTTGCCCAGGGCGATGTTTGCCATGCAGCGCAAAGAGTCGTAGTTTACGAACTGGACTAAAGGCGGTCGTTGGTTCACTGCCTTGCATGTTTTATCTACTTCAATGTCGATTGAGCTTCGTTCGGTTCTTCCGTTGGATTTGAATTCAAGAGACGCCTTTTTCAAATTCCACAAGCCGTTTGCATCTGTAACAGGCACAACCTGTGTAAAGTTCTGCTTGATTCCGTTTGTTATCAAGGCAAGGTTCGGAGACTTGAAGGAACCCACACTGAGCACCAAGGTCGCGGCTGTATCGCTAGTCTGGTATGTGCCCTCTATGACAAGGCCAGCATCGCAAATATGGACCGGGGTGGGGGAGGTCAAAGTGAATGTGCTTACCACTTCTCTCTTTTCCTTTTTCTTTGCGTAGTAGGTAGATGCTTCGCCACACCTGAAGTTCATTTTCTTGTTAGTGCAGTTGAAGTGGAACTGCTTGTCGCCGTATGCAAGCGAGTCCATGGAAATGACCGTTGCAAAGCCGCCGTCTTCATCGAGCAGCATCTTTTCGCCATAGTGATCGACCGGAATGCCGATTGGGCAATGGCCCTTGACCATGATGTCGAAGGTATATACCGTATCGGCCAAGGATTCGATGATGCATGCAATGCCCTTGCTTGCTTCTTCGATTTTACTCTGGTATATGGAGTCTGCTTCAAGAACTTCTTCCTTCAGTTCGTCCATTGAAAGCGTGGTGTCTTTCAAGATGAGAGCAAGCTGTTTGTGGAAATTTTTATCGCCGGCTGACTTTAAATCCATGACGATGAGAGAGTCTCTTTCGAAAATGACCTGGCCACCTTGAATCATTGCTTTTTGGCCACGCTTTGTTTCGATTTCGAGCTTACCAGTACGCAGGCCTGCAAGGAACAGGTCGCCACCGTCGATGCAGCCTTCGGTACCGCGAATGCTAGCTGTAGCCACGCCGGTTTCGAACTTGAATTGTGATGCCTCGCCCTGCTTTTGCGCAGAAAACGCAAGGCGGCCAGTTTTGACGTCAACGGTTGTTTTATAGGCACCGTTTTCTTCTACAAGTTCTCCCAACCGGATTTCTGAAAGTTCTGCAATGGTTAAAATACTTCCATCCGGCATGCCAAGTATGGTCTCTGATTCGATTTCAGTTTTGATGTTGTCGGACTGAAACACCTTCATGGCAACGCGCAGGGGAGCCCAGCTTGCTTCGTTGTTCTTTTTTCTTGTAACGTCGCCTAGTACGGAACGAACTTTACCCATTGAAGGCGCCGAGAATGTGACTGTTGCTAGAAACAACGCCAAGACACAAATTTTTTGCATTAATCCATTAAAAAACATAAAAACCTTAAAAGTTTTTTCTTTATGAGGCCAAATTTAGTGATGATTTGGTTGCTTAAAATGAGTTTAACTTTTTTTAGCCATTGCTTTTAAAAACCTTACACTTAACTTTTTTTTATATCTTGTTCAGTATCAATGACTTACATAAAAAATGCCTTTTTTTCGAATTTTGCATAAAATGAAGCTTTATTCAGTAAATGTTACGATAATGTTATGATGTCGTCCTTCGACCTTGAAATTTCTATTTTGAGGTCATGAAATTCTTGTTTATATTTTTTGTTTTTGCAGCCAATGCGTTCGCCATTCCATGGCTTGGAATCTCGTTTCAAAAACAAGTCTATGCCGACCATTTTGAGTTGAATGTGCTGGGAGTGCACCCAGAATCCGGAGCTTTCAAGATCGGGATTACAAATGGCGATATAATTACGCAGTTCAACGGAAAAACGATTCAATCCAATGAAGATATTTCGGGAACGGTAAAAGGGAAGAAGGTTGGCGACAAGGTCAAAGTGACCTACCTGCGAAACGGCAAGAAAATGGAAGGAACGATTGTTCTTACGGACCGTCCAGAAAACATTGCCTCGCTAACAGGTTCTGCAATCGGCAGCAAGGCGCTGGAATTCGGCAACAACTTTTACGCCAATGCAGAGAAGCGCAATAAAAAGCCAAAAATCACCTTGCTCGATTTTTGGGCTACATGGTGCGGCCCTTGCAGGCAGGCTATGCCGATTCTGCATAAGCTATACAACGCCTACGCTAAAGACGGCCTGGAAATCATCGGCGTGTCTTCTGAAACTTCCGATGTGCTTGCAAAATTCCAACAGCAGTTCCCGGGGCCTTACCCTATGTACCGCGATGCAAAACAGGAAATGTGGCGCCGCTATTCCATTAGTTCAGTTCCAACGCTAATGCTGCTCGACGAAAACGGATACATTCAAAAAGTCTGGCATGGCATAAGCTCAGAAAAAGCTTTGCAGCAAGCGGTTGTGGAAGCGCTGAAGTAGGTGTTTAGGGGCTAGTGATTAGGGAATTTTATTTTCCAATGTGTAGGGTATAGAATAGACGAGAGAACGGCACTGCGTGCCTACAGACGAGAGACGAGAGATACTTGCAAATTTCCAATGTACCGGCTGTAGGCTGACGACTGTCGACTGAGAGGTATGAGGTATTGTAATTAGCGTTTCCTCTAGGCGCATAGCGCCGCCCCCACACCTCAAAGCACCGAAGGTGCGTGCCTCATACCAGTCTTCTTTCTTGCATCTGGCTCTTGCGTCTTAACAGTCATCACGAGCCGTAGGCGAGGTGATCCAGAACATAGTCCTGGATGGCCGCGCTCTGCTCGCCAAGACATTGGACGTTAAAATTCCTGACTCCTGTCACTGACTCCTGTCCTCGGTCTTTACATTCTGCCTACAGCCGACAGACTACTAGTCCTTGCAGCAGCGGAACCCAACAGACGGATACTGGTTCTGCGGATAGAAGCTGTAGCTTGCTTCGGTGCAGCGGCTCTGGTTATTGCCGCTCCAGGAACCGCCAGCAACATAGAATGCAGTTGCCTTTTCTTTGCTCGGAGTTGCAGTCCATTCCCAAAGATTTCCGTTCATGTCGTACATGCCCCACCAGCTGCGGCATTGCGTTTTGCGGCCGGAGCGCTGAGCAGCCTTCGTGTTTGCGTTGCAGCGTGTAGGAATGTAGCTGGAACCGTAAGAATACTTGGTATTGTCTTTACCCTTGCAGGCAGCCTGCCATTCATCGATGGTGCAAAGACGCTTGCCTGCAGCTTCACAAAGCGATGCCGCCTGTTCCTGAGACACCATGTCGCGCGGCGTTTCGTCGGCCTTGTTTGGATATTCGTAAGCATCAACGCAAACTTCCTTGCCGTTCACCGGAACAGGGTAGGCGTTCTTGCCGCAACGGTTGTCGCTTGCCATATCATATTCGCCAGATTCCCACGGGCTGTAATTACCGGCAGAATCCTGAGCCCTAAAGAATACAATTCCTTTCTTGTTGTATTCCACGCCCTTCTTGGCATCAACCGGGTTCAAAGTATCGCCAATAGAAATCCAGGAATTGCATTTGAGTTCGTCGCATTTTGCCTTGAGTTTGATTGGCTCGTAGTAGCGACCTGGAGGCGGTACAAGAGAAACTGTTGGAGGAACGGAATCTACCGGGAGAGCTGCGATGGAATCTGCAATGCGAGTGCTATCAGCCTTGCGGGCAGCTTCAAGGGCAGCGAGGCTATCGGCAACGCGCTTCAGAGAATCTTCTACAGCCTTGATGGAATCCTGGATTGCCTTCAGGGAATCTCGTTCAGCCTTGCGGCGGGCACGAATGGAATCTGCCGCCGGGTCGCGAACCGGCTTTACGACTGTATCTGCCTTGACTGTATCGACAACCGGAGTTGTGTCTAACGGAGTCGTGTCAACAGGCACAACAACTGCAGGCACAGTGTCTTGAACTACCGGTTCTTCGACAACGGGTTCCTGAGCCGAGCCGGCCATGTTCTTCAAGGCGCACTGCACAAGAAAAAGGCAAATCAATATGACAAGCATGGCAACAAGCACAAGCTTGTTCTTTGCATTTTTCTTTTTATTCTGCTGGTTCTGTTCTGCCATTGTAAAACTCCAAAATTAAGATGCGCTGCTTTCCGATTTCTCGGAAGAATCAAGATGTTCCGGTGCCTGCGGGTCAAAGAGACTGAGCCAGTGGCGCTTGATTTCTTCTTCAAGTTCCTTGATGCTCAAACGCCTGCGAAGCGTGTTTCTGTAAGCAATGGAAATGATGCCGGTTTCTTCAGAAACAACAATTACGAGAGCATCACATTCAGCGGCAAGTGCCTTTGCTGCACGGTGACGCATGCCGTAGCCAGCATTCTGGTCGGTAGAGTTTGTTGGCATCGGCAAAATGCAGCCTGCGGCCACGATTTCTGTTGAATTCACGATCACGGCACCATCGTGCAAGGCGGCACCCGGGTAGAAGAGGGCACGCAAAAGGCGTGAACTGATTTTTGCGTTCAGGTATTCGCCGCTGTCGGCATAGTTACGAAGGCCAACGCGCTTTTCTAGCACGATCAATGCGCCAAAACGGTTCTTTGCCAAGTCCTGCACTGCAGAAGAAATTGCTTCGGTAACCTGATCGAGACCGTTTGCATGAAAGAAGATTGTCTTCAGATTCAACTTGCTGAAAATCTGGCCGATACGGGTAAGGGCGCTTCGAATTTCTGGCTGGAACAAAATGACAAGGGCTATGAAGCCAAGAGTCGCAAGGTTGCTCAAGATCCAGGAAAGCGTGTGCAGTTCCCACCATTGAGCAAGGAACCACACGACAATGAATATGACCGCACCAAAGAGCATTTGCACGGCACGCGTCCCGCGGAACAAATAGAATACATAGTAAACGAGAATCGTTACCAGCAAAATATCCAAGATATCCGCCATGCGGACATCAATAATGTCAAACAGCGAGAACAGAACCATTTTTTCTAAATGCCTCCAGCAGCATGAACGATTCGCGAGCCTCATTCACGTCGTGCACGCGAATGACAGTTGCTCCGCCGAGCGCTGCAAAAATACCAGAAACAACCGTCGGAATAAGGCGGTCGCTATTTTCTAAACCTTTAATTTTGCCGATATAGGACTTACGTGACATGCCGTACAAAAGCGGGAAGCCATCTTGCAAAAAATCTTCTGCGTGCGCTATCAAATCCACATTGTCTTTGCCGGTCTTGCCAAAACCGATGCCTGGGTCCAGGCAGATTGTTTCTTTTGCAACCCCAAGGTCCAAAAGCTTCTGTGCCGCCTGCAGAAGTTCTGAGCGAACCTCTTCGACAACATTTTCGTATGGCTTAAAGTCCTGCTGCATGGTGCCAAAGTTCCCACGGATGTGGTTAAGCACCGATGCGGCCTTGTATTTTGCAATGACTGCAGGCATTTGCGGGTCCATCGAAAGAGCCGAGATATCGTTAATGATATGCGCACCGGCCTGGAGTGCTGCTTCTGCCGTCTTGCTTTTTACCGTATCTACTGAAATCACAAAATTCTTTTGCGATGTGAGGGCCGAAAGCCGCTTAATGACCGGCACAACGCGAGCAATTTCTTCATCGGCTGGTTCAGGTTTTGAACCTGGGCGAGAACTTTCACCGCCAATGTCGAGAATGGTTGCTCCAGCATCTAAAAGGGCTAGAGCGTGCTCATAGGCGAGGTCAACGGAATTGAATTTTCCTCCGTCAAAAAAACTGTCTGGAGTGTTGTTCACAATGCCCATTATCGCAGGCGAAGGATTGCCTGTGATAACGCGTTCTGCCACAGTCCATGGCAAAGCGCGACTCGTTTTTAAGACACTTGCAAAAGACATTTTCAATTAACAATGAATAATTGGGTTTAGACTTTGTCGAGAGAATCTTTGTTTTCAGATTCAGCAATTTCGCTTGCTTCAGTCACAGGTTCCGCAGGAGCCTGGGCAGGGGAGTCTGCCGTTTCTGAGTCCGCGACAGGGGCCGTTGGCGGAGCTGGCGGATTGGCACCCGGGTCCGGTGGCGGCGTGTTTTCTTTCTTCAGCTTTTCTGCCATGTCGAGAATGTGCTGGTACTGGCGGCTCTTCTTTGTGCTTTCGAGCTTTTCGCCAGCCATAACGCGGTCCACTTCTTCACGGTCAAGAACTTCGTGTTCAAACAAGGCCTCAGCAAGCGCCACAAGCTTTTCACGGTTTTCTTCCATGAGTTTGCGGGCGCGCAAATCAAGCTTGCGGATCAAGCTGTTGATGGCTTCATCAATCTTTTCAGCCATCTTTTCGGACATTTCCTTTGGCTTGCTGATTTCGCGGCCAAGGAATACTTCGCCATCGGCACGGGCGTAGCAGACCGGACCGATTTCATCGTCAAAGCCCCATTCCGTAATCATCTTGCGGGCAAGTTCCGTTGCACGCTGAATGTCGTTGCTTGCGCCAGTGCTCTGGTGGTTGAAGAACACAAGTTCAGCAAGTCGGCCTGAAAGCAAAAGCATGATCTGTTCTTCTGCAAATTCACGGCTGTACGAGACCTGGTCGCGTTCCGGGAGAGACATGGTAATGCCAAGGGCCTGGCCACGCGGAATGATCGTAATTTTGTGGAGCGGGTTCGTGTGCGGGCAAAGAAGGTTCATCAAGGCGTGTCCAGCTTCGTGGTATGCCGTATGACGCTTTTCTTCTTCGGTCATGAGGAGTGTGCGACGTTCGGAACCCATGGAAATTTTGTCGCGGGCTTCTTCAAAATCAAGCATGGAAACCTGCTTGTTGTCGAAGCGGGCTGCAAGGAGAGCAGCTTCGTTCACAAGGTTTTCAAGGTCAGCACCGGCAAGTCCCGGAGTGCTCTTTGCGACATCGCGAATATTTACATCTGGAGCAAGGGGAACCTTGCGCTTTTTAACATGCACGCGAAGGATTTCTTCACGGCCCTGCAAATCCGGGAGACCAACGACAATCTGGCGGTCAAAGCGGCCCGGACGAAGGAGTGCCTTATCCAGCACATCAGGACGGTTTGTCGCAGCAATGAGAATTACGCCCTCGTTGGCAGCAAAGCCATCCATTTCTACGAGGAGCTGGTTCAATGTCTGTTCGCGTTCATCGTGACCACCGCCAAGGCCAGCACCACGCTGGCGACCGACAGCATCGATTTCGTCAATGAACAAGATGCATGGAGCATGCTTTTTACCAGTTTCGAACAAATCACGAACACGGCTAGCACCGACGCCCACGAACATTTCTACGAAGTCTGAACCGCTCATGCTAAAGAACGGCACGCCAGCTTCGCCGGCTACGGCGCGGGCGAGGAGAGTCTTACCGGTACCCGGAGGGCCAACAAGCAGAGCTCCCTTAGGAATGCGTCCACCAAGGCTATCGTATTTTTTCGGGTCCTTCAAGAAGTGCACAAGTTCCTCAAGATCCTGTTTGGCTTCTTCGCAGCCAGCAACATCCTTGAAAGTCGTCTTTTTCTTGTTGCCGTCAAGTTGCTTTGCAAGGCTCTTGCCAAAGCTGAACATGCCCTTGCCGCTTCCTCCAGTCTGACGGCTCATCATGAACCAGAAGAACGCAATCAAGAGAATTGCCGGGAGGAATGCCAAGATATGTTCAAAGATGCTCGGAGTATCGTGAATGACGGTAACATTCACATGCTTATAGTATTCCCACGTAGAAATTTCTTCGTTCGTTACATCGAGCAAGTGGCTCTTGAACGGTGCAGTGCCGTTGTTGCTTTTTTCCGGCTTCATTATGCGTGTCCAAGGCGTTCCGGAATCCTTTGCAGACTGCTTCTCAGCTTCGGTCAGAGCCCTGGAACCTTCGACGATGATGCCGTCGCTAGTCTTTTGCAGCGTTAGTTCCGTAATGGTGACCGTAGAGTCAGCCATCATGGCAAGGAATTCGGTCCTTGTAAGATCCTTTGCTTCGCCCTCATTGGATGCTCGCATCATGAAGACAAGCAAAACGATCATCAAAATGACGATAATGAAATTCTTGTGTTTAAAAGGGGCCTGTTTTGCAGCTGCCATAAAACCTTTTCAATCCTTTATTTGTTGAAATCCTCAAAATCAGAAGATTTCGCTATCCTCAAAACTTGAGAACCTTTGGCAAGTAGAGGCAAATGATCGCGAACAAAAAGGGGAATGCCGCGCTCCTGCAACCACTTGCAAAGTTTCCGTCGTTTACAAAGCATGCCTTCCGGGGAATACACATCACCATCTTTACGGTAACGCCATTCCCCTTCGGGTTCATTTTTCGCAGCGAAAAAATACAAATTTTTGCAGTCACGTTTTGAATGCAGGTCCATAATCCATAGGCAATTCAGGGATTTTTCCATTGCTATGCGCCCGCGAAGGCAAAGCCTGTTTTGCGGGAGCGGGAAAATGGGGGAGTGCGCACTGCCTGCGGGCACGTCAAAGCCTCGCGATATGAGCCAAAGCCTAAACAATTCCTCGCCGCCTTCGCCGAGTTTTGCAAGCGTCGCGTTCAAGGTGTCGAACTGCAAGGCAAGTACGCGGGCAAAAGGGGAGGCTTCCTTCGGAAATTTCCAGGACTCCGGCAAAATTTCGAGAGGGTCAAATATTGATTTTGCATTCAATAAAATTTTTTCGTAAACGGCATTCGAAACATCGGCAATTTTGCAAAGCGTCCGCTTAAAACCTGGCGCAGAATTTTCTAGGCGGGGAAGTATCAAATTACGAACAAAGTTGCGACGGTAGGCATTGTTTTCGTTAGTGCTGTCTTCACGCCAGTTTAGACCGTTCAAAGCGGCGTAATCAGCCAAATCGCTACGGAATATGCTTAAAAACGGACGATAAATGCAGTCTTCGCGGAACTTTTTTACACCTCGGAGCCCGGCAAATGAAGTGCCTCGGGCGAGTCGCATGTAGAGAGTTTCGGCCTGATCGTCGCCATGGTGCGCGGTAACGATGTAGTCAAAATTTTCTGCCGCGCGCACATTTTGCAAAAATTCGTAACGCATCTCGCGGGCTTTCGACTCCTGGTTCGAAACATGCTGCAGAACACCACCGAGAGCCTTGAAAAAGAACGGCAGATCATAGCGCTGGGCAAGACTCCGAACAAATTCTGCATCTTCTGCAGAGGCGGCCCCGCGAATGCCGTGGTCTATGTGGGCAACGCCAAGCCTTGCTATTTGCAGCGCCTTTGCATTCTTTGCAAAAAAATCCAGCAGGCACACGGAATCGAGCCCCCCAGAGACAGCCAAAAGCAAGGATTTACCACACAGATTGTCTGAAATCGTAATCACGCCATAAATTTAACAAGAAATAAAGTCCGTAGGAAGAGCAACTCAATATAGAGCCACAGGAAAAATTAAAAGAAAAACACAAATCGCAAATATCAATTTTTTCATTTAAGTATTCCTCATGGATTAATTCAAAAAATTTTATTGTTTTGTTCATAGTCTCAAAAAAATTTTGTTTATCACTCATTTTTCAATTATAACAAATTTCCGATAATATGTATTATGTAAACTAAATAACTGAAAAAGAGGGGGATTTGCCCTTCTTAAACCATATTTCTATATTGTGCACCATGAAGAAATTTCTATCCATTCTTGCCATTACAGCAACGGCGGTTCTTTGCATAAGCTGCGCTACGACAGAAAAAATCAAGGCTGCAAAGTCCTTGTCCAAAGTTACGCTCAGTGTGCACGATGTGACGCTCGATTCGCTCAAGGGGAACCCGGATCTTTTCAAACAGATCGGTACTGCGACAAAGAGCTTGCTTCCGAATCCGCAAGTTGTTATTATCGTGCAGGATCTGGCCCGCAACATCATCAATGCGCAACTCGGCACCGCCTTCCTTGCGGTTGATTTGACAGGCGAGCTTCCAGAAGGTGCAGATACGCTATACATACGAAACATTCAAGGCTCATTATCCCTAGACAGCCTCTACGAACTCCCCTTTACGGCTGCCGATTCCAGCATGCTCGCCCCTGGCAAAAACCAGCTCCATTTTTACACGCAACTTCCTATCGACAGAAGGCTTTTCAAAATTTTCGATGTAGCGGAGCTGAACATAAAGGGCTCAATTGCAGTTTCCTTCGACCCTCCCGGCACAGAAAGCTCCCCTGTTTCCTTTGATTTCGATGTAACGCGCCCCGTCACGGAAGATGAAAAGAAGCAATTGGTTGAATCCGCGCGTGAAAAACTGCTGCATGCGCTTGTCGGCGACTGGGTAAATTCTATATTACCGCAAGAATAATCACATAATCAAAAAATATCATGAACCGTAAATTTGTTCCCATCAATTTCAAGGCTGATTCCGCAACCGACGTTGCCGCAATCTACGAAAGCCTCGTAAACGAAAAAATCGAAAACACTGCAGACGCTCTCCGCAGCTGGATTTTGCGTTGGAGCGAGGTTGATTCCGTTCTTTCTGAAGTTTCTTGCCGCCGCTATGTAAAGATGACCTGCAACACGGCAGACCAGGTGGCTGCAAAGGCATATTCCGACTTTGTAGAAAACATTTCACCGGTGCAGCAAAAGTATTCCGACTTGCTCAACAAGAAGCTCGTGGCCCACCCGGCACTTGAAGCATTGAAACCTGAATTCGAATGCTTCTTCAAGAATGTCCAAGTTTCGCTCGAACTCTTCAACGAAAAGAATATTCCGCTCGAAACCAAGGAACAGATCGAAATCCAGGATTACCAGAAGATTACCGGAGCAATGTCTGTAGAATACGATGGCGAAACTCGTACTTTGCAGCAAATGAACAAGTATCTTGAACTTGCGGACCGTGCTAAACGAGAAGATGCTTTCCGTACCATTTGGAACCGTCGCCTGCAAGACTCAGAAAAGCTTGACGAAGCCTACACCAAGATGTTCAACTTGCGCAACGAAATTGCAAGAAATGCCGGCTGCAAGGATTTTATCGAGTACATTTTCAAGGCCAAGGGACGCTTTGACTACTCCCCTGCCGACTGCAAGATGTTCCATGAAAGCATCGAAAAGCTGATCTTGCCAATCCAGCGAAAAATCTACGCAAAGCGCAAGGAATTGATGAAGCTTGATACGCTGCGCCCGTGGGACATCAACGTCGATCCTCTCAACCGCGATCCGCTCAAGCCATTCAAGAACGGGAGCGAACTCATTGAAAAGTGCGACCGCATTTTTGAAGGTTTAAACCGCAAGGCTGGCGCCTGGGCACGCCAAATGCAGGCAGAAGGCCTCATCGACCCGGAAAGCAGGCTCGGCAAGGCTCCAGGCGGCTACCAGATCGGCTTCGACGAAACCCGCTTGCCATTCATCTTTATGAATGCTGCCGGAACAGACCGAGACATTTACACACTGTTGCATGAATCAGGCCATTCCTTCCACCAGTTTGCCATGGCAAAGCAGCCGATTGTCGCTTACCGCGACATCATGGCCGAATTTGCTGAAGTGGCTAGCATGAGCATGGAATTAATCGGCCAATCTGGCATTGGCCAGTTCTACCCGAACCCGGCAGATGCCGCTCGCAGCCGTCAAAACTCCCTGGAAGATGTCATTTGGCTGTTCCCGTGGGTCGCAAGCATCGACAGCTTCCAGCATGAACTGTATGCTCGCCCGAACCATACCGTAAAGGACCGTCACGACATTTGGCTTTCCATCATGGACCGCTTCGATACCGGCATTGATTATACCGGCCTCGAAGATGTGCGTTCCAACTTCTGGCAAAAGCAGCTCCACCTGTTTGAATGCCCGTTCTATTATGTGGAATACGGCATTGCACAACTTGGAGCCCTGCAGGTTTGGGCTAACTTCAAGCGTGATCCAGAAAAGGCATTTGACATGCTCTTCAAGGCAGAAGCCCTCGGTTCCAGCCGCCCGTTGCCGGAACTTTTCAGCACTGCGGGCATCAATTTTGACTTTTCGCCACGCACAATCGAACCGTTAATGCAGCTTGTTTGCGATGAATTAGACAAAATTTAGGGGGTCGGATCTAGGATTTTGTGGATAGAAAAAGCGATTTTTGCACATTTGAATAAAAAACAAAAAAAAAATCATTATTTTTCTGCATTATCCCTTGCCAAGGCAACTTTAAATAGTTATAATTGGCGCGCATCCTTTGGAGGGATGGCCGAGTGGTTGAAGGCGCACGCTTGGAAAGCGTGTTTACCTAACGGTAACGAGGGTTCGAATCCCTCTCCCTCTTCTAAAACGTTTAAGGTGGTAGCGATGTCTGATCAAAGAGTTTATCTCGACGATATTTACGCAAGTAAAGAAAGTCAGGGTTCTGTTTTCCGTGCTGTCGTTATGATGGCCCAGGAAGCACGCTTCATCAATGATCAGGCTCGTTTGGGTTTTATTCAGTTGAATAAGAAACCGACAACAATCGCTATGTACAAGTTCAAGGAAGGCAAGCTCTCCATTTCCGATAAGGTTGATGAAGATAGCGTTCTTGATATTCAGGCTCCAACAGATGTTTCTGACGAAGCTGCATCAGACTTGTTCTAATCAAGAATCCACCTGATTAAAAGAGCCCTCTCAAAAAGAGGGTTCTTTTTTTTAATCAATTTTCTAAATTTTGCACAGTGCAGAAGTTTTTGCTAAAATAGCACTAGAGGAAAAATGGCAGAACTTATTAAACAGCAGTTTTTGACAGGTGAACGTGCCCTGTTCATGAGCAAGGATTTAAGGATTGAAGATTCCATTTTTGATGATGGAGAATCCCCGCTCAAGGAATCTTGCGACATTGAATTGCTCGGAAGCATGTTCAAGTGGAAATACCCGTTGTGGTACTGCAAAAACATCACAGCCAAGAATACCGACTGGTTTGAAATGGCTCGTGCCGGAGTTTGGTATTCAAAAAATATTTCTGTAGAAAACGCCCTTATCCAGGCTCCTAAAAACTTTCGCCGTTGCGATGGCGTAAGTCTCAAGAACGTGAACTTTACGAACGCTGCAGAAACACTTTGGCATTGCGACAACGTGAAGATGGAAAATGTTACAGCCAAGGGCGACTACTTTGCCATGAACTGCAACAACATGGAAATCGAAAATTTCAACCTCGATGGCAACTATTCCTTCGATGGCGCAAAGAACATTGTCATTCGCAATGCTAAAATGCTTTCGAAGGATTCTTTCTGGAACACAGACAATGTTACCGTTTACGATTCCTTCATCTCTGGCGAATACCTCGGTTGGAATGCAAAGAACCTCACGCTCGTCAACTGCACCATCGAAAGTCTCCAGGGCATGTGCTACATCGAAAAACTCGTGATGAAAAATTGCAAGCTCATCAACACTACCCTCGCCTTCGAATACTCCACCGTCGATGCCGAAATCGTAAATACAATCGATAGTGTCAAGAATCCCAATGGAGGTGTAATCAAGGCTGCAGGAATCAAGGAACTCATCATGGAAAGCGACAAGGTCGATGTAACAAAAACAAAGATCATTGTTTAAATAAATCTAGTCTTCCAGAGGCCATGCAAATTGCAATAGGCATAGGCCGCCAACGGATCCGCTGCTTCTTGAATCAGAAATTCATAGTACGGCGGATCTTCTGTTTTAAGCCAATGGATCTGAATGCCCGCTGTGCTCTGGAACGCGATCCATTGCAGGTGATGCTCCTGCAGCATCGGGTGCGGATTCTCGCCAACAGAAACAAGCGCCTCGCCTTCGAACAAGTTGACAAGCGGCACATGAATATCATGCCTTGCTTCGACTGAATTCGGAATGAGCAAATCCATCGGCTGTCCGCAGCACTCCACAGCAACACCAGATTCTTGAACATGAACATCGATGTTGCCGCATTTTGCACAGCGATAGAACTTCAAATCAGACATAAGAGCCTCCTTTGCTCCCAATGTAACGAGGCTCTCAAATCCAAAACAAGTTGAAATTTATTTCACGTCTGTTTTATTTATGTACAAAGTGCTTCTTGTACTTTTCTCTGACAAGAACCAGGTCGTGTTGGTAGCACTCTTCCTTAAAGTCGTTAAAAGCCCAGGCAGTAGGCAAAAATTTGCCCTTGGAATAAGTCAATAGCATATCTAACCAAACGCCATCGCCTGCATATAACTTAAACGGGCCGCGCTTAAAAGAAGGCAGAACGATCTTGTCCAAATCCATGTAGCCGATATCGATGTTGACCTTGCGATTTTTGCTATCCGAAAAATCAAATTCGAACTGGTTTGAACGCTTCTTTTCTTCGGCGATTGTCTCTGCCTCGATTTCACGTTCAAAGGAGAGTACGCCACGATAAAGCCCCTCCCCCATTTCTGGAGTATAGTAGGAAGTTTTGTCAAATGCGAAAAGTTTGCCCAAATGGCGAATTGGCCCCCAGGTCTTTTGGAGCGCTTCTAGCAATGCCGGGTCCCATGTAGGGCCGGGCTGCAAAACAAATGCAAGCAATTGTACTGGTTCAGAAAAATGATGGGCTATAGACATAGTGTTAGATACAAGAAGAGCCAGGCTTACGCCATGGCTCTTTTGTTAAAGGTATCGCAAATTGTTAAACAGCACCGTTAACTTCGTCGCTATTCTTTTCGATGACCTTGAGAGCTGCTTCCGGGTCTTCTTCGATTTCGCAAGAAGCATCGTCAACAAGTTCCGCAAATTCATCGTACCATTCAGCGAAAATTTCAACTTCCAAGTGGTCTGCACCCGGGAGTGTCAAACGCACACCGCATGGTTCGCCAATGCGCTTCTGGAACTTTGCAAGTTCCGGGCGAAGGAGGCTCAAGTCGAGACCGTCGAGGTCTTCCGGGTAAATCGGATCGTCGTCTTCTTCATCACCTTCAGATTCTTCAGCATCTTCTTCGTCTTCGAAATCTTCGTCGTCATCGTAGTATTCTTCATCGTCAATGCCGGAGTCGTAGAAGAATTCTTCTTCTTCCAGGTACAAGGTATCAACGAACACAGCCTTTGCACCGAGAGCCTTGGCAGCTTCTACGAATTCATTGAATTCGCCTTCAAAGTAGCGGCTGGATTCAGCATCTTCGTTCAAAGTCTGCACAGGAATCGGCAACAGGCCTGCAGCCTTCAAGTTTTCAGAAATTTCTTCTGTCAAATTCTTTTCACTCATTATAAACTCCTTGTTTATACGTGATACTTCTTAAGGCTTTCTGCTTTTTCGTTGATCATCTTCATGATGCGTGCAACAGCTTCATCGCCACGGGCAGTGTCCTTTACGCTTGTCATCGGCTGGAAGAGCGGGCTGTTGAACATGGTTCCGAGTGGGATCGGGTTCTTGCGGCAGAATGTTGCTTCCACATAATCGCGAGCTGCATCCTGAAGATCGTCAGCCTTAGCCTTGTCACCGGCGTTGAAAGCCTTGTACAAGTCAGAGAAAATTTTTGCTGCTTCCGGGATATTGCCGGTTGCGGTAATGAGACCCTGACCACCAAGTTCGAGCATATCGATAAAGAAACCATCTTCGCCAGAAAGGACTGCAAAGTCGTTGTTCTTGGTTTCCTTGATTACACGAACAGTGTCTTCATGGAACTTTTCGCCAATGCGGAAGTCGACTGCCTGCTTAAGACCGATGATGTTCTTGTCTTCGGAAAGGGCAATCAAAGTGTCTGGGTGAACATAGCTAGCTGTACGGCCCGGAACATTGTAAATGATGATCTTAGCACCAGTTTCTTCGCTCAAGGTCTTGAAATGCTTTTCGATACCTTCCTGGGACGGGTTGTTGTAGTAACCGGTCACGCAGAGCATCGGGACTTCGGCGATCTTCAAAATTTCTTCAATCATTTCGACAGATTCGCGAGTGCAGTTGGAACCAGCACCTGCAATAACAGGAACGCGGCCATCTACATAGTCCAAAGTAAACTTGATAATATCCAAATGCTGACGATGGGTAACGGTTGCACTCTGACCGGTAGTTCCCACTGGGAGAATGCCAGAAACGCCAGAAGCAATCAAATCATCAATCATCTTTTCCATCTTCTTGTAGTCGATGGAGTTGCGAAGGCACTTGGGATCGTCGTTCATGAGCGGAGTGAACAACGCAGGAAAAACACCGGTAAGTTGAGAAGCTTTTGTAATTTGCATAGTAACCATAATATAGAAAAAATGTTCCTTGAAAGGAACAATGTTTTGTGGCATTTGCCTAGTTTAAATGCAAAAATCCCGCGTCTTGCCGACGCGGGATTTTTAGCCTAGACTTTCGTCAGTGTGAATTATTCGAAGAATTCAGCTACGCAAGCAGAAGCTTCTTCCACATTTCCATCAGCAACCGGCTTGATTTCAATGCGGCGGTTTTCTTCACGACCATCGCGAGTCTTGTTGTCTGCTACTGGAGCATCAGCACCGCAACCGACAACAGCCTTGATACGCTTCTTGTCGATGCCCTGCTTTACGAAGTAGTCGGCAACAGCCTTAGCACGGTCTTCAGAGAGCTTCTTGTTCTTAGCCGGCTTACCCTGACTATCAGTATGGCCCTGAACAACGAATTCAATGCCAAGGTAGTCCGGATCCTTCAACTGAGCGATCGGGCCCTTCAAAGCGTTCTTGGCGTTCTTGTCAAGAACTGCCTTTCCGCTCGGGAAGGAGATGCCGTTCAAACGGATCGGCTTGAGAGCAACTTCAGCGCAACCGCTGTTAGCTACAGAACCAGAGTCAAGCGGGCAACGGTCAACGCCGGTGCAAACCTGAGCGAACTTATCCTGCAAGCCCTTCTTGGTTACCCAAGCATCGCAAACACCGTCATGATCCGGGTCCGGATCATCCATCGGGCAACCTCGTTCGTCAACGATACCGCCATCGTACGGGCACTTGTCAAGGCCGGTGCAAATGTCAGCATACTTTTCAAGCATACCCTTCTTGGTTACCCAAGCATCGCAAACACCGTCACCGTCAGCATCCGGATTTTCTGCTTCGCAACCTTCAGCATCGAGTGTACCCGGAGTTGTCGGGCACTTGTCAACGCCCTGGCAAACACCTTCGTATTCACTGAGGAGATTCTTTTCGCTAACCCATGCATCGCAAACACCATCCTTATCCTGGTCCGGATCACCCATCGGGCAACCGTCGTTGAATGCAGGACCGTATTCGTATTCGCACTTGTCGAGACCCTTACACTTCTTTGTGATATACGGATCGTTCAACTTGTCTGCATTTTCAAAGAAGTAACCCATCTTCTTAGCAGTTACCCAGCCATCGCAAACGCCGTCACCGTCAGAGTCCGGATCTGGCCACGGGCAACCCTGGTTAGCTTCTGGACCAGCCTGGCCCGGGCACTGGTCGTAACCCTGGCAAACGCCGGAGAAGTCTGCAAGACGATTCTTCTGAGATACCCACGGATCGCAAATGCCATCACCATCAGCATCCGGATTGTCTTCCGGGCAGCCCATGTTGGATTCAGGACCCTTCTGGCCCGGGCAGTTATCGATGCCGGAGCAAATGTCAGAGTACTTGCTCTGCATCTTCTTCTGGCTTACCCAAGCGTCGCAAACGCCGTCCTGGTCCGGATCCGGATCGTCAAGCGGGCAACCATCTTCACCTTCGCCAGCTTCGTTCGGGCACTGGTCAATGCCTTCGCAAATGTTAGCAAACTGGCTGAGCAAGCCCTTTTCTGCAACCCACGGGTCGCAAATGCCATCTTCGTCAAGGTCCGGTTCTGCCCACGGGCAGCCGTCATTTCTGGAGTCACCAACCTGGTCTGGGCACTTGTCAACATCATCAGCAACGCCGTCGCCGTCACGGTCCGGGTCAATCAAGAAGCCAGACCATGTGAGGCCACCAAAGCCGTATGCCTTAGACATTGTGCGTGCACCGTAAACCCAAGGTCTTTCACCGGCAATGGAACCATCATGGTTCATACCACCGGTAACAGGCACATACTTGTCGCCACCGACATAGAAATGGCCGCCGACCTGGAGGTCAAGATGGCTGCCAATATGGAACACAAGACCAACGCTTGCTTCCATGATATCCATATTGTCCTTGACGTACTGACCATCCGGCATATCCATATAGAATTCACCGAAGAGGGAGACTACTTCAATCGGATAAACTTCAAGACCTGCGGCGAATGTGTAGAAGTCACCATACAAGTCATTGTCGATGGTAGTTCTATAGCCACCGTTCAAATGAACAAGAAGCGGAGCTGCGTCAATCTTGCGCAAATCCATTGTAGCAGCAAGAGTTGCACGGAAAATGGACTGCCTATTACCATAAGCATAAGCGTTACCATCGGCAGCCACATAGTCCGGTTCGCGAATCCACACACCACGCTTTTCTGTATTTGTGGTTGCGAAGTCGGCACCGAGAATCAAGGCTACATCAAAAATCTGATCTTCCGGAAGCGGAGCACGAAGCTTCAAGCTACCACGAAGGTTACCGAGATAACCCGGTTGGATCTTATCGCAAGGGCCCTTTGAGCCATCGCAATTGAAAGTCAACTGTTCAAAGTAGACCGGCATCATGACAGAAACATCGGCAATCTTCATGATACCGAAAGACATACCGATATAAGAACTCAAACCAATGAATTCGTTATTTTCAGCATAGCCATCCCTCCCCATGACGTTGTTACCGAAAACGCTTTTGTCGTTGGTAACATCATTCAAGAAAGAAATGGCGAGCTGACCATGTTCCATGGACTGGGCTGAATAAGTCCTATCAAAGCCCAACTGGCCAGCCTTGTTTATCGTTTCATGGGCAAACGCCATAGAAGCCGATAAACCAAGTGCAGCCAAGTATTTGATGCAGTTGTTCATTGGATCTCCTTAACTTTTCACCAATTAATTAATACAATAACTGAATTATTTCCAAAGAAATAACATTATGCACACATAAAAAATAGATAGAATTTTAAATCTTGTCCATTGAGATTCAAATTTTAGTGTTCAAAACACCATGTTTTTGACATTGTTTTCAAATAAATCTGGATATTTTCTCCGAAGACTACAAAAGCCGGACGGACCGACAATAATATGGTCTAACATGTTGATTTGCAACAAGTTACCAGCAGCCACCAAAATTTGAGTCAGCTTTAAATCCTCCTTGCTCGGGAGCACCGACCCCGAGGGGTGGTTGTGTGCAAAAATGACGGCAACAGCCCTGTCTTCAATAGCCTTTACGAATGCTTCCCTCGGGTGGGCCAATGTCCTGTCGGCAACGCCACTTGTTAGCAGGTGCGTTCCAACCACAATGTTTGCCGAATTGAGCGAAATCATAGCGAAATGTTCTCTAGGTTCGAATTTCAAGAACGAAAAGTAGCGTACACAATCTTCCGGGCTTTTGGTTGTTTCGCAATTGCTAGCCAAAAGAAAACGGCTAGAAAGCTCCAAACAGGCAACAATCTGGCTCGCTTTTGCTTGACCGATTCCTCGAATTTTTTGGATTTCGGCAACCGTAGGCACCTTTGGGAGCTTCGAGAGGTAGTCCGAGAGTTCTTTCGATAGCTCAAATACACTTTTCCCGACTACACCACGGCCAAGAATCAAGGCGAGAAGCTCTTCGGTTGACATGGCGTTGGCTCCGGCCAAAAGGAGTTTTTCGCGCGGTTTGAGCGATTTGTCGAATTCAGGGGCAGAGTCTGCAAGAGAAAGTGGATTTGCGTTGTACATGTGTTAGGATCTAGGATTTAGGGGCTAGTGGTTAGACGAAAGACGATAGACGAAAGACGAAAGAGGATTGTTAAATTCCAGTGTTTAGGGTATAGGGTTCAGGGGCTAGGGGATAGAATAGACGAGAGAACGGCTCTACGTGCCTACAGACGAGAGACGAGAGGGATTATTTGGATCTAGGATTTAGTGAATGTTGATTTCCAATGTTTTAGGGTTCAGGGTATAGGGGCTAGGGGATAGAATAGACGAGAGAACGGCTCTACGAGCCTACAGACGAGATGTGAGCAAACGAGGGTCGCGACCAAGCTTGCTTGGGCATGACCGAGTGCAGCCACATCCTATGGCGAAGCCATGAATGACGAGTGAATTAGGGTATAGTGACTAGGATCTAGGATTTAGGATCTAGTGATTAGTGAATTGAATTAAGAATGCAGAATTGTCTTCCTACTTCCGTCTTCCAACTTCCTACTAACTACTATTTTCCGTCTTCTAACTCCTGATTCCTGTCACTGACTCCTGATTCCTGTCACTGACTCCTGTCCTCTGTCTTCTGTTCTCTGTCCTCTACTATATAAAACGCTTTTTTCGGCATTTTACGGTAATAAATTTTTGTAAATTTATTATTACCATGCAAAAGGTAATTCTGATAGTTACATTTGTAATTGCGGCAGTCTTTTTGGCACGCACCTTGAAAGAGCGTTCCGCAGAGCAAGCTGAATTCGAGCGGCACGAAGCATTAGTAGCCACAGCTAATGAATGCCTAGATGCTTCGCAGTGGAAATGCGCCGAAGACGCCATAAATGCACTTTTGAAAGACTCCCCCACCGACCAGAATCTTCAGACCCACATGGCAGGCATTTTGCTGGAACAGGAACGTTACGAAGATTGCCTGAACTGGGTATCTTCGCTTGATTTCAGCAACAAGGATTTGGAATACCTTTCAAAAAAGGCAACGAGCCTGATCCGGGAAATGAATGAATTGAGTATCGAGAGTTCTGCTCATTTTAGGCTTGAATTTGAAGGACGCCCGTCAAGGACCGATGTCATTGAAGCACTCACAGTACTCGAAGTGGCATATGACTCCCTTTGCCATCTGTTTGATTTCTATCCAGAAAACAAGATGCCAGTCGTGCTTTACGAAGAACGTTCCTACCAAGGCGTCGGCCCCAGGCCGGATTGGGTTGCCGCAAGTTTTGACGGCAAGCTCAGAATCCCGATAAACCTGATGAGAAACCGCGACTGGTATAGGCCGATTCTATTCCATGAACTTACCCACAGCTTTATCCGCGCCATGGCACGCAATTCAATTCCACTTTGGCTTAACGAAGGAATAGCTCAAGTCGTCGACGCGTCAAAAACTGACAAAGAACGACCGAACGGAGCGAAACCGACAATACAGGAATTATCCTCACCGTTTGTAGAGGTGAAAAATCGTGAAAAAGCGGAGCTGCTTTACTGGTATTCCGAAGCAATGACCCATAGGCTATTGCTCATCAACAATGATTTTCATATACTGAAACAGGCTCTAACAGAAATATCCAAAACAAGAAATGTAGATTCCAGTCTTGAAAAGTTCTACAAAGTTACATCAGAAGAACTTCTAAAGGGGCTTTAAAGCCCTTGGAGCTACATCCAACGGCACAAGCATAGACTGAATTTTCTATCTTTGCGGGAAAATAATTCATTTTATTCTTGAAACAAGGAAAACGGATGAACACTATCGTAAGTTTGAATGGCGAATGGGATCTCCTTTGGGATGTGGATGATATCGGTATCCAAAACCGTTGGTATGCCACAAATCCAGCTGGCGGAGAAAAGGTACAAGTTCCACATGTGTGGGAACGAGTATTTGAAAAGAAACTCTTCGCAACAGATTCTGCATTCTACTTTAAGCATTTCCGTATCGAATCGGGCAATTCCGCCAAGCACATTCTGCTTAAGTTTTCCCGTGTTTCCATCCATGCTACAGTCTGGGTCAATGGTAAATTCATGGGTACGCACTTTGGCGAAACAACCTCCTTTGAATTGGACATTACCAAGGCCGTAAAACTTGAAGAAGACAATGTTATTTGCGTTCGCGTGGCTAGCATGGGAGCTTCGAACAGCCGCATCGACTTTGGCCGCGATAGCGATGAAGATGCAGATGACCGCTATATCCATCCGTACGAAGCACCGATCAGCTTACCGTGGCAGCAGTACCCGTTCGGAGGCATTTTCGGAGATGTTACGCTTAACATCGGCCATTCCGCATTCATCACTGGAATCCAGCTTGAACCTGACATGGACCAAGAACGCGTCTCTGTAGAAGCCTACTTCAATAACCCGCGCGGTTTCCAGTCCAAGCTCCACGTGTTGGTGCGCAATCCAGCTGGCGACGTGTCTGAAATGTACAAGGATTTGAAGCTCGAAAAGGAAAACGGTTCCATCCGCTTTACCCTCAGCATCAAGGACTGGAAGAAGGAAAAATTCGTCTGGACTCCGGAACGCCCGAACCTCTTTGCAATCGAGCTTCAGCTTGAATCCACAAAGGCAAAGAAAGGTGAAACAGAACGCTCCGTATCTATCATGAAGGAGTTTGGCTTCCGCAAATTCGACTGCATCAACGGCGACTTCTATCTGAACGATTCCATCTTGAAAATTCAGGGTGTGAACTACACCCAGCATTGGAGCAAGGGCGGCCTTTGGACAGACAACAACAAGGATTTGAGAAAGGACCTCGAAGCAGTCAAGGCTGCAGGTTTCAATGCAATCCGCACGGGCGGAGCCCCTCTTACCGATGCAGCCCTTTCTATTTGCGATGAAATCGGCCTTCTCGTTTTCCAGGAACTCCCGATCTACACGATGCGCTCCTCCAAGCGCGGCCTTGAAATGGTTTACGAACTCGTCAAGGAAAGCATTATGGAACAGAAGCACCACCCGTCCATCGTAACCTGGGTGCTCGGTGCAGAAAACGGCTCCATGATGCTTGAAAACGGCACAAAGCTTTTGAAGGAAGTTGACAACTACGACATTAGCCGCCCAATCATCAGTAACCTGAACTGCGTCTACCTCGACAATGAAGAAGCATTGAAGAAGGACACAGGTAAATTGATGGGAGTTACCAATGACCGTACGATCAAGTATTCTTCCCACCGTATGCATTTGCGCATGAATCCGAACGCGAACTTGAGCGACTTCCTCAGCCACTATTGCAGCAAGGAAAATCTTGACGAAGTCATGGTTCCTGATACAACTCTCGGAGACTCCAACTTCCAGGATGAATACGAAAAGTTCGTAATGGATGTTTCTGGCAAGATTCTCGTAACGCTCAAGAATCACATCTTGTTGCCAGAAAAGGCTACCGACGTAGACGGCGCTCGTGGTATAAAAAACGGCAAGTCCGTAAAGACTGCATTTAAGCAGATCGAGACTTTCGTGAAGTCCGACATCTCGGTTTGGCCGAACTTCGAATCGTTCCGTACAGATGCAAACCGCATTGCCTTGAAGAGCAAGATTGACCAGGTCACATCTCTCCAGAGCAATCCGCTTGTTTCTGGTTACATGCTCGATCAATGGGCAGACATCGGCACAGACTTCTCTGGGTTGACCGACGAAAACCGCAAGACGAAAAAACTTACAGATTTTGTAAAGCTTATTACCAAGCCGACACGCCTACTTGTAAGCTGTCTTGAACACACGGTTGCTGCAAACAGCGAACTTCCTTTCCAGCTCACATTGTTGAACAACGCTCGTTTAAAAGATGTCGTTGTCACCATGGAAATGTTCGACTCAAAGGGAAAAGTTGTAGTTTCCGACAAACAGAATTTGGAAGGAACCACGAGCCTTACCCAACTCGGCATGTTCTCTCTCGAAACGCCAAAAGCTGCAGGTGAATACAAATTGAAATTCACGCTTGCCAATGGTTCTGATACGGTTGATGTTGTTGAAGAAAACATTCGAGTTATTGACCACGAAGACATTCAGGATGTTCTTTCCAATGTGTCGTTCCTTGACAACTGCGAAGGCACAAGCGATGTTCTTGCAGCCCTCCGTGGTTCAGAACAGCTGATTTTCACGGCTAACTTGAGTTCCTGGAACGACGAAGTGATTTCACAGATTGTTGAAGTTACAAAGAACGGTGGCAAGACACTTCTGCTTTCTGACTTGACCAAGGAAGACATTGAATTTTTCAATGCAAGCCATCACTTTGACTGGGAATTGCAGTCCCACTTTACGACCGGCGCTTCTTCGCTCAGCTTGCACTACTTGCCGAAGGATTCCGCATTGAAATCTACATTCGGCGAAAGCGTGCTCGACGAAAAGGCTGCTGCCGTATTGCCGGGCGTTTCCCTGAACGAACTTGATGGAGCTACGGTGCTAGCCCGTTCCGTTTCTTTGGTCGATGAAGAAGTCAAGACCGGCGTGGATCTGCAGATTCTTCCGTTCGGCAAGGGAAAGATCATTCTTAACCAGTTCAACATCTTCGAAGGTCTCGAAACCAACGCCTTGGCAGACGCACTCTTCAAGAAGATCGTGGAACTTGCCTAAGCCAATACAGAATCAAGATGCAAGAGGCAATGAGCTTGCCCTCTTGCATAAGTAAAAGAGAGCTCCGGCATTCGCCGGAGCTCTCTTGTCATGCAGATTTAAAAATCTACTTGCCCAATTCAACGTTGTCGATCAGGCGAGTCTTGCCAAAGAACGCGGCAACAAGAATGACGAGCTTTTCTTCACCAAGGTGACCGCTCACCTGCTTTTCGAGGGTGCTTGCGGAAGCGACTTCCACATACTGCACGGTACCGCGGCTCTTGATGATGGATTGAATTACAATGCTGCGAATTTTTGTAACGCTGCGTTCGCCATTGTCGTAAGCGGTCTTCGCTTCGGCGAGGCCCTTAGAAATGCTGAGAGCGAATTCGCGATCTTGCGCAGAGAGATATTCGTTACGGCTGGAACGAGCAAGGCCAGACGGTTCGCGCACAATTGGAACGCGAACAATCTGAATCGGGAAGTTCAAGTCACGAACCATCTTTTCGATAAGGAATACCTGCTGGTAATCCTTTTCGCCAAAGTAGGCAACGTCTGCGCCGCTAATCAAGAAAAGCTTTGCAACGACCGTGAGCACGCCTCTGAAATGCCCCGGGCGGTAAGCACCGCAATATAGGCCTTCGAGAGACTCATCGCGAATGGTTGTGAGAGGATCTCCATCCGGGTACATTTCCTGTACAGATGGAGCGAATACGAAAGTGCCACCGTGTTCCTCGGCAAGTTTTGCATCGGCTTCCAGGCGGCGCGGGTATTTATCCAAGTCTTCGTTTTTGCCAAACTGAATCGGATTCAAGAAAACACTGATCACCGTTACGTCGCAATCGGCTGCACTGTGGTCAATGAGGCTCGCATGCCCTTCGTGCAAAGCCCCCATGGTAGGAACGAGCCCGATTTTCTTCCCTTGCTTGCGAAGCGGGGCAAGAGTTTCACGCAATTCATTGATTGAAGAAATGATTTTCATTTAATTACCTTCTGGAGCAAAAAAAGTCGTGCAGAGCGGCCAAGTCTCAATGAACTTTGCCAACTCTTCAAAATGGTTCTGGTTCTTCACAAAATCAATTTTATCTGTATTGATGACAAGAACCGGGCAATCGCGATAATGCCAAAAATAATGGTCGAACTTCTGCTGCAAGTCCATTAGGTATTCGCGGCTGATGTTCTTTTCCATTTCACGGTTGCGATGCTTAATGCGACGGACAAGCGTATCAATGCTAGCCTGCAGATAGATGATCATGTCGGGCTTTGGCAAGTTGTTGCCAAGTGCATTGGCGACTGTTTCGTACATCGTAAATTCAGACTCCTTCAAAGTCTGCAATGCAAAAATTCTGTCTTTATCAAAAGTGTAATCGCTCACGATAAGAGGCCTGAACAAATCGCCCTGCGCAATTTGCTCCACCATGTCCTTTTGACGGGAAATCAAGAAGAACAGCTGCGTCTGGAACGCATATTCTTCTGGATGGATATAGAACTTCTCAAGGAACGGATTTTCAGCAAAGCGCTCTTCGAGAAGCGATATGTTCCCGTTCTCGACTTGCCTGCTCCAGCGTTCCACAAGCATTCTTGCCAAGGTAGACTTACCGACGCCAATAGCGCCTTCGACTGCGATGTAATGAATGTTTGAAGGAATATTCATCTATGGTTCCTCCGGCGATGCCACTCTAAAGGTAATATTCTCTTCACCCTTCAAAGTAAAGAGCATCTGGCGCACAGTCAACCCCGAAGTCGGGTCCGACCATTCGGGCGCAATATCGCACATGGGTTCCAATACAAACTGACGCTTTGAAAGCTCAGGATGTGGGAGTACCGGCACGCTAGGACGAATGCGTTTTCCATAGTAGAGCAAGTCCAAATCGATTTCGCGTTCACACCAGTGGCCCCGCTTGCGACGACCTAGAAGGATTTCTGCACCCTTTAAGTAGTGCAGCAAACTTTCTTCGCCTTTAGAGGACCAAAAAGAAACTACCTGATTTAAATACCGACCCTGATCCTGCGGACCGACAGGCGGTGTTTCGTAAATGCGGCTTTCTAGCCAACCGCCAGACGCGATTTTTTTGAGCATGGCACGCCCGGCGGCAAGGTGCCCGCCTCTAGGTGCTATATTTGAGCCCAGCGCAACAAAAACGCGTTCCAACGATTCCATGCCCCTAATATAGGAATCTTTTGCAAATGTTGCCATTGGAAATTTCCAAAGAGGACTTTCCCTTTCTTATTTTTTTTACTATCTTTGCGATCAACGGGATTCTTGTATCTACGAATTTTCCCATATATTATTAAAATAATATTTCCAAAAAAATAATTTCAAAAGTTTTCGTATAAAAGCTTTTATTTCATTAAATTCTAAAAGGGTACTATTGTGCCAAGAACAAAAAAAACAGACGATAATCAGCCTCTCAATAACCAGCCTCAATTGATCTCTGATCAGGTAGATAGCACTCCAATTAATTTTGAAGCCCTCGGCGATTTAGCGGCACCAATCCAGTTCCCCGAAGATCAACAAAATCAGCCAGAAACTGCAAAAAAGAAGCGCGTGAAGGCTTCAAAGAAAAATGAAGAAGTTGCAGAAAATGTGCAAGAAAATGAGCCTGAAAATAAAAAAGAAATAAAAGAAAATACAAAGAAAAAAGAATTTAAGCAAAAAAAAGAAAAAAAAGAACATAACGACAATTCTGAAGAAAATGTAAATGTCGTTCAAGAATCTGCCCAGCCTGAATACAATGCAGAGAACTCCGTTGCAGAAAACAATCAGGTTGAAAATGCTGAACAGAATGTTGAAAATGCAGTGGCAGACAATCAGCAAGAAGAACTGAACGAACAGCAAGGCGATAATCGCAACCAGAATTGGCGAAACAATCGCAATGATAGAAACGGAAAATTCAATAAGTTCAACAATCGCCGTAACCGTTTCCAAGAAGAACAGCAGCAGCCGCAAGAAGAATTGCCGCCTCCGGATCCAGAAAAAATTGCGGAAGCCATGGCAAAATGGAAGGAACTTCGCAGCAAGCCGTTCTTTGAATTGCAGACCATGGCACAGGAGCTCAACATTCCTGATGTGCGCCGCCTTCGCAAACAGGCCATGATCTATAAAATTTTGGCTGCAACAACTGGCGAAGACATTCCCATCTATACAGAAGGTGTTCTTGAAGTCGTAAACGACGGTTCCGGCTACCTTAGAAATCCAGAACACAACTATCTTTCCGGCAATGACGACATATTCTTGAATCAATACTTGGTGCGTCGTTTTGATTTAAAGACCGGCGATACAATTACTGGCCAGGTAAAAAAGCCGCGTGACGACGAAAGACGTTTTACATTGCAGCGCATTGATACCGTCAATGGTGAAGAACCAATCAAATCCAAGCGCCGCGTCGCATTTGAATACTTGACTCCAATCCATCCGTTCGAGCAATTGAATCTCGAATTCGACAAGACGGAATTCAGCACCCGCATAATGAACTTGTTCATGCCGATCGGTAAGGGCCAACGCAGTATTATTCTCGCTCCACCGCGCACCGGTAAGACAGTTCTTTTGAAGAATATTGCCCATGCAATCGAAAAGAACCACCCTGAAGTTACATTGATGGTTTTGCTCATTGATGAACGCCCGGAAGAAGTTACCGACATGCGCAGAAGCATCAAGGGTGAAGTTCTAGCCTCCACATTCGATGAACCGCCAGAACGCCATATCCAGGTGGCCGACATGGTCATCGAAAAGGCACGCCGCCTCGTGGAATACGGCAAGGATGTCGTAATTTTGCTCGACTCCATCACACGCTTTGCACGTGCAAACAATACCGTGATTCCGCATTCCGGCAAAATTCTTTCTGGCGGTGTCGATGCAAATGCAATGCAGCGTCCAAAGCGTTTCTTCGGTGCAGCCCGTAAAATCGAAAATGGCGGTTCCCTCACGATCATCGGCACTGCCCTCATTGAAACCGGCAGCAAGATGGACGAAGTCATCTTTGAAGAGTTCAAGGGTACCGGCAATATGGAAGTCGTGCTAGACCGTCGCATTGCCGAAAAGCGTTTGTGGCCGGCTATCGACATTTTGAAGTCCGGTACACGCAAGGAAGAACTCCTTCTTGACGAAGATACTCTCCGTAGAGTCTATATTTTACGGCGTTACTTGCAGGAACAGACATCTGCCGAAATGGTTGAATTCCTTCGCGACAAGATGAAGATGACCGAAAGCAACGCAGAATTCCTTCAAATAATGAATAGATAATTATGGAAAACAAACAAATTTTCTTTGTCGGTGCCGGCAACATGGGCGGTGCCATTCTTCGTGGCCTTCTTTCTGCTGGCTACCCGGCTTCCAAGGTTTCTTTCTTTGAACCGGCCGATGCCTTGGCTAATGCAATTACAGCCCTCGGAGCAGTTCGCGTAAACAGTTTTGCAGAAGGTTACAAGGCTGCAGACGTTATTTTCCTTTGCGTAAAACCACAGATTTTTGCAAAGCTCCCGGCAACATGGAAAAAGGAACTTGGCGTTGCAGAAGATGCGGGCCTACCAGAACTTGCAGGCAAAAAGGTTATTTCCATCATGGCAGGCGTTAAGCGCGCAAAGCTTCTTGAAGCCATGGGCGAAGGTGAAATTCTTCGAGTGATGCCGAACTTGCCGCTTACAGTCGGCAAGGGCACAGTAGGCCTTGCAACTGACGGTGTTTGCGAAGAAACATTGAAGCTTGCAGAAGAAATTTTTGGCAACATCGGCGTTACTTGCCGCGTTCCGGAATCCCAGATCGATGCTGTCACCGGTCTTTCCGGCAGCGCTCCGGCTTATGTCTTTGAATTCATCGAAGGCCTTACCCGCGGTGGCGTAAAGGCTGGCCTTAGCCGCGATGTAGCCTTGAAGCTTGCCCTTGGAACAATCGAAGGCAGCGTTGAACTTGTAAAACAGTCTGGCAAGAGCCCAAGCGACTTGTGCGCCATGGTCTGCTCCCCTGCCGGAACTACGATTGCAGGCATTGACGCCCTTGAAGAAGGCGCATTCCGCAGCACGGTCATGAAGGCTATCGTCGCAGGAACAAACCGCAGCAAGGAACTGGGATAGGATCTAGTGAATGTTGATTTCCAGGTTTTTAGAGGCTAGAGATTAGGTTCTAGAGATTAGGGAATTGAATTAAGAATTAGCAACTTCGTTGCTTTGATAATCGGCTCGGAAATGCCCATGCAAGCATGGTCGCTTCACTCGCCTTGGTTATCAATTAAGAATGCAGAATTCAGAATTGTCTTCCTACTTCCGTCTTCCTACTTACTTCTGTCCTCAGTCTTCTGTCCCCTAATACCGCTCTATTTTATAGCCTTTGTCGTTCAAAAGCTTGAGCACATGGTTGTTACCAGAAATCAAGTGCGCAACGCCGATGACTACAAAGACATTTCTATCGCTGGCAAGGAATTCTTCAACGTTCCTTGCCATTTTTTCATTGCGGTCATCAAGGATTCTCTTTTCCAGATTTTCTTTGTGTTCATTTTTCACATCTGGCTTCGCATCGCCCAACTCCCTTCGAAGCGTTTCTATATCGCCATTTTTCCAAGCTGTAGTCACATTGTAAATCATAGAATCCATGTCGGCAATTTCATCTAGCGTCGTTGCCAAATAGTAAATGCCTTCTGCATCGCTCGTATCCGAAGAAGCCAAGGCATCCATCTGGTCAGCAGGCGTTTCTAGAGCAATGATTTCCTTACCCTGCTCGCTTGCACGCTCAAGCAAGGTGGCGTCAATCCCAAATTCACTTTGAATGCCTGTACGCATCAAGGCATATGTACTCAGGAGGGTCGCCGCCATCCATGGGCGAAATTGCATAAAGGTTTGCGACAGTACGCCAAATGCAGAGCATACGCTATCAAAGCCAGCCCACAGGGAGTCTGGCAAAACCTGCTTTAAAGTTCTGCCCTGCGGGAGCATGCTTCGCTTCATCATCTCGGCTTGCGTTTCGGCAACAGTTTCGCCGTCACTTACATCAAGTTCTGCAGCAAGCGCCTTGGATTCCGCGAAAGCCTGTTCTACCGCTTGAGGCAACGGGTAAAAAGAGGAATCGGCAAAATGAATGCTGCCCAAAATCCAGACATGCGAATTTTCGTCGGATACCTTCCAAAGTACAGATTTGCTCTTGCCAAAATCAAAGTTTTGTTTGGAAGTTCCTGCACAGCAAATCAGGCATAACGCGGCACTCAGCAACAACAAGAATTTTTTCATATACTTGCCCATTTCAGGGAACCATTTTCTTCTGCAGATTTTACATCGCCAACAAACGGCTTTTGCAGCGGGTTAAAGACTATCAAACGGTCGGCAAAATGTTTTGCATACTCCACTTGATGCGTGCAAATCAAGATGCCGCAACTTCTTTCGTTTGCAACTTGCTTCAATAATTTGAAGAGTTCAATCGTATGTGGAACATCCAAAAATGCAGTCGGTTCATCGAGCAAAAGAACTTTCGGCTCTTTAGCAAACGCCTCAGCCAAAAACACGCGTGCGCGTTCCCCGTCACTCAACGAATTCAGAGTGCGTTTTGCAAACTGCTTTACATCTGCAAGTTCCATCGCCTTTTCGACTGCTTCTAAATCTTCCCTGCGGCGTCCATCAAAAACGCCGGCAAACACGCTTCGGCCAAGAGAAACGTATTCCTGCACGGTCATGCGTTCAGGTATTGCAAGCGTCGGGCGAACCCGTGCTATTTTTTGAGCGCGTTCCACGGCAGAGTATTTTTTCAGCAACTTCTGCAGTAACGTTAGCGAACCCTGCAGTGGTTGCAACTCCCCTGCAAGAACACGCATGAATGTAGATTTGCCAGTTCCGTTTGGCCCGAGCAATGCAACTACTTCGCAAGCATTCAATGCAAAATCAAACGACGGAAAAAATGCAGAATTGTACCCAAAAGTCAACTGTTCCACCTGAAGCAAATTATTCATGGCGAGCACTCCCCGAAGAAAGAAGAACCCAAAGCACGACCGGAGCGCCGACAATGGACATGAACGACTGCAAGGGCAATTGAGAAAAGAGCGAAGCTGCAAGCGAAATCACGGCTCCAATCAGCATGGCTGCCGGGAACAACACACGATGATTCGTAGAACGGAAAAGACCGTAGGCCAAATGCGGGACTGCAAGCCCAAGGAATGCTATCGGCCCGCAGAAAGCCGTAACGACAGCCGCCAGGAAGGAGGCGGCAAGCAATGTTACACGGCGGCAGGCTTTTACATTTACCCCGTGTTCCATTGCAAAGGCATCTCCGAGAGGAGCCAAGTTCAAATAGCGGATAGAAAACAGCAACGGCAAAATTCCAGTACAAATTGCACCGGCAAAGAGTGGAATTTCTTCAAAGGTCAACCTTGAAAATGAACCCATGCCCCAAGCCAAAAAGCCTCGCAAAGATTCTCCTTCGCTCATGAACATCAAAAACGAAACGATTGCATCGCAAATGTAGCCTATCATCAGGCCAACAATCAGAAGGCCTGCAGAATTCTTGATGAAACGCGAGCAAGAAAATACGGCACATATTACGGCAAATGCACCCAGCGAAGCTGCAGGCAAAACGCCAAATGCACCAAATGCAGTTCCAAAAGAAATTCCTGCAATGGAAACCAATGCCACACCCAGGGAGGCTCCCGAACTCACGCCAAGCACAAACGGCCCCGCTAGCGGGTTTCTGAACACGCTCTGCATGGCAAGGCCAGAAACGGCAAGCGAAGCGCCTCCGAGCAACGCAGCGACAACGCTGGGCAAACGAAAATGCAAAACAACAAAAGAATCTTCTGCGCCACGGAATGCATCAAGGCAAAGCCCCAACAGGAAAAGCACAAGCAAAACAAATTTCAGCGCAGATTTCATATAGAAAAAGATAAAAATTTCAACTTACATTAGGCAGCTTCTAAAAATCAATTTTAATAAAATGGTCTATACCGGTTCTTTTAAACACTCTCAAAAAACAATCGCCTGGCTTTTTTTTATACTTGAGTACATGAGTAACAATAGAAGTAGTTTTTCTGGCCAGCTCGGCTTTATCCTTGCCGCAGCAGGTAGTGCAGTAGGTCTTGGCAACATTTGGAGATTCCCCTATCTTGCAGCAAAAGACGGTGGTGGATTTTTTCTCCTCTGCTACTTGGTTTTGGCATTGACCTTTGGCTTTACGCTTTTGATTACAGAAATCGCAATCGGCCGTAAAACACGCCAGGGTCCATTGACTGCCTACGGCATGATCCATAAAAAATGGAAATGGGTCGGCATTGTCGCATGCCTCGTGCCAACGCTCATTCTCCCCTATTACTGCGTCATCGGCGGCTGGGTTCTAAAATACCTGGGAACCTACATTTCGTTCAATGGGACCGAAGCTGCAGAAGCTAGCTACTTTACCGGTTTCATAACCTCATATACGCCGCTCTTCTGGTTCATCATTTTCTTTGCCATAGTCGCCATGGTCATTTTGGCCGGTGTCGAAAAGGGCATTGAAAAAGTCAGCAAAATTTTGATGCCCATTCTTGTTTTGTTGATTGTAATCATTGCTGGTTTCTCACTTACCCTGGAACATACCGACGCCGCAACGAACATCACCCGTACCGGTATGGATGGTTTAAAGGTCTATTTGATTCCCGATTTTTCTAACCTGACTGCAAAGCAGGTCCTCGTCACCATCATGGACTCCGTGGGCCAGCTCTTCTTTTCCATCAGTGTCGCCATGGGCATCATGATTACTTACGGTTCCTACGCCCGCCCAACAGCAAACATCGGAGCTGCAGTCAATAGAATTGAAATTTTCGATACGGCCATCGCCCTTTTGGCAGGCCTCATGATTATCCCGGCAATTTACACTTTCATGGGAACCGATGGCATGTCTGCAGGCCCGAGCCTCATGTTCATTTCGCTCCCGAAGGTCTTCATTGCCATGGAATCCCTGGGCTCCGTAGTCGGCTTGATCTTCTTTGCCGTCACTGCCGTTGCAGCAATCACTTCTGCAATGTCCGTGATGGAGGCTATAGTATCAAGCTTCATGGACGCATTCCATTTTTCACGCCGCAGAAGTTCCTTCGTTGTGGCTATCTACACCCTGATCGTAGGTATAATCGTTTGCCTTGGCTACAACAGCCTCTACTTTGAAGTCAGCTTGCCAAACGGCTCCACCGGCCAAATTCTTGACATTCTCGACTTTGTAAGTAACTTTGTCGCAATGCCGATCGTTGCCCTTGCTACCTGCATTTTGATTGGCTGGGTTGTTAAGCCACGCGAGATCATTGAAGAAGTAACTCTCAAAAAGTTCAAGTTCCCGCGCCTTAAACTGTATCTTTCCATGTTAAGGTACATTTGCCCGGCAATCCTCTTCTTGATGCTCCTCCAAGCTTTCAACATTTTCATTCTCTAATGAACAACCTTTTGCATCTTGATTTTGCATCTGGAATCTTAATTTATGATTGATTATTCCAAAGTTCCTAGCCCATGTTACGTTCTTGAAATGGAGCGTCTAGTCAAGAACCTCGAATTGATGAAGTCAATTCGAGAACGCACTGGCGTAAAAATCATCTGCGCCCTCAAGGGATACAGCATGTGGAGCACGTTCCCGGTCGTAGCCAAATACCTGGACGGCGCAACGGCTTCCAGCTTGAACGAAGCTCGCCTTGCACGCGAAGAAATGAACACCGAAGTCCATGTATTCGCCCCGCTCTACGAAGATGACGAAATCGATGAAATTCTAAAGCGTGCAGACCATATCACCTTCAACAGCTTTGCGCAGTGGAATAAATTCAAGGCCAAGGCCAAGGAATATGGCGTGAGCGCTGGCATTCGCGTAAACCCGGAATCTTCAACTGTCGAAACCGATTTGTACAACCCATGCGGCAAGTACAGCCGACTTGGCGTTACGCTTAAGGAATTCAATCCGGAATGTCTTGAAGGTTTGGAAGGATTCCATTTCCACGCACTCTGCGAACAGAATGCCGATGCACTTGAAATGGTCTTAAAGGCTTTTGAAGAAAAGTTCGGCAAGTGGATTCCGCAACTTAAGTGGGTTAACTTTGGCGGTGGCCACCACATTACCCGCAAGGACTACGAAGTAGAACGCCTAGTCCGCATCCTTACCGATTTCAAGAAGCGCTACCCGAATGTAGATGTCATCATGGAACCGGGCGAAGCTGTTGGTTGGCAGACCGGCGACCTTGTAGCTACCGTCGGCGACATTGTACATAACGAAATCGACATTGCCATCTTGAATGTTTCTGTAAGTGCGCACATGCCGGACTGTTTGGAAATGCCTTACCGCCCTGCAGTAACAGGCGCAGACTTCCCAGACAAAAAACCATATGTTTATCGTTTGGCTGGCAACACCTGCCTTGCGGGCGATGTCATTGGCGACTACTCCTTCGATAAGCCTTTGCAAGTTGGCGACAAGATTGTGTTCGAAGACATGATTCACTACACCATGGTAAAGACAACATTCTTCAACGGAGTTCGCCACCCGAGCATAGGCATCTGGGAAGACGGCAAGTTCCGCCTTGTACACAAGTTCACCTACGAACAATTCAAGGAGAAGCTGTAAATATTAGACGAGAGAACGCTCGCTAGCGAGCTACAGACGAGTGAGAATTGCTGTTTTCCAGTTTTTTAGGATCTAGGATTTAGGGGCTAGTGATTAGACGAAAGACCGCTTCGCTGGTAGACGAAAGACGAAAGAAGATTGTTAAATTCCATTGTTTTAGAGGATAGGGTTCTGGGGATAGGGGTTAGGGAATGTAAATGTGCGTTTCTAGTCTCTAGTTTCTAGAACCTAGTCTCTAAAGAATTGTTAGTCATTAGTTGTTAGTTGTTGGTTACTCGTTTCCGTCTTTCGTCTTACGTCTTACGTCTTTCCCCTGACTCCTGTCACTGATTCCTGACTCCTGTATTCTTACTTGTCATCACGAGCAACGCGAAGTGATCCAGAACATTGCCCTGGATGGTCACGCTACGCTCGCCATGACACGGTAAGTTACAGATCCTTCCGTCTTACGTCTTCCCTCTGTTTTCTGCCTTCTGTCCTCTGTCTTCTTATTTCTATTTTCTTATTATGACAACATTTACAAGCCATTCTGAACAAGAAACATTTGACTGGGCTGTCGGCTTTGCAAAAGGGCTAAAACCAGGCGACACTATCGCCTTCTTTGGTAACCTGGGTGCAGGCAAAACAGCAAGCATTCGCGGCATTTGCAAAGGCCTTGGCTTTAACGGCACTGTATGCTCCCCGACTTACACCATTGTTCACGAATACCCGAACAATCCGCCAATCTACCATCTGGACCTGTACCGTCTAGAGGGAGGAACTGACCTTGAAGAAGCCGGTCTATCCCGTTTTTTGGAAGGCGATGGAGTTACATTGATTGAATGGTCCGAAAGATTAGAAAACGGCATAGGGATCACCTATACCGTCAACATCAATATCCTAAACGAAACTGATCGTGAGATTATTGTTTTGCAGAAGAGTCCTGAGGAGCCGCATCTTCCTTAACCGCAAATTCAATAGCTTCGATAGATTTCCATGCTGCAAGGTGCTTGCCCAACAAAAGGTTCTGGCCCTGCAGCTTTTTTATTTCTTCCTTGGCAGAAGCTGTGTCACCGTCCTTCAAAAAGTCCTGTGCACTCTGCAACAAGTCCATCTGGCTAAGGCGCAAATCGGCAATAGCACTTGTGCGATTCTGGCGCAGCACTTCCATGGTGTCAGTCACGTAGCCAAGATCCCAAGTGGAATCATAGCAGGCTTCTGCGGCAAGCAAATCTGCGGAAGCGTAAATGGAATCGCACTTTGCAAAGATTGCATTTGCATTTTCTTTTGCAGTCTTGAAATAATAGTAGCCACCGCCAACGAGCAAGGCAATCACAAGGAGCGTCAAGGCATCTTGCCAGCTCATGAACTTGCCATTGGAAAGCTTTTCCTTTGGATCCTGCTGTTTAGAGAATGCAGAATCTTCACCATCAAAGTTGTGGTCTTTCTTCATGAAAGTAAGCATCGTTCCATCCTTTATTTAGCAGCCATCATTGCAAAAACTTTGGCATACAAGAAAATTTGTTTGAGTAAGCTTGCAAAACCGTTGGCCCGCGTTGGAGAAAGCCCAACGGAAAGCCCTATAGTCTGAAAGAATTCCGGATTAGCAGCAAGAATTTCTTTTGGAGAAAGTCCGTTATAAATTTTCAGAGCGATTGCGCCAAGCCCACGGCTGATGAGCGGATTTTCCTTGCCGCCTTCCGTATCCATATTGAATATCAAGGCACCATTTTCAAATTTCGGCACAAGGTACATTGTTGCAGCACAGCCCTTTACCAGGAACTTTTCATCTTTAAGGGAGGCATCCATTCCCGGATGTTCCTTGGCAAGTTTCAGAATGTACTTCCACTTGTCGTCAGGATCTGTAAAACCAGCAAAAACTTCACGCACTTCGTTTTCGCGTTTTTCAAGTTCTGTCATCATTAACCTTTCTGTCCATTCCTTATTTACTTTTCAGGAACGAACGCAATTTCCAGATGATTAGAGGAGATGTAGCAAGTACTTCAAAGAATACGCGGTAAATACTGTATTCACCACGAGCAAGCTTTGAAAGCCTGTCGGCTGCGCGATTCAACTTTTTATCAGAAATGCTGTTGAAAGCATCTTTTGCCTTGGCAATATGCAAATGGGTTTTGCCCTGAAGCTTGAACCAGCGGTCAAAGGCCGCCTTTTCTGCAGCCTGGCGGCCAGCATCATCAGAAGCAGCAAGCCATTCCATAATGGATTCGGCAGTGCAAGTTGCGCTCTTTAAAGACTCCACAATACCCGACCTGCTTATCGGGTTCACGCAGCTCGCAGCATCGCCGACCTTGAACAGGCCATGTTTTGCAACAGGCTTTTTAGATTGGCCATTTGCTATGGAGCCTCCAAAGAAGCCCTTAACTTTGGCTGTCGGGAATCGCTTGAGGAACTTTTCGAGTTCGCCACGTGCAGAATGTTCCGGCAGAGCATCTTTGCCGAGCACAAGGCCCAGGTTCACTTCCACGCCATCACGCGGAAATACCCAGCCGTAACCGCCAAAGAATTCCGAACCAAAATAAAGCTCAATGTGCTCACGGCTATGTTCTACGCCTTCCACGATAGCAAATGCTGCCGGCTCAAGATCCGTCTTGCCATCTTCGACACCGGCAAATTCAGGCAACACCTTGGTAAGCTTGTCACCCGGGCCAGTAGCATCTACAACCACCCTTGCAGTTACGGAGGCATGCTCCCCCTGCTTGTCGATGTCAATGCTCCACAAACCATTGTCCAATCGCTTAAGACCGGAGGCCCTGGTGGCAAAGTCATAGTTTACGCCAAGTTTGTCGCATTCTTCAAAAATGTCTTTGTGGAATTCAGCCCTATTCAGCTGCAAGCCACAATCTTTGCGGTAAAATTCAGCCTTGGAACCATTTGGAGCAACAAAGTATACTCCAGAAAGTCTACCACGAACAAATCGTTCCCGAACAGGCCAATACTTGGAAAAAGCCCTTAAAGATACGGCTTCTGCACAAATTACCGGTTCCTTCCAAGGTAATTTACGATCAAGCAACAAAATGGAATAGCGGCCACCGGAACTCTTCAATAGTTCATAGGCAGTTTTCAAGCCTGCTGGACCAGCTCCGCAGACCACTACATCGTAATATTTTACCGGGAAATTAAACATACGGGCATAAAAGTAGCATTTCTATAGAAATTCATCTATGAAATTTGTAAAAAATCCCTAAAGAATGCCTCAAAAAGCACTTTTTTTGCATAATTTGAAAAAAAATTTAAAAATTTTCGGCTCTTTGCCATTTTTTTATTTATTTTAGTGGCACTTTATAGACTTTATAACCTTTTTATATAAAGGAATGCATTGCTTATGTTCAATAAGACGTATAGATTTGGCCTGATTTTGCTCGGTGCTCTTGCCTGCGCCTCTTTCGCACAGGATTACCGCAATATGGAATTGAAAACAGCTTTCCATAATAATATTGATGGTTTCAAATTTGATAAAGCCAGAGCCGTTGAAGGCATGACAGGATTCCAGCGCAGTAGTGGCGTTGGTCCTTCTTTCCGCGATGCATCCCTTCCGGGTGTAAGCTTCCAGAACGCTGTGATTAGCGAAGCTGACTTCCGTGACGCAAACCTCAAGGGCGCGGTCATCAGCGGTGCCGACATTCGTAGTTCCAACTTTAGCGGTGCAAACATGGAAGGTGCAGACCTTTACCGTGCAACACTCCTCGACAGCCAGTTCCCGAAGACCAACTTGAAGGGCGCTCGCCTCGATGCTATCAAGCTTTCCGACAAGGCAGACTTCAGCAAGTCCAACTTGGAAAACGCAACCGTCGTCGATGTTGACTTGACCGAAGCAGACTTCAGCAAGACCAACTTGACAAACGCAAACTTCTCCCGTTCCCTGATGGGTAGTGCTAACCTTTCCAAGGCTACAATCGTCAAGACCGACTTTACAAAGTGCAACTTGATCAACGCCGACTTTAGCGGTGTCGAACTCATCGATGCAAACTTCTCCCAGGCAGGTCTTTCCCGCTCCAACATCAACAAGGCTAAGTTCAAGAACGTCAACCTCCAGGGTGCAGACTTGTCTTTGACAACCTTCGATGACGTTGACCTTTCCAAGGCAATCATCGTAAAGGCTCAGTTCGCACAGGGTACCGTCAAGAATATGCAGTTCGGTGGCCAGGACTTGACCGGCGTCGTATTCGACAAGGGCACAGTCAAGGGTAACAACTGCGAAAAGACCAAGTTGAACGGTGCTTCCTTCTTCGATGCGGAAGTTTCCAAGAACATCTTCAAGAACGCACAGATGTTGAAGAGCGTCTTCGATGGTGCCTACATCTTCAAGAGCATCTTTGACGGCGCAGAACTTACCAAGGCAAACTTCTCCAGTGCAAATATCGAAACCTCTGACTTTGTCGGTGCAAAGCTCTCTGGTGCAGATTTCTCTGGTGCAAAGCTCAGCAAGGTAAACTTCACAAACGCAGACTTGACCGGTATCAAGATCAACGCCGATACCAAGATGGAAAACGTGATTTTTGACGGTGCAGACCTTTCTGGTGCCAAGATTGAAAAGTTCACCGCAAAGAAGGTGTTCTACAACGCAAAGACCAAGTTCCCGTCTGGTTTTGAACCGCGCGCATACGGCTTTGCAAAGCCGGGTGAAAAGGTTCAGGAAGTTGTAGTAAGCGGTAGTAACAAGAATGATTCTTCTGTTGCCGACGACGCAATGCCGAAGAAGAAAAAGAAGAAGAGAAAGTCCATGGACGACTAATTTCTTCTAAAAAAGAAATTGAAAGGCTCTCGTTTCGAGAGCCTTTTTCTATTTTATGGAACATGAAGATATCTATCGTTTCCGGTTTTACCGGCAAAGCCATGGCGGATGGTGCATTTTTCCGCAAAGTAAATAATGAATACTCCCCTATCTTTGGCGCAGAATCTCCAGAAGATGTAAATGAACTTTTGAAGGAAGAAAGCGTAATCGTAACGAATGACCAGGTGCACCCATGCATTTGCGCCAATTTGCAAGGCCGTGGACTTTGCTACCTCGACCAACTCCGCATTGCAGCCTTCAAAATGGCTCGCCTTGCAGAAAAGAAAAAAATTTCACCGGTATTCATTCCGCTTGCAGAAAGCACACAAGAAGAATTCAAGGCAATTCTTGATGGTTTCCACTTTGCGGCTTACCACTTTGAAGTATATAAGTCCAAAAAGCCGGAACATTTTGACGTGGAATTTGAAATCGCCGTTGATGAACAGATCAAGGAATACAAGCGAGTCGCCGAAGAAACTGAAATCGAACACACCTTCGTAAGCAACGCGAAGAATTTGATAAACACTCCAAGCAGCGACCTGACTCCAGAAATGTTCGTGGAACATGCCAAGGCGCTTGCCGAATATGCAGGCGTAAAAGTAAAGGTTCGCGACATGAACCAACTCCAGAAGGAAGACTTCAACGGCCTTGTAACTGTAGGCAAGGGCAGCAATACAAAGCCTTACATGGTTACGCTTTCCTATGCACCGGCAAAGGCAAAGAAGGGCCCGCATCTTGCAATCGTCGGCAAGGGCATTACCTTTGACTGCGGCGGCCTCTGCTTAAAGCAGGGCGCAAAGATGTTTGAAATGGTGAGCGACATGAGCGGCGCAGCCGCAACGCTTAACGCAATTTGCGCAATAGCAGAACTCAAGCTCCCGATCAAGGTGACCGCAGTGCTCTGCCTTGCAGAAAACCGCATTGGTCCAGACGCAGTGCTCCCGGGCGACATATTCACAGCAAAGAACGGCAAGACCGTTTTCGTCGACAACACTGACGCAGAAGGCCGCCTGGTTCTTAGCGATGGACTTGCAGAAGCAGGCCTTTGCAAGGCAACACACATCATTGACCTGGCAACGCTTACAGGTGCAATGGTTCGTGCGCTGGGCTCCGCAGTGGCAGGCTACTTTGCAAACGACGAAGAATTCTCTGCAACAATCAAGGAAGCAAGCTTTGCCACAGGTGAAAAGCTTTGGGAAATGCCGCTTGAAGAAGAATATGCAGATGCTCTCAAAGACAAGTTTGCTGACCTCAAGAACACGGGCTCTGAAGCAGGCGCAATTTCTGCAGCGCTATTCCTCAAGGAGTTTGTACCGGAAGGCACAATCTGGAGCCATTGGGATATTGCGGGAACCGCTTTTGTAACCAAGTCTTGGAAGTACAATGACTATGGCGCAACTGGCTTTGGCGTAAGAACGCTCATTGAGCTTGCTAGAGAAATGAGCGTTTAACTTTTATTTCTATCTTTTGCCCCTGAAAACAACAAACCAAAAGATTTATGAAAAACGTAGATACAATTGCCGTTCTTGACTTTGGCGGCCAATACGCCCACCTGATTGCAAACCGCGTCCGTCGCTTGGGCGTGTTCACAGAAATTCATTCCCCAAACTGCGACGTTTCCGAACTGGAAGGCGTCAAGGGAATCATCTATTCCGGTGGCCCTTCCAGCGTTTATGCTGCCGACGCTCCGGAATACAATCCCGAAATTTTGAACCTGCCGGTACCCAAGCTGGGTATCTGCTACGGTCACCAGCTTATCGCCCAGCAGCTGGGCGGTCACGTTGAACCGGGCAAGGTGAAGGAATACGGTATCGCCGACCTTATCGTTGGCGACGAAAAGTGCCCGATTTTGAAGGACCTGCCCAAGGCCTCCCCCATGTGGATGAGCCATGGCGACCAGGTGACTAAACTGCCCGAAGGCTACCGCATCGTGGCAAGCACCAAGGACTGCGAAATCGCAGCCGTCGCTTTCGACGAACGCAAGATCTACGGCATCCAGTTCCACCCCGAAGTGACCCACAGTAAGTTCGGCATGAAGCTTCTCGAAAACTTCATCGACGTTACCGGCGCACAGAAGACCTGGAACATGCATAGCTACCTGCCCCTCATCACCGCCCGCATCCAGGAACAGGTGAAGGACCGCAAGGTATTCCTGCTGGTTTCCGGCGGTGTGGACTCCACGGTAGCATTCGTTCTCTTGAACCGCGTGCTGGGCCCCGAAAAGGTTCTGGGCCTCCATGTGGATAACGGCATGATGCGTCTGGGCGAATCCCAGAAGATCATGGACTTCCTCAAGGCCGAAGGCATGAACAACCTTCAGATCCGCGACGCGAGCGAGCACTTCCTGGCAAAGCTTGCAGGCGTAACCGCTCCTGAAACCAAGCGCGGCATCATCGGTAAGGAATTCCTTGTCGTCAAGGACGAGGAAATGGCCAAGCTGAACCTCGACCCCAACCAGTGGATGATGGCTCAGGGCACCATCTACCCCGACACCATTGAATCCGGCGGCACCAAGAACGCCGACAAGATCAAGACCCACCACAACCGCGTCCAGGAAGTTCTGGACCTGATGGAAAAGGGCCTTGTGCTTGAACCGCTCGCCGACCTTTACAAGGACGAAGTTCGCGCCCTTGGCGAAGAACTGGGCATTCCCCACAATCTCGTCTGGCGTCACCCCTTCCCGGGCCCGGGTCTGGGCGTCCGCCTGCTTTGCAGCGATGGCGTCCTGAAGGACGACATGGTCGCATTCGACGACGTCCGCGACACTCAGGGCGGTAGCCTCGCCGACTACCTGAAGGCAAACAACATTTCTGGCCGCATGCTCCCCATCAAGAGCGTTGGCGTTCAGGGCGATGGCCGTACCTATGCACAGCCGTTCCTGCTGACTACCGCCGGCCTCTCCTGGAAGGACTGCGAAAAGTTCTCCACCGAACTTGCCAACCGTTTCAAGGCCATCAACCGCGTGATCTACCAGATTGGTACCGTGGCTGATGAAGACCCGAAGCTTGTGGAACAGTACGCCACCCGCGAGAACTTCGATACACTGCGTAAGTTCGACGACATCTGCACCACCTTCCTGCAAGAAAACAAGCTGTACGAAGAAATCTGGCAGATGCCTGTGGTATCCGTTCCGCTGCGCACCGCTGGCAAGCCCTGCATCGTGATGCGTCCGGTGAACTCCACCGAAGCCATGACCGCAAACTTCGCTGAAATCGACCAGGGCATGCTTGCAGGCCTCTGGCGCAAGTTTGAAGCAGAAGGCGCCGGCTCCCTGTGGTACGACGTCACCCACAAGCCGCCTGGAACTATTGAGTGGGAGTAATTTTTACACTCAATTAAACAAAAAAGCCGCTGGAAGGAACACTTCCGCGGCTTTTTCGTTAGGCCAAGTCCGAGTACGGATTGGGCTCACCACGCAGTATGGGACTTTGTAAACTACTTCTTGATGGCAGCCAAGAAATCCTTCAGGCGGTCATCCTTTGGATGTTCAAAGATTTCCTCCGGTGTCCCCTGCTCCTTGATGACACCATCGGCAAAGAACAGAACACGGTTTGCCACTTCGCGTGCAAAGCCCATTTCATGAGTAACCACCAGCATAGTCATGCCGCTGTTTGCAAGATCCTTCATGATTTTCAGGACTTCGCCCACCATTTCGGGGTCAAGAGCGCTAGTCGGTTCATCGAACAGGATTGCTTCCGGGTTCATGGCAGCAGCACGGGCAATTGCAACGCGCTGCTGTTGACCGCCAGAAAGCTGTGCCGGGTAATGGTCGGCACGCTCGGCAAGCCCGACGCGACTCAATAGTTCCATCGCCACCTTTTCACCTTCCGCCTTGCTCATGCGTCCAAGCTTAACCGGGGCAAACATGACGTTTTTCAGAGCAGTCATGTTCTTGAACAAGTTAAACTGCTGGAACACCATGCCAACACGAGCACGCACAGTCGGCTTAGAGACATCTTTGGCGAGAATGCTCTTGCCATCAAGCAAAATGTCGCCACTGGTAGGTTTTTCCAGAAGGTTCAGCATGCGGAGGAATGTTGACTTGCCGCAACCGGAAGGGCCTATAATGGCAACTACGTCGCCCTTGTAAAACTCCGCATCAATGTTTTTCAAAATCTGCTTGTCGCCATAGGATTTGCACAGATTGCGAACCTGAATCATAACTTCCTTTTCCATTTCAAGTCCTCCCTAGCGTTCGTTCTTCTTCAAGCGTTTTTCGAGGCGGGATACACATGCAGAAAGCCCAGCCACAATGATGAAATAGACCACAGCTACAGACAGCAGCGGGAACATTGCTTCGTATGTCAAACTGCGAATGATGTCACCTCCGCGGGTAAGGTCGGTCAAACCGATGTAGCCGCAAATAGATGTTTCCTTGATGAGGGAAATAAATTCATTCGTCAATGCTGGCAATGAATTCTTGAAAGCCTGCGGGTAAACCACATGCAGCATCACCGTCTTGAATTTCAATCCAAGACTACGGCCAGCTTCAATCTGCCCTGGGTCAACCGACTTAATGCCACCACGAATAATTTCAGAAACATAAGCCCCTGAATTGATGCCGAACGCAACGATTGCAACAAGCAGCTTGTTGATGTTCACGGACGAGAAAACGATATAGTAGATTATCAGCAACTGCACCATCATCGGCGTTCCGCGAATGATGGCCAAGTACGCCTTGCACACCCAATTTGCAACTTTATATTTGCCGTTCCATTCATTATTGATTCGAACCAGAGCTACAATAAAACCAATAAGAATTCCAAGCAAAGCAGCACAAAGCGCAATGATCAAAGTATTGCGAAGTCCTTCGCCAATGTATTTCCAACGGTTGTCCTTAATGAAGTTCTTATGGAACTTTTCGGTAAAGGATTCTACAGAAGCTTCCTTTTCGCCCGTGCGCACAAGAATGACTACCTTGTTATCCACAAGCTTATCGGTAAAGTTGATGGATTTCTTGCGTTCTTCGGTAACGGTAAAACCAGAGAGGCCAAGGTCAGCCTTGCCGGAGCTCACGGCGTTAATGACGGCGTCGAATTCAATATCCTGGATTTCAAGCACACGGTTCATTTTGTCGGCCACATAATAGGCAAGCTCGATTTCGAGGCCGACAATATTTTCACCTTCATGATATTCGTAGGGCGGGAACTGCGCATTGGTCGCAAGGACCAAATGTTCGCCTTCTTTAACATTCTGAGCGTAATGATAAGAGCCAGAACCATTGATGTATGTATTCAGCAGGGAATCAAAAATTCCCGTTTCACGCATTTCCTTCAAAGCCAAATTGAAAGTATCGAGCAACCCCGAGCGTTCCTTGGCAATTACGCCTGCGTAAGTTTCTTCAACGAAAGCTTCTTCCAAAACACGCAGCGTCGGATTCTGCTTGACAAAGAAAATGGCCGGCTGGTCATCTAAAAGGACGGCGTCTATCTTGCCCTGCTTAAGAGCCTGCACTGCATCTGGCAACTTGGTGTAGCGTTCTACCTGAATTTTTGCAGTGTCGCCACCATATTCACTTGCATAAATATCAGCTGTGTTGCCGATCTGCACGCCAACTTTTTTACCTCCAAGATCATCAACCTTGAACACATGGTTTTCAAGGGCGTTTTCACGGCCGCCACACCCGACAAGGCAAGGAGCCAAAGACAAAGTACATATAAAAATAAGCCACAATTTGTTCATGGCACAAATATAGATTATGCAGATTATTGCATGGCGATTCCAATTTAACACTTGCAACAATTGTTAAATTTCCGTCACTTATGAATTTTGATACCGTTTTGAACCGCCGCGGAACGAATTCCCTCAAGTGGGATGTTCCAGAAAATGAATTGCCGCTATGGGTGGCCGACATGGATTTTGCCACAGCACCGGCAATTGTGAATGCCCTGAAAAATCGCATGGAATGCGAAGCTTTCGGCTATTCCATTATCCCCGAAGAGTGGAACAAGGCGTATGTTGGTTGGTGGAAGCGTCGCTACGGTTACGAAATGGAAGATGACTCCCTGATTTTTTGCACGGGCGTGGTTCCGGCAATTTCGAGCATCGTGCGCAAGGTGACCACCCCGGCAGAAAACGTTGTGATTCTTACGCCGGTATACAACATTTTCTTCAACTCCATCGTAAACAACGGACGCAATATTCTGCAATGCCCGCTCGCCAACGAAAATGGAACTTTCAGCATTAACTGGGAGCGTTTTGAAGCCGACCTTGCAAACCCGCAAACTTCCCTGCTGATCTTTTGCAACCCGCACAATCCTGTGGGCAGAATCTGGAGCAAGGAAGAAATCGCTCGTGTAGGCGAACTTTGCAAAAAGCATGGTGTGACAGTGATTTCTGACGAAATCCATTGCGACATTACAAAGCCAGGCAAACGCTACATTCCTTTTGCAAGCGTTTCTGAAACATGCAAAGAAATTTGCATTACCTGCATTGCTCCGACAAAGACATTCAACATTGCAGGCTTGCAAACTGCAGCCGTTGCCGTAGCAAATTCAACGCTGCGTCACAAGGTTTGGCGTGGACTGAACACAGATGAAGTTGCTGAACCAAATGTCTTTGCGATCCAGGCTGCAATCGCCGCCTACAACGAAAGCGAACCCTGGCTCAATGAATTGCTGAAATACATTCAGGGCAACCGCGAAATCGTAACGGATTTCATGGCAAAAGAAATTCCGCAAATCAAGCTTATTGAAAGCGAGGCTACATACCTGCTGTGGCTCGATTGCAGGGATTACTGCAAAAAGCGCGGCATCAATTCCGAAGAGCTTGAAGCTGACATTCGCAAGAATGCACAAGTATTCATTTCGAAGGGAAGCATTTACGGCGACGCCGGCGAAGGGTTCCTAAGAATGAACATCGCTTGCCCAAAGGCAACCTTGCAAGAGGCATTGAAAAGATTGAAGGAGTATTTTAATTAGAGTACAGAAGACAGAATACAGAGGACAGAAGGAAGACATAAGACGGAAGGAACTGTAACTTACCATGTCATGGCGAGCGGAGCGTGGCCATCCAGGGCAATGTTCTGAATCACCACGCCTACGGCTCGTGATGACTGTTAAGATGCAAGAACAAGAGGCAAGACAGAATACAGAGAACAGAGGACAGAGGACAGAAGGAAGACGGAAGGCTAAAGCGAGCAACTAACAACTAATGACTAACAACTCTTTAGAGACTAGGTTCTAGAAACTAGAGACTAGAAACGCACATTTACATTCTCTAACCCCTAGATCCTAAATCCTAGATCCTAACCACTAATTTCCCATGGACAGACTTGAACTTTTACGCGACGGAAAACCCCTTAGCAAGGGCCAGCTGATGCTGCTCATCGGGCAGTTGAGCATTCCTGGTATTCTCGCACAAATTTCAACGATCATCATGGAATACATCGACGCTTCGATGGTCGGTCACCTGGGTTCCAGCGAGGCGGCGTCCATAGGCCTGGTTGCCTCAAGCACATGGCTGCTTGGCTGCCTTTGCTATGCGGCAAGCACCGGTTTTACAGTACAGATTGCACATGCCATTGGTGGAAAAAAGAATGTCCACGCCCGCAATCTTGTAAAAGTCGGCCTGCTATTCGGATTAGTTTTCAGTTCCTTGCTCATGGGTTTGGGCATTTTCATGCACGACAAAATTCCAGGGCTGCTTGGAGCCGACCCAAGCCTCCATCACAATGCCTCACTCTACTTTTTGATTATCGCTTTAAGCCTGCCGGCGATGCAGCTGAACGGCATGGCAGCAGGAATGCTCCAATGCAGCGGCAACATGAAGCTCCCGAGCGCATTGCAGGTTTGCTCCTGTTTTCTCGATGTCATTCTAAACTACTTCTTGATTTTTGACAAACCGGGCCTTGGACTCGGCGTGATGGGTGCAGCCCTTGGCACTGCAATTACAGAATTCATAATCATGTCGCTCATGCTCTACTTTTTGCTTTTCAGGAGCAAGGCCCTGCACTTGCGAGCAAAAGAAAAAATCCATTTTTCAATCAAGCAGCTTAAAGAAGCGTACCGCATTTCTTGGCCGGTCGGCTTGGAACAACTCGTGATGTGCAGCGCCTATGTGATGTTCACGGCAATCGTTTCGCCACTCGGCATGGCTGCCATTGCAGCGAACTCGTTTGCGATTACCATCGAAAGCCTCTGCTACATGCCAGGCTACGGCATTGGTTCTGCAGCAACAACTTTAATTGGGCAGGGCATCGGCGCAAAGCGATTCGACCTTACGCGCAAGCTCGCCTACCTTACCACGGGTACTGGAATGGCTGTGATGACATTCATGGCTATTCTCATGTTCATTTTTGCCCCCGAACTTATCGGAATGTTCACTCCAGACCCTGAAATCCGCCGTCTAGGCACGGCAATTTTGCGAATTGAAGCCATTGCAGAACCTTTTTATGGAGCTTCCATCGTTGCAAACGGCGTTTTTCGCGGTGCAGGCAGCACTTTTGTGCCCAGCATCATGAACCTTGTGAGCATGTGGATTGTTCGTCTGCCGCTTGCGGCATTCCTTGTTACCCGCTACGGACTCCAGGGGGCATGGATGGCAATGTGTACGGAACTCTGCTTTAGGGGCATTATCTACCTAATTCGTCTCGGACGCAAAAGCTGGATGCCTAAATAGACGGAAGACGGAAGGATATGGCTATCAAAAGGTGTTTTTTAAGGGATATACTTTCCAAAATGCCATATATTTTGTAAATTATGGGTGTTAATCTTTAACCGGCGACTCAAGTCGCCATCTAAAACAAGAGGTAAAACAATGGCAGTTTCTTATAAGGAACTCGGCTTGGTAAACACCAAGGAAATGTTCGCAAAGGCTGTTGCTGGTGGCTATGCTATCCCGGCTTTCAACTTCAACACCATGGAACAGATGCAGGCAATCGTTCAGGCTTCCGTAAAGCAGAAGTCCCCGGTTATCATGCAGGTTTCTAAGGGCGCTCGTAACTATGCTAACGGCACAATCCTCCGCTACATGGCTCAGGGTGCTGTTGAATACGCTAAGGAACTCGGCTGCGCAAATCCTCAGATCGTTCTTCACCTCGACCACGGTGACTCCTTCGAACTCTGCAAGGACTGCATCGACAACGGTTTCTCTTCCGTTATGATCGACGGTTCCCACCTTCCGTACGAAGAAAACATCGCCCTCACCAAGAAGGTTGTTGAATACGCACACGCTCACGACGTAACTGTCGAAGCTGAACTCGGTGTTCTCGCTGGTGTTGAAGATGAAGTTTCTGCAGAACACTCCACCTACACCAAGCCGGAAGAAGTTGTTGACTTCGCTACCCGTACCGGTTGCGACTCCCTCGCAATCTCCATCGGTACTTCCCACGGTGCTTACAAGTTCAAGCCAGAACAGTGCACACGCAACGCTGACGGCATCCTCGTTCCGCCGCCGCTCGCATTCGACGTTCTCGAAGCAATCGAAAAGCAGCTCCCAGGCTTCCCAATCGTTCTCCACGGTTCTTCTTCCGTTCCGCAGGACGAAGTTAAGACCATCAACGAAAACGGTGGTAAGCTCCCAGACGCAGTTGGTATTCCGGAAGAACAGCTCCGCAAGGCTTCCAAGTCTGCAGTTTGCAAGATCAACATCGACTCCGACTCCCGCTTGGCTATGACCGCTGCAGTACGTAAGTACTTCAACGAACACCCGGATCACTTCGACCCGCGTCAGTACCTCAAGCCGGCTCGCGAAAACATGCAGAAGATGTACGAACACAAGATCGTTGACGTTCTTGGTTCCAACGACAAGCTCTAATAGAGTTTTGTTAGCTTAACATCAAAGCTTAAAAACGCCTCGGAATTTTTCCGAGGCGTTTTTTTGTTCCAAAACAATAAAAGTTAGTTGACTAAAGGGCCTTTTTTTGAATTTTGAGCCTTTGAGCGAACAGTAAAGCAGTCATCCAATTTCAGTTCCTTCAGGAACTGCTGAAGAATCACGTATTCGCCACCAGCACTAAATGTTTCCATATTCTTTTGAAAAAACTTAAATGTGTGCGCAACATCATCAACAATCTTTTGTTCAGCTTCAAACATTTCTACAAAGCTAATGCCATAGAGCTTTTTAAACAAAAATGCAGGCAAAATCATAACACTCTTAAACCAGTTTGTAACGGTTTGCGATTTTTGCGGTTTTGCATTTTGCTGCTTCATTACATTCACATAGGTTCGAACTTCCTTGCCCATGGCATTCAACTGCAATGGACGGAATTCCTTCATAGCATAAATCTTTGCATCAGCAATCATGTCAAGCGAAGCACAAACAAAGAAGTTCGTAAAGTCGGAATAAAGCGAATGGGCCATGGAATCAACAACTTCTAGCTGAGACTGCGGCACAATTTTTTCAAGTTCATTGCGGAACTTGGCGAGTGCATTCTTGAAATTGGATTCAGTGCAGCAAAGTTCATGTTCCTTGCCATTCAAAATGGATTCCTGGCTCATTTCAAAGCGAACAACTTCCCTTAACTTTTTGTAAGGATCGTTCTCGTTTTCAAAGTTTTCCATCTTTACGCCATACTTGTCTTCTGCGGCTTTTGCTTTTTCATTAACCAGGGCTGCAAAATCTGTTTCTCCGCAAATCTGCATAGAGGCAGAAATCATCTGCTTAAAGAGTGTGTTGAATTTCTGTTCAGCATTCTTTTCAGAATGATCAAAGTTTAAAAGGCCTTCCAAAGCGGAATCAAATTCTTTTTGCATTGTATACCAAATGTTCAATTATTTAACAATCTAAATATAGAAAATAAGCCCGCACAAAACAGCGAGCCTATACTTTCAACAAGGGAGTTAAAATAACTATCTGACATCTACACGGAATGTTCTATTACCTTGAACGCAGTGAAGAATATAAACTCCCTTTGCAAATCCAGAATTCTTAAGCATTGCAGAAACATTACCCGAAGAAGCCTTGATTGAACCCAAATGCTTACCGGTCAAAGCAAATACATTGTATTCAACAGAAACATTCACCAGGTTCTTTGCACTTGCAAAAATCGGGTTACCGTCGTCAGGATCGTTCTGTTCTTCCTTGCCTTCAATCGGAGCATCATCCTTTGCATTTTCGCCAGCAACAAAGTTGATGTAGTCAATATCCATCCAGTCGCCTGTGACAGTGAAACGCATAACATGCTCGCCCTTGGTAAGGTTCACATTAGCCTTTACCTTGTTGTAGTCATCGTAATTTTCTTCGCCTTCGACTGCTTTGGGCACTGCAATTTCCTCGGTGATATCCTTGCCATCCATGGACAGCTTGAAACTGGAGGTTTCGTTTGCAGAAGCAACTGCAGCAAACATCGTATAGGTTCCAGTTTCTGCAACATTCACAGTGTATTCAAGCCATTCGCCCTTCTGGTTGTAGCCAACGATGTAGCCTGTTGCCTTCTTGTAAATGTCAACCCCGGTGCCTTCGCGATAGTTGTTTTCGCCATGATCCACTGCATCCATTTCGTTGTAGGTGTTGTTACCTTCGCCAGTTCCCGGAATGTCGAAGTTTTCCATTTCAATCTTACCAGGAATTGCTGCTGGTTTGCCGCCAAAAGGCTCACGAGGTACGGGCTTGATTACAAGGCGAAGCATTGCGGAACCATGGGCTGGAAGTTCCACAGAAACATGTGTCAACTTACCCAGATCTTTTTTCTGCCAAATGTCACGAACTTCAACTTCGCCAGTAACGCCAATCTTGGAAAAGTCACATTCAATGGTCTGGGTAGATGTATTGTCATTGAGAAGCGCTACAGCAATATCGCCGTTGCGCAGAGGCTTGGTCCAAATCTGCTTACCATCTACATTGGAAATACGATGGCCCTGAACACCCAGGGAATCCTGGTTAATGGCAAGCATGTCCTTATTAATGTACAGATCCTTCACTTGGTCGGACATCTTGCGGACATCGGAACTAATCATGATGGGAGCGGCCATGATAGACCACATAGTCATCTGGGACTTCTGTTCTTCATAAGTCAGGTTTCTGTTATCCACTTCAAGCATGTCCGGGTCATTCCAATTACCCGGCTTTGCGACTTCCCAATACTTGTTGTTTTCATCAATAATTTCATAGATTCCGCGGTACCAGGAGGAAGAACGCCATTCTGGTCCAATATCAAAAGTGGAACGCCACAGATGGGCAATCTTTGGCATCCAGGGCTGGTAACCCCAGGCGCAAATACTGAACACGATATCTCGGCCGGAATTGCGGAGAGCCTTACTCATACGGGTGTAATCCGCTTCCTGATTGGAACCGGGAGCTTCATCGCAGTTGTCGTATTTCAGGTAGTCAACACCCCATTCGGCAAACTTCTTGGCGTCCTGTTCTTCGCGCATGTAGGAGCCGTTTTCGCTTACCCAGTCGCTGTTGTAATGGTGGCAAGTACGGAGGCCTCGGTCGCCATAAAGACCGAACTTCAAACCCTTCTTGTGAACGTAATCAGCCAGAGCCTTCATGCCGCTGGGGAAAGTCTTGGGATGGTTCTGAAGATCGCCATTGACATCGCGCTTGGTATCCATCCAGTTGTCATCCAGATTCAAATAGATATAGCCCGCATCACGAAGGCCCGAGGAAACCATGGCGTCGGCGATTTCCTTGATCTGGTTTTCGTTAATATTTTCGTGGAATACGTTCCAGCTGTTCCAACCCATCGGAGGGGTAAGCACCAAACTATCGGGATTTGCACTTGCTGTTGCGGCGAAGGCTAAAGTCGCCAAGGCTGCAATTCCAAAAGTTTTCTTTAATCCGAACATATAACATTCTCCATTTTATCGCACAAACAAAATTATCAGTTTATATAAGAAAAAGGTGCAGCAGAGCTACACCTTTCATGGACGTTTTGTCAATATCTAGCGACTTACTTGAATCTTCTTTATAAATCCTGCAGATTTTACTAAATACACGCCAGATTTTTTAGTCAGCGCAAAAGTCTTTTCTTGAATTTCTTCAAAGCTCGCAGCATGAATCTTTCCAAGGAAAGCACCAGACAAATTGTAAATGCTATAAGTCTTGGATTTAGACAAACTCAAAGCAAAGCGAGAGTTAATCGCAGTTTCGTCGGAACCTTCAGAACAACCTCCATCCGGGCACACTACTTTTTCGCCTTCCGCTTTTTCGATAGGTTCCGGGTCTGCTTCGCCCTTTGCGACAAAAGTCATATAGTCGATATCGAACCATGCACCTGTGACGGTAAGACGCAAAATATGCTGACCCTTGGAGAGTTTCACATTAAAGCTGACCTTGTTGTAATCGTCGTAGTTATCTTCGCCTGCGGCAGCTGCAGGAACGGCAACCTTCTCAGAAATATCCTTGCCATCCATAGAAAGCTGGAAACTGGAAGTTGAACCTGCTGCGGCAACAGCGGCATAAACTGTATATTCGCCGTCGGCCTTCACGTCAACCGTATATTCGTACCAGTTGCCTTCGCCGTTATACCCGATGACATTGCCGGTGGCCTTCTTGTAAATGCTTACCGGGGTACCCTTGCGGTAATCGGAATCACCCTTGTTTTCTGTGGTGCCGACTTTAAAAGATTGGTTTGTCGTACCGTCAGGATTGCGACCAACACCAGGAATATCGATGTCTTCAGCTTCAACCTTGCCAGGGATAGCAATGGCCGTACCCTTGAAAGGCTTCTGTGGCTCAGGTTCTACGGCATCAACGGAACCTTCCAGAGAATAGTTCTTGATAAAGTTCCAAATGGACTTGCTGGTATGTACTACAGCTTCGTCGTTAGAATGCCAATGTCCCTTGCCACCCAGAGTCACAAGCTTGACGCTGACGCCGCCATCACAGGGGCCCCACATTTCGGACTTGGAATTTGCAGGGAAAGTCTGGGTTTCGGAGGGATTTGCAGGGCAGTTAAACTGATTCTTGTAGGCATTGATGTGAGTCATCACGTTGCTATAGGTAACCACATCGTCGCTGGTTCCGTGATGGTGGATAATAGGCACGGGGCGCTGAGCCTTGCCCGGGCCGCCCATCATGTAACCGGAAACCGGAGCGAAAGCCGCAATTTTATCGGCAATTTTACCCATGGCGTAATAAGTAAACATGCCACCCATGCTAAAGCCGGACAGGTAAACGCGAGAAAGGTCAATCTGGTAACGCTTGGACATTTCATCGATGATGTCCTTTACCAAATTGATATCCTTGTCGCCGCCAAGGTCCCAGCCCTTGTTGATACCATTGGGGTACACCACCACAAAGCGGGCGGTATCGGCAATATCTTCCCAACGGGCCTGATTGCTCTGGTATGCGGCATCCTGGTTCATGCCGTGGCAAGAAATCAAAAGCGGCTTATTCTTTTCAATATTTGCAGGTGCGTAAACATAAATGGAGCGACCGTTCAAAGTTTCGGCCTTTGCATTACCTGCAAAAGATTCTGTCGCACCAACCAGTGCCAACACGGCGGAAAAGAGAAGTTCCTTTTTCATTTTAAACCCATACCTTTTTTCTTTTATCTTGTAACAGATACTCGATGAACTAAACCAGTTTTTGTAGACTTGAGCAAATAGACTCCATGTTTATTTACCAAGTTCTGAGTCTGATTCTTAACCTGTTGCATATCGGCTGCTTGAATTGTACCAACAAAGGTTCCATTCAAAGTGAATACTCGATATGTCTGCATTCCATTAACATTGAAACGAACATTGTTAATTGCTGTTTCGCAAGATTCATCGTTGCATTCAGGGTCCAAAATTGGTTCCGGATCAGTTGCATTTGCACCAGCAACAAAAGTCATATAGTCAATATCGATCCAAGCCTTAGTAACAGTGAATCTTAAGACATGTTCACCTTCAGGGAGTGTTACATTGGCCTTGACCTTGTTGTAGTCATCGTAGTTTTCTTCGCCTGCAGTTGCTGCAGGAACTTCAACTTCTTCGGTAATATCCTTACCATCAATGGAAAGCTTGAAGCTACCCCCATTTGCAGAGGCAACAGCAGCAAACATTGTATATTCACCGGCCTTGGTAACGTTAATTGTATATTCAAGCCACTCCCCTTCTGCATTCCAGCCAACAACAACACCGGTTGCGCCGTTTTTGAGGTCTACGCCAGTACCTTCACGATAATCGCTATCACCATTGTTTGCTGCATCGGAATCACTGTAGGAAGCACCATCCTTGCCTTTGCCCGGTTCATCAAAGTCTTCCATTTGAATCTTGCCAGGAACAGTCCATGCCTTGCCTCCAAACGGAGTCTGTGGAACAGGGTCTGCACTTGTCAACCAGATTTCATCATTGACATTGGCACCAATCTTGTACCATTCAAAATCAGCAGAACCGCCGGCTGTTTTTGTAGCAGTGTTAAAAAGGCCAATGCGATAGCCAGTAAACATTCCGAGAGTATAGTAAAGCTTTGTCTTGTTGCTAAATGCATTCCAGGACTTTCCATCGGTGCTGTAATAGAATGTTGCATAGCCGTCACGGTTCAATTGCATATCAAAATCAACACGCAAATACACGCTACTGCCGTTAATAGGCTTGGAATCAATCAAATACTTGTCATGAGAATTATCATGCTGTTGTTCCTTGTAATAGACAACGGAATAGGAGCCATTGTTCTTTGCAAGTCCAACATAGCCCATGGAATCCTGAAGAGCAACAAGTCCAGCAATATCGCCATCCTTCATGTTCTTGCCATCGACTAATGTACGACCGGAGCATGCAGGGCCAAAGGTACGCTGCGTAAGAGTGTTCTTTGTGAAGAATACGGAATTGTCAACGCGGCCTGTGGTTATTTGCAACTTGCCATCGGCAATTTTCCACTTGCTGTTATCCGGGTTATGGTTCCACTGCCATTCCAAAGGAAATGTAGAAGATTCAAATTCATCGGATGTTACCATGCCATAGCCAGGTTCCTGTTCACCAGGCAAATTTAAAGTTGCAGGAGCTTTGCCTCCATCTGCAATAGGCCAGCCATCTACCCAACTTGTAGGAACAAGGTATGGAATTCTACCGACAGGACCAGAATCTCGGAAGAGCATTGCGTACCATTTGCCATCTGGAGTGTCAAAAATGCTACCCTGTGCTACACCATCGTTTTGGAGGAATATTTTACCTGTAAAACCAGAAAGAAGGTTCTTGGAACGGTAAACTACAGATGTACGGCATTTGCCACTTGGCCAAGAAATGGTGTAAAGGTAATACTCACCATTGATCTTTTCCATGTGAGCGCCTTCCTGCTTCACAATATAATTGTTGCCTGCAATCGGCTCAATATCAGTACCGCCAACAAAGCCACTCTTGCCACCCATCTTTACGCCACTGGCATCATCATTCAACTGAACGTATTGAATTGGAGAGTTGCCGTAAAATACCCAAACGGTACCATCGTCATCAAAGAAAAGAGATGGATCATGGTAGAACGGGAGCAGAACTTCGTCCCATTTTTCACTTGTAATATCCTTTGTCTTGTACAGGTGCGTTTTACCTGTTGTATACGAAGGCGTCAATATGTAAAAATAGCCCTTGTGATAGCGAATGCTACTTGCCCAGGAACCCTTGCCATAGGCGTGTCTACCGCCATTCAAGCTTTGCTGATCATTTGTAGAAAGTGTCTGGTATGCATAGCCTTCTGTACGCCACTGCACCAAATCGGTAGAAGTCATCACAGGTACACCAGGAGCAACATGCATTGTTGTACTTACCATGTAGTATTTGTCTTCTACACGGAGCATGCTCACATCAGGAACATCAGACCAGATAATTGGATTTGAAACCGTTGCGGCAACTGCAGAACCGGCCAAGGTAGAGCTTATCAAGGCCGCGACACCCAAAAACTTCTTAAAGCATCCCATAGGAAACTCCATTTAAAGAGTATAAAATCCCTCAATTTTCATTTCATTACAAAAATATCCACTTTTTGCTCATTTTTTCATCTATCATTCGAAGGTTTCATGGACTTTTTATCAATGGCAAAAGAGAACAAATACAAAAAACGCCCCGGGAATAAACCCGGAGCGCAGGTGTGTTTTGAGGAATGAATTTATCTGAAAACAGAAACCTTTTGCATTTTCTTTGTATTTATACCGCGAAGAAGGTAAGTACCTTTTGCAAATCCGGCATGTTCAAGACCCTGTGAAAGGTCGCCATTTACATTCACACGACCAAGGAACTTTCCCGTAAAACTGAAAACATTATACACTGTTTCAACAGGTGCAGAGAAACATACTCCAGAAGCAATTGCAGTCGGATCAATGATAGGGGCATCATCATCTGCATCAGCACCGGCAACAAAATTGATATAGTCGATGTCGAACCAGTCTCCAGTCGCAGTAAAACGAAGAACATGCTTACCGGCAGGAAGCTTGACATTGGCGTTCACCTTGTTGTAATCGTCAAAGTTCTGTTCCTCGGCATCGGTGTCATTCTTGGGCACAGAAATACTTTCGGTAATGTCTTCGCCATCAAGGGACAATTTAAAGCTGGAGCCTCCTGCAGAAGCAACCGCGGCAAACATGGTGTAGTCGCCAGCCTTGGCAATATCTACGGTGTATTCCAGCCATTCATCCTTCTGGATGTAGCCTACGATGATGCGGTTATTGGATTTCTCGTAAAGATCGACAGAAGGAGCGTCGTCCTTACGGAAGTCGCTATTGCCATGATTTTCGGTGTCCTTGTCGCTGAAGGACTGGTTGCCACGACCAACGCCCGGCTTGTCAAATTCTTCAGCCAGGATTTTGCCAGGGATTACAGCAGCAACACCATTAAACGGCTCCTGGGGAACAGCCTGCTTTTCGCTTTCAAAATACCAGTAGTCAAAATCAAAGCCGCCCTGCTTGACAACGAAATACAGGTCGTTTACGCCGTCGGCACCGGTAACATCAAAGGAATGTTCTTCCCAGGCAGTGCTTGCGGGAATATTCATGGTAGCAAGGAGTGTTCCTGTTTCGCTGCCCATGTGGAGTTCCATCTTGCCGCCGTTACCGCGGGTGACCATGGTAATCTTGTCGGCACCATCGCTCATATCTACGGAACGGACCTTGGTGTAAAAACCAGAACCCATGTTGGTAAGATAAACACAGCCATTCTGGGACTTTACATGTTCAATGATGGTGTAGCCGCCAGCGGTATTCACGCTAATGTTGCCCACCCAGGCCTTGTTTTCGGCTTCTACGCGTTCGTAGGGGTCAAGATTCTTGATAGGAGTCTTGACGCCATCGTCTGTGGACTTGATGGCGGGAATGGAACCATCAGCATTCCACTTGAATTCTTCTACAGCGGTGGAACGGCTATAGCCACCGCCCTTCTCGTTCTTCTGGTTATGATAGAAGAAGAAGCTGCGGCCCTTAAAGTCAATAAGGCCAGAATGATTTGTAAATGCGGTACCATTCCCCTGATCCATAATCACACCACCCCAAGTCCAGGGACCCGTAGGAGAATCACTGGTAGAGTAGGAAATCTTTTCGGGCACGCCATGGGAAGCGTAAATCATGTAATATTTATTGCCGCGCTTGTGAATCCATGGGCCTTCCGTATATTTGGATTCTTCGCCATTGGGTGCAAAACCGCGGGTCATGTCGGTAACCTTGATGCCATCGCGGTCAAAGGAAATCATGTCCTCGTTCAACTTGGCGTAATAAAGCTTGGGGTTACCCCAGTAGAGGTAAGCCTGACCGTCATCATCAATCCAAACTGTAGGGTCGATGTAGTCCCAGTTGGGACCTGCCAAGTGCTTGCCATTCAGGGCGTCCTTAAAAGGACCTTCGGGACGGTCAGCCACGGCCACGTTGATGGCACGGCCATCGCGGCTAGATTCTACGGTTACATAGTAATAATACTTGCCATTGCGACGAATCACCTGTGCGGCCCAGTCGCCATTGGCCTTGGCACTTCCGTTAAAGTCGGAGTGCTGCAAAATCAGTTCGCCCATGTCCTGCCAGTTCACCATATCGGTAGAGCAGGAAACGCGCCAGCCGTGCATGGTAAAGAAGGAGCCGCCTTCATCGTTACCGGTATATACGCAAACGGTATCGCCAAACACGACCGGAGCCGGGTCCGGGGAGTAATAAGTCTGGAAAATGGGGTTTTCGGCCTGAGCTATGGACGCAAGGCCAAATAAAGCTAGGCCAAAAGCGGCAGAAGCGATATTCTTTTTTTTCAAAAATTTCTTAAAAAGCATATTACACCCTATCATTTGAAAAAAAATTACCTTAAATAGGCAGAAAAAAGCTAGACAGAAATAAAATTCTTATGGACAACTTATCAATGCCCAATGTTTTTATATTATGGGTGTTATGCGTACTTTAGTTCTTTCCGATATCCATGGATCCTCCCTTGCAGCTCGCAAGGCACTTTCGTATTTTGAATCGTTAAAATGCGACCGGATATTTTTGCTTGGCGATGTTTTATATCATGGTCCACGAAACCCTCTGCCAGGCGGACACGATCCACAGGGAGTTATAGCACTCTTGAATCCACTTAAAGACAAAATAATTGCTGTGCGGGGCAATTGTGACGCCGAAGTGGACCAGATGGTCCTTGACTTCCCCATCATGGCCGATTACAAGGAACTTGAAGAAAACGGCATGCGATTGTTCCTAAGTCACGGACATCTCTTTGACCCATACACATTCAGCCATTACAAGGCAGATGCGTATTTTTCTGGACACACGCACATATACACAGCGGCTAAAAACCGAGACGGTGTGTATTGCCTGAACCCTGGTTCCACGAGCTTGCCAAAGGGCGGCAACCCAGCGACATTTGGCTTACTTGAAAGCGTTTCTGGTTCCTGCAAATTCTCAGTTCATCAACTTGACACCGGCAAGGAACTTGCAAGCATTGAAATTTCATAAGATAGAGGACAGAGAACAGAGGACAGAGAACAGAGGACAGAGAACAGAAGACAGAAACGCACATTTACATTCCCTAACCTCTAGCCTCTAAATCCTAGATCCTTAAACTCATTCAGTCGACAGATGTCAGCCTACAGCCGACACATTGGAAATCAACATTTCACTAGATCCTAATCACTAAATCCTAGCCCCTAAAACAATGGAATTTAACAATCCTCTTTCGTCTCTCGTCTGTAGGCACGCCGTGCCGTTCTCTCGTCTATTCTATACCCTATCCCCTGAACCCTATACCCTAAACATTGGAAATCAACATTCACTAGATCCTAACCACTAAATCCTAACCCCTACAACCTATGATCCTAAACATTATTTGGCTTATATTCTTTTTTGGAGCATTCATTGCCTGCATGGTGCAGTGGATTGCATTTGGCGATACAAACATCTTCAACAAGGCCATCATGGGCGCATTCGACATGTCTAAAACGGCATTCGAAATCGCAATCGGCCTTACGGGCATCTTGAGCCTTTGGCTTGGCATTTTGAAGATTGGCGAAAAGGCCGGTGCTGTGCAAATCCTAGCTCGCATTGTACAACCATTGTTTACGCGCCTGTTCCCAGAAATTCCAAAGGGCCATCCGGTAATAGGCACGATGCTCATGAACATCAGCGCGAACATGCTCGGCCTCGATAATGCAGCAACGCCTATGGGCCTCCAGGCAATGAAGCAGCTCCAGGACCTCAATCCAAACAAAGACAAGGAAGTAGCAAGCGATTCCCAGATTCTTTTTCTTGTACTGAATGCAAGCGGCCTTACGCTCATTCCGGTCAGCATCATGACCTACCGCGCACAGATGGGCGCATCAAACCCAAGCGATGTTTTTCTTCCGATTCTTTTGGCAACATTCTTCAGCACCATGGCAGGCATTATTGCAATCAGCTTCTTCCAAAAAATCAAGCTCAAGGATCCTGTAACATTGCTCTGGCTTGGAGGCCTTTCGGCGGTCGTAATCGCTACACTCGCCTACTTTAGCCGTTTGACTGCAGAAGCTCTCGGCACGACAAGCCTTTTTATAAGTGGAATTGTTTTGTTCAGCATTATCATTGCGTTCCTTGCACTTGCTGTTTATAAAAAGGTAAAAGCCTACGAAGCTTTTGTTGAAGGCGCTAAGGAAGGTTTCCACACGGCGGTCATGGTCATTCCATACCTCGTCGCAATTCTTGTAGGCATCGCTGTCTTTAGATCCAGCGGAGCAATGGACCTTGTTATGAATGGTGTTGCATGGGTTCTTACGCAGTGTGGCCTCGGCAGCGACATCGTGCCTGCACTCCCGACTGCAATCATGAAGCCGCTCAGCGGTAGCGGCGCACGTGGCATGATGATCGATGCCATGAAGACTCTTGGCCCAGATAGCTTTGCCGGCCGTCTAAGCTGTATGTTCCAAGGGGCTGCAGATACAACATTCTACATCATTGCAGTATATTTTGGTTCTGTAGGTGTTCGCAAAACGCGCCACGCAGTAACTTGCGCATTGATAGCAGATGCTGTGGGCATAATAGCAGCCATTGCAATTGCATATATATTCTTCCCACCAAATTAGACGAGATACAGAAGACAGTAACAGGAGTCAGGAATTGTAGCATACCGTGTTTTGGCGAGCGAAGCGTGGCCATCCAGGGCAATGTTCTGGATCACTTCGCGTTGCTCGTGATGACAATTAAGAGAGGACAGAGAACAGAGGACAGAAAGAAGACGGAAGACGTAAGACAGAAGATGGAAGATGGAAACTAATGACCAATAACTAATTCAGTCGACAGACATCAGCCTACTGCCGACAACATTGGAAATTTGCAAGTATCTCTCGTCTGTAGGCACGCAGTGCCGTTCTCTCGTCTATTCTATACCCTACACCCTGAACCCTATACCCTAACACCGGAAATCAACATTCACTAATCACTAGATCCTAACCACTAAATCCTAGATTCTTAAACTCATTCAGACGACAGTCGTCAGCCTACAGCCGACAACATGGAAATCAACATTCACTATACCCTATCCCCTATCCTCTAAAACAATGGAATTTAACAATCCTCTTTCGTCTTTCGTCTATCGTCTTTCGTCTAACCACTTGCCCCTAAATCCTAGCCCCTAACTTTATGAACTACAACTTCAAGACAATAGCAACTATACACACTGATTTCGGAAGCAAGTTCGGCATTCCGCGCCAAAGCGGATTGCTTAAAAAATTGTCCGGAGTAATTCGTTTTGAAGAAGAATTTCGCAGTCGCGATGCGCTGCGCGGACTTGAAGGTTTTTCGCACTTATGGCTGCTCTGGATTTTTTCAGAGAATGTTCGCGACACATGGAAACCGACTGTACGTCCGCCACGCCTCGGAGGCAATGCGCATCTAGGTGTATTTGCAACACGCTCCTCATTTAGGCCAAATCCGCTAGCCATGTCTGTCGTCCAAATCGAGCGCATCGATCTGGACACTCCGCACGGTCCCGAAATCCATGTTCTGGGCGCCGACCTTTTGGACAGGACCCCTATCGTGGACATCAAGCCGTATCTCCCCTACGCAGATGCTATCCCGGAAGCTACCGGAGGCTTTACTGATTCCATAGAATTCACGCCACTGCAAGTTGAAATTCCAGCAACATTATTAAAAAGAATTCCAGCAGACAAGCAGGAACTTTTGAAAGAAGTTTTGGCAAGCGACCCTCGCCCGGCATACAAAGCAAAGCAAGATGACATCGACAGAATCTACGGATTCAGCTTCGCAGGCTTTGAAATAAAATTCAAAGTAAATGCAGGAATTGCAACAATCACAGATATTTGCTAAACAAAAAATGCGCTCTTGCGAGCGCATTTTTAACAAATTAAGCAAGCACTATTCAGCAGGTGTTTCAGAAAATGCATTAAGCTGAGCTTCTTCTGCAGTCGGCACATGCGGACGAACGCAACGCACAGAAAGCGAGAATGCAGGGTCAACGGTAATTCTGGAAACATCGTTGTCTGTGCTGAACATGGAACGAGCTACAGCACGATTGCCATCTACGCCCTCGGTCCAGAAATAAGCACCTTCACCTATCGTTGTAGAAATGTTGTTCTTATTCACATAGCCACCGAACATTGCAGAAAAGGCAAAGTCGTCGGAGCCATTGGAACGAAGCTTTACCGCAGCCAGCGAGGAACCACCAGCAAGTTCAATCAAAGCGGCCCAATCTTCTTCTGTTGACAAATGAAATCCTTCCGGGCAAACATTGAGCGCAACAGCCTGCGGATACAAGCGACCGAAAGTTTTGCAATTTCCTTCATCACCGTCATAGCAGGCTGAACCTTCCGCCGCGAACTTCAAGTTTTCAACCATCCAATCATTGCCGGCAATAGCCTTTACCTTGTATTCATTGTTATCGCGCACATCCACAAACTTTTCAAAGACAGGGCAATGCGTATTCAATTCTTTTGCAGTAAGCAGGGAATCTACGAACGGCTGCCAAGCTGCGCAAAAGCGGAAGAGCTGTCCGCCTGGGAGCGGAGTTCCATCTGCCTTGTGAGCTTCAACCCAGCGCACGACATACTTTTGATTTGGCACAGCCGTATCTGGAATGGAAAGAGCCTTTGCATTGGCTGCGATCAACTTTGCAAACTCGATTGAAACTCCAAACGGAGAAGACCAGTAACTTTCAAGGAGTGCTGCCCTGTGTTTTTCATAAAGCGGAGACGGCTTGGAAACCGTGATCGTTTTTTCTACAAGTTCTTCCGGCTTTGCCTTGCAGCCAGCCAAGCGTGTTGTATCACCCGAAGTTTCAGCATAGTTCACACAAGCTTCAACGCAAGCTTCTGCCTTTTTCTTTGGGCATGGCTGCCAGAGCAATGTATCGACCTGTTCCTTGACCGGCTTTTTAAAACTGCCGTTAGACAAAGCAACTTTCAAAGTTTTACCGAGCGCAACGATCGCATTAGAATTGCCAGCAACGCCATCCATTTCAAGCAACTGCAAAACATCGGAGCAGGCTGTCATGGACTTTGATGCGCAAACCTTTTCGCCATAACCGTAAGAGAACTGGTTCGGGCACTGTTCAAAAGCCATTTCCGGGGCGCTCTTGAAAATCGGAGCGTAAATATTCGCGGCATCTTGCGGAGAAAGTTTTCCGCAATAAATCTCTTCTATTTCGCCAGCCTTCACCATCTTCTTTGCGGTGGCGATATCTCCTTCGTCAATTGCGGTTCGCAAGGCATCCTGAGCAAAAACTGCTACAGAACAGGCTAGCAATGCACTAAAAAACTTTTTCATAGCAATCCTCAATTTTGCACACCAAATATAGAAAATAGAGGACAGAAAACAGAAAACAGAAGACAGAAGACAGAAGAAAGTAGGAAGACGGAAGTTAAGATGTTAGAAGACAGAATACAGAGGACAGAAGACAGAAGACAGAAGAAAGACGAAAGACGGAAGGAACTGTAACTTACCATGTCATGGCGAGCGAAGCGCGGCCATCCAGAAAATAGGAATGTGGTCACACCTTCGGTGCTTTGAGGCATGAGGTCGTTCGCTACGCTCACTTTGAGGTAATTAAGATGCAAGACAGAAGACAGAAGGAAGACGAAAGACGGAAGGCTAAAGCGAGCAACTAACAACTAATGACTAACAATTCTTTAGAGACTAGAAACGCACATTTACATTCCCTAACCTCTAGCCTCTAAATCCTAGATCCTAGATCCTTAAACTCATTCAGTCGACAGATGTCAGCCTACAGCCGACAACATTGGAAATCAACATTCACTAACCACTAATTTCCTATCTTTGCCTACATGAAGAATGACGATGTGATGTTTATCTGTCCACATTGCGGAGCATCTGTAAAAGCGACTGCAAAAGCTTGCCCTTCTTGCGGGAGCGATGCAAAAACAGGTTGGTCAGACGGAGCTGAATTTGCAGACCTGGAACTCCCCGACTACGATGAAATTCTAGAAAACGAAAGTGGCAAAACAAAAAAGCAGCACCCGATTTTCATCGTTGCTGCCATTGTAATTGTTTTAGCCTTTGTAGTAACTACGATTCTTTAATCTGCTCAAGCAACTTTTTGCAGGCTTCTTCAGCACCAGAGAAGTCGTATTCATCAACAAGCGTATTCAATTCCTGCAGTTTCTGCGTTACCGACGGCGAGAACAAAATTCCATTGATGGAATCAAGTTCCTTGCGGCAGCGAGTTGCAGAGCAGTCTTCAAGGTCCTTAACAAGTTTTTCAAGCATTTCAAGAAGCAGCTTCTGCGCCTCCGGAGACTCCTTCTTTGCAATCACATTGCTTGCAATGCGGTTCTGCAAATCGTTAACCACCGGCGAAAGCAATTCAATAAGGGTCACAATGGATTTTGCAAACATTGTAACCTGCTCGTATTCGAACTTGCCTTCAGCTTCTATGGTTCCGCCAAGGTTGAACAGTTCTTCGGCACCGATCGTTCCGCAAATACCCTTTACGGTATGCACAAGGCGAGTGACACGTTCCCTGTTCTGCGCATTCAAGGCAGCGCGCATTTCTTCCACAAGGTTGGCGTAATCGCTAATGAATGTCTTCAAGACCTTAAGGTAAATGCTTTCCTTTTGACTTGCGCGCATAAGGCCTGCAACGGCATTGAAGTTCGGCACATTCTTAAACGCATCTACGAACGACTGGTCCACTTCTTCGTTTGCAATCACAACGGCGCTATCTTCCTTCTGAGCGACAGGCAAGAATTCGGCCAAACGTTCAAACATCTTTGGCGGGTCGATAGGCTTGGTAATGTAGCCATTCATGCCAGAGGCAAGGCACTTGTCAATGTCTTCCTTCATTGCCGACGCACTCATGGCAACGACTGGAATTTCCTTGAAGTATTCGCTATCCATTTCGCGAATCTTCTTGGTCGTTTCAATGCCGTCGAGCACAGGCATCTGGATATCCATCAAGACAATGTCGTAATGGTCCTTCTGCAGGGCTAGCAGCGCTTCGTTGCCGTTGCCGGCAATAGAAACGACGAGGCCAGCATCGGTCAAGAGGTAGTTGGCAAGTTCCTGGTTTGCGGCATCATCTTCAACAAGCAATACGTTCGACGGCTTGAAGAGGAACTTCTTTGCGGCAGCCTTCTTGGTAACAGAATCCTTCGCTTCGCCAAAGGCAACGCACAGAGCCTGTTGCAAATTGCCAAGGTGCACCGGCTTTGCAAGGCATTCGCTGAAACCCGCAGCAAGAGCCGTATTGCGCATTTCTTCCGACATCTGGAACGGGTGTAGCAAAATCTTGTGCTTCGGGAATACTGCAGGATCCTTCTGCTTCGAAAGCCATGTAATGATATCTGTTTTCGGAAAATCCAAGTTAGCAATCATTACGGTAAAGGACTGGTTCAATTCCTTGGCCTCTTCGCAAGCCTTGCGAGCCGTATCGAGGGAAGCAAATGTCTTTACGGTAAAGCCCATGAACTCAAGGTATGTTCTAAGAACTCTATGCACACTCGGATTCGGGTCAAGAACGATTGCAGAAGGCTTGTCACCAAAGACTTCGTTCGTAATGGTGAGCGGAGAACTGTGCGGCGGCACACGGAATGTGAGCTCAAAATGGAAAGTCGTACCTTCGTTCCACTTACTTTCAACCTGGATGTTACCGCCCATGAGTTCCACAAAGGACTTTGCAATGGTAAGGCCAAGGCCAGAACCGCCGTACTTGCGCGTCGTGGAGCCGTCGGCCTGCGAGAATGTCTTGAACAAGCGGCCAAGCTGTTCCTTCGTCATGCCGATGCCGGTATCGCTTACGCTAAAGAACAGGCGAACGCTATCATCCGTAATTTCCTTGCAGCGTACAGTCACTGTGATTTCGCCATGTTCAGTGAACTTGGTGGCATTGTTTACCAGGTTGGTAAGAATCTGCGAAATACGGAGCGGGTCTCCAAAGAACGACTGCGGAAGCTTCGGGTCAATATCCAAGATAAGTTCAATCGGCCTGTTTTCAAGGCGCACCACGGCAAGTGCGGTCACTTCGTCAAGCACGGAATACGGCGTAAGCGGAATGATTTCAAGTTCCTGCTTCTTCGCTTCAATCTTCGAGAGGTCTAGAATATCGTTAATTAGTCGCAAGAGGTTCTTTGCTGCGCGGTCGATGCGGCCTACAAAGTTGCGCTGGCGCATGGAAAGTTCCGTTTCAGAAACAAGGTGCGTCATGCCGATAATAGCATTCATCGGCGTACGAATTTCGTGGCTCATATTTGCAAGGAATTCGCTCTTCGACTTTGTGGCGCGTTCTGCTTCTTCCTGGGCAAGCACAACTTCAGAAATATCGAACAACATCAAGATATAGCCGACCGTACTGCCACGGCTATTCAAAGCAATAGCTTCTGCGCGGCACCACATGCCTTCGCTATGGTTCTGCGGCGGCACATAGAAATTGTCTGTCCAGAACGCAGAAGAAACGAATGCATCGTTCACCTTCGTATAGAGTTCTTCAGGGAAGCCGTAATTGTTCAAGTCAGAGAAAAAAATGCCTCGAATCATGTTGGCGCTTACGCCAAAGTAGCTTTCCATCTTTTTCGACATCGACTGCACGCGCATGCGCTTGTCAAAAATAAGGATCATGGACTTTGTCGAAGAAAGCAAAGTATCCAAGACAGATGTCTTCCAAACATCGGAGGTTTCATCGAAGATTCGGAACAGGTAGCGAATGTCACCGTTTTCTTCAACGAGCGTCTGTACAGAGAGCGTCCACCAGAAATCGTCGCCATCAGCATTCTTTACGCGAAGCTGGATTCTCTTTTCGTCATCAGAAAGATTCTGGCCGCCCTCCTTCATGCGCTGGGCGAACTGCCTAAATTCCGGGTTTGCGATCAAGTCCCAAATTTTTAGCCCACGGTAATTGTCAATGGCATTAAAGAACTTTAGAACGGTTTCACTGCCGTGCAAAAGATTGAACTCAAAATCCGTAAGCAACAGCGGGAACTGCGGAGAATGCAAAATGGCATCGAAAGTAGAATTTGTCTGGATTGTATCCGTAAGTTCCTTGCCCACGACAAGCTTGTAGAAAAGTCGTGCAATCAAAATCAAGATAACAAGAAGAACGCACAAACTTATAACGGCAGCAACCCAAATGCCAGCAAACTGCTCCTTTACGCCAAGAAGCGCCTTCTGCTCCGGCAAAAAGTGAACCAATCGGAATGGATACTTCGGGAAAGAAGAAACAAACAAAAGATATTTCGTTCCTTTGCCATCATCAATTTCCTTACGGAACGACTTGATCGTTTCCGTGGAATCGACTCCAAAATTTTCACCAGAAAGTTCTATCAGCGTAGCAATGCTATCTACCGAAATTTTGGCAAGGTTCGTTTCTTCGGGGAAGTAGGTAAGAACGCCATTATCCATGTCGCTCACCCATGCGGTAATGCCACCGTCATCGCGAGAAAGCCCAGTAATAAGCGGCCTGAACGCATCTAGTTCCACATCGACAGCAAAGACTCCCTGAATCTGCTTATTCTTGTCCCAGATCGGGTACGATATCGTAAGCAGGCTCTTATGCGGCTTCTGTAATCTTTTGGGGCCCGTAAAAACAAAATTCTTTTCTTTCATCGTCTGCACAAACCATGCTTCAGAAGAAAGATTGACATTATGATGCTTATTCTTTAGACTGGCAAACTGCCTATCGCTAGTAGCATAATAGGCGTCATAGAAATTTCCATTTTTCGGGAATTGCGAACCGAGAGTGTTTTTCAATTGCAACGGATTCTTGGACTGCTGCACCTTGCGGCGCATTTCCTGGATATCGTAAATCCTATTGTCAAAGGCGGCAGCTACTTCTGCAGCCTGCTGGTCAAGTTTCAAGGAATAATCGCTATAGATACCTTGCGTAACAAAGTTTCTACTACCCAAATAGAAAATGACAAAAAAAACGACCGCACATAAAATAAGCGGCAAAGTAAAAGCTAAAATAATGCGGCGCTGCAGATTGCCTTTAGAGTGACTTGTCGCCATCACCTACCTCTTCATTTTCGAAGGCCTTGTACATTTGCGGCAGTTCATCGGCAAAAGTAGTCAAGGCTTCGACGACATCGGGGTCAAAGTGTGTTCCTGCTTCTTTTTTCAATTCTTCCATGGCCTGTTCATGAGTCCAGGCCTTTTTGTAGATACGTGGCGATACAAGCGCATCGTAAACATCGGCAACAGCCATGAGACGCGCACTGACCGGAATTTCTTCACCCTTCAAACCGTTCGGGTAACCGGTGCCATCATAACGTTCATGGTGCGAAAGGGCAATATTTGCCGCAATCTGAATCATCTGGCGGCCTTCACCCATGTTGTCGTCGTCCTTCAAATCGCGGATTGCCTGCTGCAGAACTTCGTGGCCGAGCGTCGTGTGAACCTGCATCTGCTTCATTTCTTCGTCCGTCAGGCGGCCAGGCTTTCTGAGAATGCTGTCCTGAATGCCAACCTTGCCGATATCGTGGAGCGGAGCTGCGGTTGCATAGAATTCCACGACTTCGGGCGAAGTTATGATAGGGCTAAACTTAGGGTGCTTGGAAAGAACCTGAGCCAGACGGTGCACAAGCATCTGCGTGCGGCGAATGTGCATGCCCGTTTCGTTATCACGGTATTCCGCAAGAGCTGCAAGGCTTGTGAGCATGATCTTCAAAGTCTGGCGAAGCGACTTGGTTTTATCCTTGACCTGGGTGTCCAAGACATCGCGACGGCGCTTGAACTTGAGCTGGTTCTGCACGCGGAACACGACGAGTTCCGGAGTGAACGGCTTGGCGATGTAATCCACGGCGCCAAGGGCAAGGCCTTCCTTTTCGCTCTGCGAATCGGATTTTGCAGTCAAGAATATTACTGGGAGGTCTTCGCTTTCTGGCATAGACTTGATGCGGCGAAGCGTTTCGTAGCCATCCATGCCGGGCATCATCACATCGAGCAATACAAGATCCGGCTTTACCTTGTGGACAAGGTCAAGAGCCTTGACGCCGTTCAAAGCGACATAGATATCGTAACTTGGCGACAAAATACCTTCCAACACTTCAATGTTGGTTTTTGTATCGTCAACAACAAGAATTTTCGGTCGCATTGATGCCATTGTGCCCTAAACATAAATTATTTATTCCGAGGTGGAGTATTTTTTTTTCTTACCATTGTAGTAATTTATTTTCATTGCATATTTTTTTGTTTTTCAATAAAGAATTACTCATTTGAACAGTTATTTTATGATTTTTTGTTTTTCAAGCCACATTTGAAGCAGCCATATCAAAAGGAATTTTGAAATATTTCTAATTTTGCGCTAAACAATTAACCCTATTAGAGGATTTTATTATGGCTGAATTAGATCTTTGCCCATGTGGTTCCGGTAAGTCTTATGCTGAATGCTGCGAAGCTGTTATCAAGGGTGCTCGTCTCGCCGGTTCTCCGGAAGAACTCATGCGTTCCCGCTACACCGCCTACGTAAAGCACGAAATCAAGTGGTTGAAGGACTCTCTCGAAGCTACTCAGCGCAGCGACTTTGATGAACCGAGCGTAGAAGCATGGAGCCGTGAATCTGAATGGCTCGGCATCGAAATCCGCCAGACTAAGACCGAAGAAGAAAAGAACATCGGCTGGGTTGAATTCATCGCTCGCTTCAAGCAGGGCAACGTTACCCGCAACCACCACGAACTCGGCGAATTCCACAAGGTCGGTGGCGCATGGTACTTCTACGATGGCCGTGGCATCAAGCAGGAAACCGTAAAGAAGACTACCCCGGACGTTGGCCGTAATGACCCGTGCCCGTGCGGTTCCGGCAAAAAGTTCAAGAAGTGCTGCGGCGCTTAATTTTAAGTAGGATTTAGGATCTAGTGGCTAGGGAATGTTGATTTCCAATGTCTAGGGTATAGGGTATAGAATAGACGAGAGGCTTTTTCAGGTTATTACTCACTAGTTATTAGTTGTTAGTTACTTGCTTTAGCCTTCTGTATTCTGTACTCTTGTCTTAACCTTTCATGACTTCGTCATAGATGCTGCTCGCCTAGTGCGCATTCATGGCTTCGCCATAGAGGGCTGCTTGCTCGCAAAATGTTTATGCAAGCATACGCTTTGCTCATTTCGTGCGCATTCAGCCGATAGACGACTCACCTCTTCCACCTAATTCCTATTTCCTGTTCTCTGTACTCTACTTATGGGAGACACAAACGTGTTCAAGGTTTTTGTAGATGGCGAAGCCGGTACCACCGGCCTCCAGATTTTTGACCGCCTGGCCAAAAGAAGCGACATTGAAGTTTTACACATTGATCAGGACCGACGCAAGGATCTTGACGCCCGCGCCGAATTGATTAACGCCTCCGATGTCACCTTCCTCTGCCTGCCTGACGATGCATCTCGCGAAAGTGCAACTCTTTGCACGAACCCGAATACCATCATCATCGACGCCTCCACAGCTCACCGTACAAACCCGGCCTGGACGTACGGTCTCCCGGAACTTTCTACGGAAAGACGCAAGGCATTGCAGAGTGCAAAGCGCATTGCAAACCCAGGCTGCCATGCCAGCGGCTTTTTGCTCGGCGTAGCTCCGTTGCGCAGCGCAGGAATTCTTTCCGCAAGCGCCCGACTCGCCTGCTATAGCATTACCGGCTACTCGGGCGGCGGCAAAAAGCTCATTGCCGAATACGAAGCAGAAGGTGCACAGGTTTCTACACCGGGCGCATCGCTTTCACTGTTCGCACCGAGCCCTTATGCCCTTGCGTTGCACCACAAGCATTTGCCAGAAATGAAGATGTACGCAGAGCTTAACCACGCTCCGCTCTTCAACCCAGTTCTTGGCCCCTTCTACAAGGGCATGGCGGTCAGCGTAGCCCTCTTCCCAGAAATGTTCGACAAGAAGGTTGGTGTACAGGGCGTTTACGAAGCGCTCGCCAAGCATTACGAGGGTTCCCGCTTTGTTGAAGTCGTGCCATATGCAGAAACTCCGGACTTGCCGGCAGGCCGCCTGGACTGCACGGTCTGCAACGACACGAACAATGCAAAAATCTATGTGTTCGGCAACGATGATGCTATGCAAGTCACAACCATCATAGACAACCTCGGCAAGGGTGCAAGCGGCGCTGCAGTGCAGAACATGAACATCGCACTCGGCATCGACGAAGCCACAAGCTTAATTTAGAATCAAGAATTTAAAGTATGTTTTTAGACGAAAAAACAATTGAAGTGCGCTCGGGCAAGGGTGGAGACGGAGCTTGCAGCTTCCGCCGTGAAAAGTACGTTCCACTCGGCGGCCCCGATGGTGGCGATGGCGGCAGAGGCGGCAGCGTCGTTCTCGAAGTGAACGAACAGTATTCCACGCTCCTCGACATGGGCAACACGCACATTTACAAGGCACCGAACGGCCAGCCGGGCGGTGCGGCCCGTTGCACAGGTCGCAGCGGCCAGGATTTAATCGTGTGCGTTCCCCGCGGAACTCTCGTAAAAGACAGTGCGGGCCACATTCTTTCTGACCTTACAGAACCGGGCCAGCGTTGGGTCGCCGCCCGCGGCGGCAAGGGTGGCATGGGGAACTCCCATTTTGCAACACCGACGCTCCAGGCTCCGCAAAAAACTATCCCGGGCCAGGCTGGTGAAAAGCGCGAACTCCACCTGGAGCTCAAGCTCATGGCTGACATTGGCCTTGTCGGGTTCCCGAACGCAGGCAAGTCCAGCCTCGTGAACAAAATTTCCAGCGGCCGCCCGGCTGTTGGCGACTATCCGTTCACTACGCTTGAACCGGTGCTGGGCATTGTTAGCGTAGATAACCACAGCTTTGTCGTCGCAGACATTCCCGGCTTGATCGAAGGTGCAAGCGAAGGCCGTGGCCTTGGTCACCAGTTCCTCAAGCACATCGAACGCACGCACTCCCTGCTCTTTGTAATCGACGGCTTCGAAGAAGACGCCTACGACAAGTTCCTCATCCTCAAGCAGGAGCTTGCAGACTTCCACCCGAAGCTTGCAGAAAAACCGTATGTGATTGCAATGAACAAGGCTGACCTTGGCGTAGAAGAACAGGTCAAGAAGTTCGAAGCAGAGGGTGAAAAAGTCATCGTTACCTCCGCCCTTTCGGGCGAAGGCTGCCTGCAGCTTAAAAAGGCCCTCGACAAGATGGTTCCGCACAAGCAGAAAAAAACTACTGGCTGGGAAACAAAGAAAAAGTAATAACACCAAGATACGGAGTTGCAAATTGGCTGCTAGCACTACCAACGTAACCAAAAAAGATATCGTTGACGAAATCGCTGCACGCACCGGCTTAAAGCAAGTCGATGTCAAAGTCATTGTCGAACAGTTTTTGGATGAAATTGTGGAAGCTGTAAGCAACGGCGGCAATATCGAAATTCGAGGCTTTGGCCGGTTCAAGGTCAAACCACGCAAGTCGAGAGTCGCCCGCAACCCGCGCACCGGCGATACGGTCGAAATTCCGGAAGGAATCAAGCCGGTTTTTGAACCGAGCCGCGAACTCAAGGCAATGATAGAAACCAAGAAAGCCGAACAGGAATCTGTAGCTAATGGCTAAAAAAGAACAAGACACCCCTGTTATCCAGAACCGCAAGGCGAACCACCTCTACTTTGTAGAAGAACGCTTTGAAACTGGCGTCATGCTGATTGGCTCCGAAGTCAAGTCCATTCGCGACGGCAAATGCAGCCTGAACGAAGCTTGGGTCGATATCGACGACAAGGACGAACTCTGGCTTGTTGGTGCGCATATCGATGAATATCTTTTTGCAAACCGCTTCAACCATTTCCCGGCTCGCAAGCGCAAGCTGCTTGCTCACAAGCACGAAATTGCAAAAATGAGAAAGGCAAAGGATCTGAAGGGCTACACCTTGATTCCTTTGAAGCTCTATTTTAAGAAACGTTACGTAAAACTGGAAGTTGGAATATGCCGAGGCAAGGACAACCAGGACAAACGACAAGACTTGATCAAGCGCGACACGCAGATGGAAATCGCACGCGCCATGAAAGCGCACCGTTAAAGCTTTTGTGCATTTTGATACTTGCCGCATTCGCTTTTGCAAATGCGCAGGGTGCGCTTGCGTCTCTTAAAAAGTTTGACGACGCCTGGATGCTCGAAATGAACGAGTTTGCAGCTTCCGAAAAATTGACGGTCGACTGGAAGGCAGTCGAAAAGCATTTCTCTGCAAAGAATGCAAAATTCAAATGCTCCTTTGTGGTCGGACTCCCCTATTTTTCTGTGCAGGGTAAAGTCGTTCCGCTCAGCCACAAGACAATTGTTGACAACGACGGCAAAGTCTGGGTTCCGGTCAAGGAAGCGGTACCTGAATTCGAAAAGTCATTCCAGAAGAAATTTGACATAGACACAGTAAAGTCAACTCTTTTCGATGCCAAGGCAAAGCAAGCTCCGACTTCCAGTCCTTCTATTGCTGCAAGCTCTTCTTCCATAGCCTCATCTTCAGCAAAGCAGGTTGCAGCGCTCCCAGACGACCGCAAGGCTAAAGCAGGCAGTCGCGAAGTGCGCACAATCATCATTGACCCGGGTCACGGCGGCAAGGACCCTGGGGCGCAAGGCCTCAAAAGCAATGAAAAAGACATCGTGCTCGCCGTCGGCAAAAAGCTCAAGGCAGACCTTGAAGCAGCCGGTTTTGAAGTAAAGCTCACACGCGACAAAGATGTGTTCATTGAACTCGGCGAACGCCCGAACCTTGCAAACAAATGGAACGGCGACCTGTTCATCAGTTTGCACTGCAACGCTATCGAAGGCGATTCCATTAAGCATAGAAAGACGAAGGGCTACCACTTCTATGTGCTGCGCGCCCCGGAAAGCGAAGAAGACAAAGCCATAGCCCGCCGCGAAAACAAGGTGGCGGCACTCTATGGCGACAAGAAGGCAAAGACTGACATCTCCCCCATCGAATGGATCAAGATCCAGGCAAGCCTTGAAGTATACCAGAAGAACAGCTTCAGCTTTACGGAACAGCTCCTGAAGTCTTTTGAAAAAGGAACTATCCGCCGCTTAGGCCAAGGTGCGGGTGGCGCTGGCTTCATGGTGCTTGTCGGCGCATTGATGCCGGCAACGCTCGTGGAACTAGGCTTCATCACAAACCCGGACGACGAAGCCTTCATGAATAGCGAAGACGGTCAAAAGGAACTTTCGGCTCAAATCACAAAAGCGGTGGCAAACTACAGGGACCAGGTCCACGCCTATAGGGAAACTCTTGCCCATTAGGATCTAGGGGTTAGACGAGAGAACGGGCCTTTGGCCCTACAGACGAGTGACGAGAGATACTTGCTAATTTCCATGTTGTCGGCTGTAGGCTGACGTCTGTCGACTGAATGAGTTTAAGGATCTAGGATTTAGAGGCTAGTTTCTAGAACCTAGTCTCTAAAGAATTGTTAGTCATTAGTTGTTAGTTGCTCGCTTTAGCCTTCCGTCTTCCGTCTTTCGTCTTCCTTCTGTCCTCTGTATTCTGTCTTCTTGCACCTTAACTTCCGTCTTATGTCTTCCTTCTGTCTTCTGTCCTCTGTCTTCTTTCTTGCATCTTAATTGACTCAAAGTGAGCGCAGCGGACGACCACACTTTCCCAAGCATCGGAGATGCGACCTGATTCCTGACTCCTGATTCCTGACTCCTATTTTCAGACTTCAGCATTCAACTTCATAACTCTTTTCTATATTTTAGCCACAAAATTTTATTGAACCTTCACGATTTGAGGTAATTATGTCCGGTCACTCTAAATGGGCAACCACCAAGCGCAAGAAAGCTAAAACTGACGTAGCTCGCGCAAAGTCTTGGAACAAGTTGATTAAGGAAATTTCCGTTGCAGCAAAGCTCGGCGGCGGCAACCCAGATGCCAACCCGCGTCTTCGTGCAGCAATCCTTAAGTCCAAGAGCTTGAGCCTCCCGACAAAGAATATTGAAAGTGCCATCGCAAAGGGTACTGGTGCCGGTGGCGGTACCGATGTTACCGAACCGATGTACGAAGGCCGCGGTCCTGCAGGCATCGCAATCCTCGTCAAGTGCATGACCGACAACAAGGTTCGCACAGTTGCCGATGTTCGCAACATCTTCAACAAGAACGGTGGTTCCATGGGTGAAGCTGGCTCCGTTGCCTGGGCATTCACTTACAAGGGCGTGATCGTTATCGATGCTGAAAAGTATGCTGAAGACCAGGTTATGGATCTCGTTCTCGAAGCTGGTGCAGAAGACATGAGCACTGAAGATGGCGTTCATGAAGTTTCCACTTCGCCGGAAGCATTCGATGCAGTATCCAAGGCTCTCGAAGCTGCAGGCATCGAAATGATGAGTGCAGAAATCACCTATGTTGCAAATGACCCTGTCAAGCTTGGTCACGACGACGCACAGAAGCTCTTGAAGCTCATCGACAAGTTCGAAGACAACGACGACGTTCAGGACGTTTACCACAACGCTGAAATCGACGAAGCCGACATGGACGAAGAATAAGCTAATGCTATTCTAGCTGCAAACGCCCGCGTGTGACGCGGGCGTTTCTTTTGCATAAAAATTTGCCCCAACCAACGGTGCCGGTTTGGCAATTTTTGCAACAAGGAATGGAACATAAAAAAAGACCCGCTTTTCATGCGGGCCTTTTTCTTGAAGAGGTTTCGATTACTTAGAAGCGAACTTCTTGGTTGCAGCCTGAACCTTCGGGTCAGCCTGAGCAGCCTTCATCTGCTGCTTGATACGTTCGTCACGGCTCTTCTGAAGCTTTGCTGCAAGATCCGGGAAGAGGTCGCCGATGGAGTCGCTGAATACTTCCGGCTTCTTTGCTGCTGCCGGCTTGCCACCCTGACGCGGGCCACGCTTCTTGCCGTTACCCTTCTTCGGAGCCTTCTTTGCAGAAGCTTCTTTCTTGACTTCCTTCTTTTCTACTGGCTGTGCGTTTTCAACGGTTTCGGTAGCTTTTACTTCTTCGGACATTTTAACCTCTTTGTGTAGTTTTATATTTGCGCCCCGCAATTTAGAAAAAAAGAAAAAGTTTGTTAGGGGCAATGCCTAAAAAAGCAAGGCAATTACCCTTTATTTTCTAAATAATGCATGAGCACGGTAATATCTGCAGGGCGAACACCAGCCACGCGCGAGGCCTGGCCGAGCGTGAGCGGCTTTGCAGCAATCAGCTTCTGCCTAGATTCAATGCTCATTGCAGTAACAGCCATATAGTCAAAGTCTTCTGCCAAGCGCACCTTTTCTTCTTTACGCTGCTCGTTGATTTCGCGTTCCTGGCGTTCAAAGAAACCTGCGTAAGTTTCTTCTGAAAGCAGGAACAGCCTATCACGGCGAGCAATCTGTTCCCCCGGGAACGCAATGTCGAAGAAAGCTTCGGCATCTACTCCTGGGCGACGCAAAATGTTGATCCAGCGGGAACGTTCCGTGACAGATGCCTGGCCACTTGTCGCCAGCACCTTGTTGATCTGTTCCGGAGTGCCCGATTCTTCGCGCAGCCGCTTGCGAAGCACTTCCAGCTTTGCCCGACGGGCGGAGTATTCCTCCCAGTCGCAGTCCGTAATCATGCCGATTGCGCGAGCCTTTGCTTTCAAGCGTTCCTCGGCGTTGTCTGTGCGCAGGAACAAACGGTATTCGGCACGGCTCGTGAACATGCGGTAGGGTTCATCGAGCAGAATGTTCGTGAGGTCATCAACCATCACGCCAATGTAACTTTCGGAACGGCCAAGAATGAACGGTTCTTCACCCTTGATTTTGAGAGCGGCGTTGATGCCTGCCATGAGGCCCTGGCCTGCAGCTTCTTCATAACCGCTTGTGCCACAGACCTGACCGGCAAAGTAAAGGCCTGGGTAAGTCTTGCTTTCGAATGTCGGGTAAAGGCTTGTTGCGTCAACGGAATCATATTCCACGGCATAGCCAATCTGCAAAACCTTTGCGCGAGTAAGACCAGGGATTGTATGCAGCGCAGCAAGCTGCACTTCTGCAGGAAGGCTAGAACTAAAACCGTTCACATAGATTCTGCCTAAAGACTTTTGTTCTGGTTCCAAGAACAGCTGGTGGCCATCCTTGTCGCCGAAGCGATTGATCTTGTCTTCGATACTCGGGCAGTAGCGCGGTCCCTTACCCTTGATGATGCCAGAGAACATCGGGCTTTCCTTGAAGCCGGAACGCAAAATGTCATGCGTCTTGAGAGTCGTGCGTGTAATCCAGCAAACGGAATCGTTGTTGATCGGATTGCAGTGACGGTCACTGAACGGCCATGGGTTTTCGTCGCCATGCTGCACAAGGCATTCGTCGAAGTCAATTGTATCAGGATCAAGACGGCTTGGAGTACCAGTCTTCAAGCGACGAAGCGGAATGCCAATATTCTGGAATGTCTTGGAAAGAGCATCGGCAGACGGCTCGCCCACTCGCCCGCCAACACTCTGCTTTAAGCCGGTGTACATCTTGGAAGCAAGGAACGTTCCACTGGTAACGACGATTGCCTTTGTAATGTAGCGGTCGCCATTCGTAAGTACAATTTCAAGGCTTGAATCTGGCAGGCGTTCAAAACTTGCTAGTTCCCCCTGTATAAAGTCAAGCCCCGGAAACGACATAAGCATATTGCGCGCGCATTCAGAATAATACTCCATGTCGCATTGCGCACGCGGCCCCCATACGGCAGGGCCCTTGCTCATGTTGAGCATTCTGAACTGAATCCCAGCCTTGTCTGTCAAAAGCCCCATAAGGCCACCAAGCGCATCGATGTCACGAACTATCTGGCCCTTAGCAACGCCGCCCACGGCAGGGTTGCAGGACATGCGTCCAATCGCATTCAAATCCATCGTGAGCATGGCAGTCTTTACGCCAAGCTTCCAGGCGGCATGCGTAGCTTCAATACCAGCGTGACCACCACCGACAACAACGACATCGTAATTTGCAATGATCATAATTCAGAATACAGATGCAAGATACCAGAGATGTTAATTTCCAATGTTTTTCAATTTTCCTTAGCGAAACATTTCGTGAACAAATTTAGTATTTACAGAGGACAGAAGACAGAGGACAGAAAACAGGAAGGTGTTTTTTCAGATGCAAGAGCAAGATACCAGATACCAGAAATTTTAATTTCCAATGTTTTTTACGCATAAAAAAAGTCCCGACGCACAAACGCCGAGACTTTTCAAGATTCAAGACGAAATCTGTTAGTTTGCAGCCGGAGCTTCTGCCGGGGCCGGAACATCAATCTTGTGTTCAACATTCTTGCCCACGAGCAATGCAGCAATGTCAGCCTTGAGTTCGTCCTTCTGGCTGCCAAAGTTCTTGTACAGGTTGTAGGAGCCATCCGGGTTCACAAGGTAAACCTTAGGAACGTATCCGTCGCTGTAAAGTTCACCGAACTGGTGGCCTTCATCCTGGAGAACCGGGAATTCGATCTTTGCACCTTCCATGAACTGGCGAATCTGCTTCATGGAGCCGCTACCAGAGGCAACGGCAACAGTGGAAAGTCCCTTGGCCTTGAATTCTTCAGAAATTGCAACGATTTCTGGAGCAGCATGCTTGCAGTGGCCGCAAGTGGCAGAGAAGTAGAACACGAGAAGCGGCTTACCAATATATGCAGAGAGGTTTTCTGCCTGAACGTTAATGCCCTTCACCTTGACATCTGCGTTCATCTTGGCTGGCATGCCATCAGCTAAAGTATCGCCACGGAGCGGAGCTATTTCTGCCTTCATCTTTTCTTCAGCAGCCTTGGCTTCCGCCATCTGCTTTTCGCGAGCCGCGTTCACATAATCAGACATGCGCTTTTGAACGGCTGCAACGGTATCGGCAGAGAAGATGCCCTTGAAGGTCGTATCCTTAGCCATGCGGTGACCATCAATAATACCATCACGAACAGCATCAGCAGAAACCTCCAAACCGATCTGGTTGGAATATGCGGCAACCTGGGAGGCAAAGTTCACACCGAACATATAGGAGAACTTTTCAATGGGGCTGGAACTTTCAGAAAGCTGGACAGCCTTGCCTGTAACCGGAGCTTCAGGAGCGACCGGCATGGAATTCATCAAGGAATCCAAATACTGCTGGATATTCTTATTTTCTGCCTGGAGCTTAGCAAAGGTGGCTGAGTCCGGCTGAATGGAATTGAAGCGGGCACGAGCCTTCTGGGAATAGGTAGCACCGATGTTCTGGAGTTCTTCTTCAGAGAGCATCAATTTCTTGGTAGTATCCTTGTTTACAGCAATGGCGTCGCTCAAACCCTGAAGCACGGCGTCTTCGGAAAGGCCTTCGCCAACTTGAAGAGGAATAACTTTGAAAACCTGTGAACCGAGCTGTGTACCAACGACATAACCAATCTTGGCGTTATCGGAAGAATCGTTAGAAACCTTTTCTGCAGGTGCGGAATTATTTGCCTGATTGCAAGCGACCAAAGAGAAGGCGGCAGCAGCAGTGAGCAACTTAAACTGGTGTTTCATCAAAAAACTCCTTAAAATTTTTACCAAATGTAGCAAAAAAACAAGTTAAAGGCAACTGAAATGGTATGGAAATCAAGGAATATTTCCAAAAAACGGAAAGCGTTAAAATACTGCACATTTTATACCTATATTTTTACTAACGCAAAAATAATTTGCTAAATTGAGCACCATATGAATTTAATGGAGCAAGCACACACCTGTTTAAAAGAAACATTCGGCTACGAATCGTTCCGGCCTGTGCAGGGCAAGGTCGTGGAGCACATTCTTTCGGGCCGCGACACACTAGCACTCATGCCGACCGGTGGCGGAAAATCCATTTGCTACCAAGTGCCAGCCCTTGTGCTACCTGGCTGTACGGTCGTTATTTCACCACTGCTCGCGTTAATGAAAGACCAGGTCGACAACCTGAACGCAAACGGCGTTGCAGCCGCTGCACTGAACAGTTCCCTTTCTGCAGAAGAAAGCGAAGAAATCAGAAACAAATTCAGCAATGGCGAACTTAAGCTGCTCTACATTTCACCGGAACGACTCGTTTTTGAAATAGACCACCTGCTGCGACATGGTAAAATTTCACTGTTCGCAGTCGACGAGGCACACTGCATTTCGCAATGGGGCCACGATTTTCGCCCTGAATACGCAGAGCTCCACCGCCTGCGCGAGGAATTCCCGAGTGTGCCCCTGATAGCACTAACCGCTACTGCAGACGAAATGACCCGCTACGACATTTTGCAGCAGCTCGGCATTCCAAAAGAAAACACGTTCATTGCATCGTTCGACCGCCCAAACATTTCGCTCAACGTCCGTACTAACCTAAAGAAAAAAGACAAGCTTTTTGAAATTCTGAAGTTCATTAAAAAGCATAAGGACGAATGCGGAATCATCTACTGTCTTAGCCGTAAAAATACGGAAGATCTTGCCATCGAACTCATGAAGAATGGGCTGAAGGCAACTGCCTACCACGCCGGCCTTGAACCGGAGCGACGCAAGAAAGTTCAGGAAAGTTTTTTGCGAGGCAACACGCAAATCGTATGCGCGACAATCGCCTTTGGCATGGGCATCGACAAGGCAGACATCCGCTGGGTAATCCATTTCAACACGCCCAAGAACATGGAGGGCTACTACCAGGAAATAGGCCGCGCTGGCCGCGACGGAATGCCTGCCGAAGCATTGCTTTTTTATTCGGCCTCAGACCTTGTTGTGCTTGCAAAATTTGCCGAGGATTCCGGAGAAAAGGAACTGCAGCTCGAAAAGCTAGCCCGAATGGAGCACTACGCCACGAGCCCAGTTTGCCGCAGGCGCATTTTGCTCAGCTACTTCGGCGAGACGCTAACCGAAGACTGCAAGAATTGCGATGTGTGCAAGCACCCGCCACGCCGCTTTAACGGCACCGTCGTAGCACAAAAGGCATTGAGCGCCGTGGCACGCACCAAAAGCACAGAAAACGCAGAGGTCATCATCGACATCTTGCGTGGTTCGCACCGTGCAGAAATCCTCGAAAAGCGCTATAACGAATTCCCTACGTTTGGAATCGGCAAAGATGTGCCGGCAGTGCGCTGGGAATATTTCATTCAGCAGCTAGTGCACCTTGGCGCATTGAAAATGGCATACACCGACGGCAAGCCACTTTTGCTCACTCCATTCGGCAAGCTGATTTTGAAAGGCGAGCAGAAAATCGAGCTTGCGATCCTTGACCCGCACGAAGAGTCGCCGGAACCGCGCTTCAGGCAACGCAACTCCTATTCGGAACTTTCAAGCAATAGCGTGGAACTTTTTGAATATTTGCGAGCCTACCGCAGGGAACTCGCCGACGAGGCGAATGTTCCGCCATATGTCATCTTCAACGACAAGGTTCTTACCGAAATTGCAAACCAGAAACCGACAAATTTGGAAGAATTTGCAGAGATTCCTGGAATCGGCCAATTCAAGCTCACAAAATACGGCTATGGCTTTTTGCAGGCTATTGCAAGCTTTGAAAAGTAACTACATTTTAAGCCATGAAAAAATTCCTGAAATTCCTTTTCGTTCTCATCATTATCCTGACCGCAATCAAGTACCTGTTCCTGCAATTTGCAGTACCGCCGATTGCTGCAGCACTCGTAGAAAAACATTCCAAGGAATATATAGGCCGTCAGGTTACAATCGGCGAATTTTCCTGGGTTTTGCACAGCCTCGACATTACCTTGAAAGACGTGAAGGTTTACGAACAGGACGATTCCACGGAATTTGTCGGTTTTGACTACTTGAATGTAAATGTTTCGCCAATTGCATTGATTTCAAAAAAGGCAAAGCTTGAAAACCTTACCCTCGAAGGCCTGCGCGCAACTGTATTGAAAAGCGGCGAACGCTTCAACTTTACCGATATTCTCGAATTTTTGGCAAAGAATTCCGCAGATGCAGTCGCAACAGACTCCCTCGCAGCCGATACTACGGCACAGCAACCCCAAAGCGCCGATTCCAGCACGGTTCTCTATTCCAACCCGATTCCGGAACTTCCACTCGCCGTGGAACTCAACAATATCAATATTTCAAATGTAAAGCTCCATTACAAGGATCTGCAATCCGGCATGGATGTTCAGGTTGAAAAGGCCGGGGTGCACATTCCGCAAGTTCATCTGGATTCCACCCTTACCGATGTAAAGATAGAAGCAAGCTTCCCTGCCGGCGGCAATGTGGATTTGGCTGTAAAATTCGGCATTGCTTCGGGAGACTTCGCAATCGACCTGAACTTGAACAAGTTCGCACTCGAAAATACATTCTCCATTGCAAAAAACATCGTGCAGATAGATTCTCTTTCCGGCAATTTTTCCATGGGAGTGCAGACTGCAGGCAACTTGAACACGGTTCTTGCCTCCGACATCAAGGGTTCCGTAAGGCTAGCAGACCTATCTGTTCGCGAAAAGGCTGGCGGTCGCTACAGCGTCAAGAATCTGGAAACAGGCTTTGCAGAAATTAACCTGGAAAAGAACCGATTCCCGGTGGATTCCCTCGTGATTTACGGCGTAAACGGCCACGTTGACATGTTCAAGGGCGGCAAAACGAACATAGACAAGTTGCTGAACGCCTCTACCGATGAAGTCCCAGTAGACAGTTCAGCATTGTCTCTTGTCACTACGAATGATACCGTCGCCGTAATCCAGGCAAAAGCAGATACCGTGGCAGAAGCGAAAAACGAATCTCCGGCTGCAAAGCAGGAACTCCCCTACTTCTTGCTCAAAAAACTCTCCATTCGCGATGTTACATTCTCCTTGAACGACTATACGATTGTCCAGCCAATGCACTACACAGTGAACAGAGTGAGCGTCGAAGGAAAAGACATTTCCATGAAGAACGCAGACATCAAGGTTCATGTGAACTTCCAGGAAAGCGGCGCTCTCGACCTCGATTTCCATGGAGTGCCTGAACAGCTCATGACAATGAAAATTGCCTCAGCAAAAGTCGCCATCGACATGAAGAACATGGCTCTCAAGCCGTTCAGCCCATATTCAGTGCACTACACGGGCTACCCGCTCGTTGCAGGCACAATGAATGTAAACAGCAGCACAACCATCACGAACAACAATCTGAAGAGCGTAAACAGCGTCCTCATCGACAAAATCACCGTTGCCGACAAGGATAAGTCTGTAAAGCCGGAATTCTCGGTACCGATGAAGATCGGCCTCTATGTGCTTAAGGATCGCCACGACCAGATTAAGATCGATATGCCCGTGGAAGGCAGCCTCGACGACCCGAAATTCTCGGTCGGAAAGGTCATCTGGAACACATTCTGCAACCTGATGGTCAAAGTTGCACTCACGCCGACAAAGCTCATCGTGGCCCCGATTGACGCGCTGACTGGCCAAAAAGACGAAGAAAAAGCGACTCCAGCAAAATAAAACCTTTCAAATTTGCTTTTTTTCTTCAAAGTATTGACTTTTAGCTCACAAAATTGTAATTCCATTACATAAAAAGCCCGAAAACACGCTGTTTTTCGGGGTTTTTGCCTATTTTTAATGTAACTTTTTTGATAAATTTGGAAGTGAGTATGGAAGAAGTCGAACAGCCAAAGGAATTCGTGCTTTCTAGCAATCAGGAGCACATTATTCAAGTGCTTATCCGCAAGAATCCCTCGCTAGACGAAGGACTCCTTAGGAAGGCTGCCGCCTTTATCGCCGAAGCCCACCAAGGGCAGTTTCGCAAGAGCGGCATGCCATATACGGAACATCCGTTTGAAGTGGCTAAAATTCTTGCCGACTTGCATTTGGACACATCTTCTGTGCTTGCAGGCCTTTTGCACGATGTCGTGGAAGACACTCCACACACGCTTAAGGAACTTGCCGACATGTTCGGCGAAGATACGGCATTCATGGTCGATGCCGTAACGAAAATTTCTGCAGCCCAGGAACAGCGCATAGACAAGACGGCGGCAAAGGCAGAGACCTACCGCAAGCTTGTGAATGCCATGGCCAAAGACCCGCGCGTAATCATGATCAAAATTGCGGACCGCGTGCACAACATGCGCACCATGCGCTACATGAAGCCGGACCGCCGCCAGGCCATAGCCCAGGAAACTCTCGAAATCTACGTGCCCCTCACCCACAGATTCGGCCTTTACAAGTTCAAGTCGGAACTTGAAGACCTTTCGTTCAAGTACGTAAACCCGGGCGAATACCAGCAAATCGTGGACGCATTGATGGTCAACAAGGAAAAGCGTGAAGCATACGTGAAATCCGTGATTGGCCCGCTCCAGTTCAAGATGGCGCTCGAAGAGCTCGACTGCACAATTCAAGGCCGCACAAAGAACATTTACAGCATCTACAACAAGATGATTCGCCGTGACTGCAAGTTCGAAGACATCTTCGACATTTTCGCGGTGCGCATCATTGTGCCGACAATTTCGGACTGCTACCTGGCACTCGGCTATGTCCACAACCTCTGGGCCCCGCTCCAGAGCCGCTTCAAGGACTACATCGCCACACCAAAGCCAAACCTTTACCAGAGCCTGCACACCACCGTCATCGGGCCAGAAAACAAGATGGTCGAAGTCCAGATCCGCACTAAGGACATGGACATGACGGCAGAAAAGGGTTTTGCCGCCCACTGGGCTTACAAACTGGAAACAAGCCGCGATGGCGAGGAACTCGCCTGGCTCGACCAGATGGCCCAACTGCAGAAGGAAATCCCGGACTCCCAGGACTTCCTGAACTTCTTGCGCGCAGACCTTAAGCCAGGCGGCATGACCGTGTTCACCCCGAAGGGCGACTCCGTGGAACTCCCGCCGGGAGCGACGGTACTCGACTTTGCCTTTGCCGTGCATACGGAACTCGGCCTGCACTGCATCGGCGCAAAAATCAACAATGAAGTCGTAAACATCGACAAACCCGTTCCAAGCGGCGCTACCGTCCAGATTCTGAAGAGCCAGGCACAAGAACCCGGCCCGGAATGGATGGAAATCGTAAAGACCGTCAAGGCAAAGCAGGAACTGCGCAAATGGATGCGTACAAGTTTCCAGCAGCAGGCCTCCGACCTTGGCAAGCAGATTTGGAAACGCGAACTTTTGCGCGTAAAGCTCCCGAAAGAAAAGACACCTGCAGAAGCGGACCTTTTGGCAAAGTTCAAAACGCAAAACATTACCGCCTTCTACGAACAGATCGGCCTTGGCGACATTTCCATTGCAGCGCTCCAGGAATTCCTTGCTACGCTCGTGCCAGCCAAGGAAAACGCAGACGAATTCAAGACGAACATCGTCCTCTATTCCAAGGAAAGCTCGGCTGAAGACCCATACCCGCTTCCGATTTCTTCCGATTCGTCGCTGCTCATTCATTTTGCCCATTGCTGCTCCCCTATCCCAGGCGAACCGATTGTCGGCATCATGATGCCGCACCAGGGCATAGAAGTTCACAATGCAAACTGCAGCAAGCTCGCGACAATCGAAAAGGACCGCATTCTCGCAGTCACATGGGACGACGAAAACGCACAGTCGTTCGACTCCAGCATCGTAATCGAAACTGACAACCGCAAGGGCATTACGGTCGATATTCTGAACGAACTTTCAAAGGCTAACGTATTCCTTTCACAGATGAGCGTTTCTTCCATCAAGTATTCCGGTCGTATCCGAATGAAATTCAAGGCATTCCGCAAGACCCAGGTGCAAAAACTGGTAGATAGCTTGAGAAACATCGAAGGCGTAAGGGAGGTAAAGCATTAATGGATACTTTGCTCCCACATTCAGACTATACAGTCAAGAATCGCGCGTTCAACTGCCGCATGCGTAACCGCTACTATGAAGAGGTCTATTACGCATTCCGTTCCCTTGAACAGCGCCTGAAGAATTACGAAAAGCACGACACCGACAACCGTTCCCGCTTCTACACCATCGAAGAAGAAATCAAGCGCTATGAACAGCTGCTCGAAAAGTGCCTCGAATACGCTCAGGCGGCGGTGTTCTTTGGCAAGTCCGACAAGCTGCTGCCGTTCTCGAAAGACCGCCGCGCAGGCATTCTGCAGGAAGAATTCTTTTTAGTGTATTTTTTGCAGGAACTTTTGGCAACGACCCGCTACATCATTTCGCGCATTGAAACAGATACGCTCTTGCGCGAAATGGAACAGCGCGCCCGCAACGGCCAGTCCGACGCAAACCATGTTTCCGGTTTTTGGCGCAACTTGCAGCAGAACCTGGAAATTTTGAACAAGACGACCGCACAGGAATTCCAGGACCTTTGCGCTCACATTCGCGAACGCTTCCAAACAGGAAACTCCGTGTTCGGGACTTTGCAGGAGTTACAGCACTTTTATTAAATAGAGGACAGAAAACAGAGGACAGAGAACAGGAGTCAGGAGTCGGAAGACGTAAGACAGAAGACGGAAGACATTGTAATCACAATTCTAACTACCAACTACTAATTACTAACTACTAAATTATGATAGAATACTTGCCACTTTTATTCATTCTCTTTTTAGGCGCAATCATTGCCGTCGGTGCAATGGTCGTTGGAAAGCTTCTCGGTTTTCCGTCTAAAAACACAGACAACAAGTTTGCCGCCTACGAATGCGGCATGCAGACGATTGGACATTCACATGTGCAGTTCAAGGTGGGCTACTACATTTTCGCCCTGCTCTTCCTTGTGTTTGACATCGAAGCCCTTTTCTTGTTCCCGATCTGCGCAAACCTCAAAACGATTCTCGCAGGCGGTCAACCTGAAATCACACCGGCAATTGTCGTTGCCGACCTGATCATTTTCGTGGCCATTCTAGTTTCTGGCCTTGCTTATTCCTGGAAGAAAGGATACCTCAAATGGGAATAATGAATTTTGTACCTAAGGTCTTGGACCCGATTCCTGGCGGCAAGCATGTCGTCAACATGGTTGACTATGTAGTGAACTGGGCTCGTGCAAACTCCCTCTGGCCGCTTACATACGGAACAAGCTGCTGCGCAATCGAAATGATGTCCAGCTCCATGGCCCGTTACGACATTGCACGCTTCGGCTCCGAAGTGTTCCGCGATTCGCCGCGCCAGGCTGACCTCTTCATTATCGCTGGCACCATTACCGAAAAGATGGCCCCCGCAGTGCGCATGCTCTGGGAACAGATCCCTGGTCCAAAATACGCAATCGCCATGGGCGCATGCACGATCTCTGGCGGCCCGTTCCGCTATGACAACTACTCCGTCGTGCGCGGCGCAGAACAGGTTATCCCGGTAGATGTCTATATTCCAGGCTGCCCGCCGCGCCCGGAAGCCTTGTTCTACGGCCTCATGAAGCTCCGCGAAAAGATCATGAAGGAATCTTACCGCACACCATGGCACGAAGGCGAAACCAGCCACGCAGGCGAAATTGAACGCTGGGCAGAAGCATCCAAAGCCTGGGCAGAAGCGGAACGCATCAAGGACGAAGAAATGGCAGCAGCCCGCGAAGCCTTCAAGGCAAACCCGCCTGCAGACTACGTGCCATACAAGCCGGTGCGCCTTGCAAAGGAAGCCTTCCCAGATGTAGAACGCCCCGCTGTTGCTGAAATCGGCAAGAGCGCCAAGGAACTTTTTGCAATTGCAAAATCCGTAGCTCCGGAACTCAAGATTTACGGCAAGGAAGACGCAACCGAAGAGACCATGAATGACGAATTCTGGGCTGGATTGCCAAAGGATTTGCCGCTCGACGTTGTCGTATCCAAGGAAAACTACATCAAGCTCGTCGAATTCCTGAAGAACGATTCCCACACCAAATGCGAAGTCCTTACCGATGTCGTTGGCGTAGACTGGAAAGACCATTTCGATGTGATAGCACAGCTTTTGAGCATCGACTTTGGCCACAAGATTTTTGTACGCGTGAACTTGCCAAAAGATGAAACGATCCCTGAAGAAAAGCGAGCAACAAGCCTGCTTGCAAGCATTCCGTCACTTACAAAACTCTTTGTTGGTGCAGAATTCAAGGAACGCGAAGTATATGACCTGTTCGGCATCAACTTTGAAGGCCACCCGGACCAGCGCAGACTCTTCATGCCAGAAGATTTTGCAGGCTACCCGCTCCGCAAGGACTTCACTCACCCACACATCTTAAAGAAGCCGGTTTAAAAGAGAGAACAGAGGACAGAGGACAGAGTACAGAAAACAGGAAAGTATAAAAAATCAATTCAATAAATTTAAATACTGTTTTCTGTCTTCTTATTTCTGTATTCTAAACGATTGGAAATGAATATGTCTAATTTACCTCCAGGATTTCGTGAACCTTCTGCAGAAGGTGAATTTGAAGAATACTATTTGAACATGGGTCCGCAACACCCAAGTACTCATGGTGCGCTCAGACTTGTCATCCGCCTGAACGGTGAAACGATTGTCGAAGTGGTTCCGCACCTGGGCTACATCCATCGTGGCATGGAAAAGCAGGCCGAAACGCTCAACTACACCCAGTACATCATGATGTCTGACCGTCAGGACTACTTGACTGCCATCCAGAACAACCTGGGTGTTTGCCTTGCGCTCGAAAAGGCCGCTGGCATAGGCGTGCCGGACCGCGCCGAATACATTCGCGTGATCATGGCTGAACTCGGCAGACTAGCAAGCCATCTCGTGTTCTACGCCTGCTACGGCGGCGACCTTGGCGGCCAAACGGTTCTCCTTTACGGCTTCAAGGAACGTGAAATGATTCACGACATCTTTGAAGAAGTTACAGGCCAGCGCCTGACAACAAACTTCTTCCGCCCAGGTGGAAGTCGCATGGACGTGCCAGATACATTCATTCCGCGTGTAAAGGCATTGCTTGCGCACCTTGACAAGACGCTCCCTGATTACGACAAGCTCCTCACAAAGAACATCGCCCTCGTGGAACGTTCCGTCGGAGTAGGCTTGCTGACCAAGGAACAGGCCCTTGCCTACGGCTGCAGCGGCCCGGTAGCTCGCGCCTCCGGCGTAAATTACGATGTCCGCAAAAACGACCCGTACAGCATCTATTCCAGTCTCGACTTCAATGTGCCGGTAATGCACAACGGCGACTGCTACGACCGCTACCTGATCCGTTGGCAAGAAATGTACGAATCCATGAAGATCATCCGCCAGTGCGTGGAAAAATTCCCGGAAGGCCCGTACCGCAGCAAGGAAAAGCCGAACTTCAAGCTCCCGGCAGGAAGCTTCTACGCAGCAAGCGAAACGGCAAAGGGTCTTTACGGCACATACGTCGTTTCTACAGGAACAGCCAACCCGTACCGCATTCACACGCGCTCCCCGAGTTTCTCGAACATTTCTGCTGTGAACGCAATGGCTAAGGGTCAAAAAGTTTCCGACTTGATCACGATTCTTGCATCCATCGATCCGGTGATCCCTGAAATTGATAGGTAGGTAATTGTTAATGTATACACCTTCTAATCCAAATATCGTTGGTGACTTCGTTCGCGAGTGGGTTCCGAACCTTGTCGCCTATTTGCCGGCAACACTGCAAGGCTACATTCCGTCGGCAGAGATCGCGGCCTTAATCAACGTGGTCATTTGCATGGTGGCAATGGGAGTAGCTGGCATCGCTCCGGTTCCAGTTCTTATTTACATGGAACGCAAAATCTGCGCCCATATCCAGTGCCGACTTGGCCCTATGCGCCTTGGCCCGCATGGTGTTTTGCAGCTTGCCGCAGACATCATGAAGCTTTTGTTCAAGGAAGTGTATGCGCCTAAGACAGTGCAGAAGTTCCTGTACTACCTGGCCCCGATACTTGTGGTGACGGCACCATTCCTCAACCTTTGCATGATTCCGTTCGGAAAGAACTTGCAGGTGGCAGACCTTGATGTTGCAATCCCGTTCATCATCGCAGTAAACGGCTTTGGCATTTTGAGCACGATGCTTGCAGGTTGGGCAAGTAACAATAAATACTCGCTCATAAGCGGCATGCGCAGCGGCGCTCAGCTCATTAGCTACGAAGTTTCGTTTGCGCTCGTTCTTTTGCTCATCGTGATGCTTGCAGGATCCGCAAGCCTCGGCGATATCACGGCAAGCCAGGCAGGCCACTTCTGGGACTGGTGGATTTTCAAGGCTCCAGTTCTTGGTTTCCTTGCTTTCGTGATGTTCCTCGTGAGCTCCACTGCGGAACTTAACCGTGCACCGTTCGACGTTGCAGAAGCGGAACAGGAACTTACCGGTGGTCACCATACGGAATATACCGGCATGGCATTCTCCATGTTCTACCTCGCTGAATACATCAACCTGTTCACCACATGCTGCATAGCAACAGTCTGCTTCCTCGGTGGCTACAACGCCCCGGCAATCGGTGTTGCCGCAGTTGACGGCGTTTTGAACATGGTTCCTGGCCTTGTATGGTTCCTCGCCAAGGCATTCTTCATGGTCGTTGTCTATATGATGTTCCGCTGGACGTTCGTTCGTCCGCGTACCGACTTGCTCATGATGCTTGAATGGAAATTCCTGTTGCCGGTGAACTTGCTCATGCTCGTACTCGGCTTTGTCTTTGTCGCATTCGGATGGTTCTTACCTTAAAAAAGATACAAGAGCAAGAGGCAAGATACAAGAGATTTCAATACAACGTATTATTCAGCCCACGTGACGAAAAGGAACATTCTTGAATAAAACCAAAGCGTGTTTCGACTTCCGTCTTCCGACTGACAACTGAAACTGATTATGAACGATAAAGAATTAAACACTAAGGAATATGCGGCGAAGTACATTCGCAATTGCATTGAAGGTCCAATAAACCTTCTGAAGGGTCTTACGGTTACAACAAAATACATGTTGAACCCGAAGAAGATCGTTACGGAACAGTACCCTGAAAACAAGGCAACGCTCAAGATGCACGATCGTTTTCGTGGAAATCTTGAAATGGTGGAAGACGAAAACGGCAACAACCGTTGCACGGCCTGCGGCATGTGCGAACGCGCCTGCCCGAACTCATCCATCAACGTGCTGCCTACAAAAAATATCGCTGGCAAAAAAGTGCTCGGCAAATACATTTACCACTTCGGCAGCTGCACACAGTGCGGCCTCTGCGTGGAAGCTTGCCCGTTTGGAGCAATCCGCTTTGGGCAGGGTTTTGAATTTGCGGCATTCAACCCAGAAGAATTCGAACGCGTATTGAACAAGAAGGAGGGACAAGGATGATTTTGGGCATTCCTTTTTCCGACATCGTATTCTATGTCGTTGCAGCATTCATGATTGTAGCAAGCATCTGCACGATCGTTTCCAAGAACGTTCTGCAGAGCGCAATCTTCCTTATTGCAACGTTCATCGGCACGGCAATCGTCTATGTGCTTTTGCAGGCCGAATTCATGGCAGTTGCACAAATCATGGTCTATGCCGGCGGCGTAGTCGTATTCATGATCTTTGCAATTTTGCTCACGAGCCACCTTGGTGAAGAATCGTTTACCGTGCATGTGCCACGCAAGTTCATCGCAGGCGCGATTTCCATCGCGTTCGTCGCAATCGCCGCCAAGTTCCTGCTTTCCCAGCCGGCTCTTGCGACGCGCATTGCTACGGCCCCGGCAGAAGCTTCCAGCTTCGGAGCCTACGCAATCCGCCTGCTCTCCCCGGGCCCAGACGGTTTTCTCATTCCATTCGAACTCATAAGCGTTCTCTTGCTCATGGCACTCGTAGCTTCCGTTACGATTGCTAAAAAAGATTCCGACGACAGCAAGGAGGAAAAATGACTCTCCTAAATTGCTTGCTTCTCGCATTCATTTTGTTTGCCATTGGTGTGTTCGGCCTCCTTACCCGCCGTCACCTGGTTGGAATGCTCATTTCCATGGAACTCATGCTGAACGCTGCAAACATCAACTTTGTTGCATTTGCGCATTTCAAGGCTGCAGACCCAACTGCAGGTTCGCTCTTTAGCATTTTCGTCATCGCAATCACCGCTTGCGAAATGGCTGTAGCGCTTGCAATTCTCATTGCAATGTACCGCCGTCACAAGAGCCTTGATGTAAACCGCCTGGAGGATCTCCATGACTAGTTTACTTGCTAATTCCTACCTCATTCTCCTGTTCCCACTGCTTTCATTCGTAGTGAACGGCCTCTTCCTTTGCCGCAAAAGCAGAAAGGCAAGCGCAGCATTCTCCGTTACCATGGCGGGCCTTGCCGCAGCTTACGCAATCGCTCTTGCAGTAGTGTTCTTCTTTAGCATGGGCGCAAACCCAACCGTCGCGTGGCAGTTCCGCTTCTTGCCAGTGCTCGGCGACTTCTACGCAAACATCGGCTTGCTGTTAGACCCGCTTTCAGCGATGATGCTCGTTGTCGTTACGACGATCGCATTCTTTGTGAACATCTACAGTATTGGCTACATGCGCGAAGACATGAGCTCTGGCCGTTTCTTTGCACTGCTTTCGCTCTTTGCATTCAGCATGCTCGGCCTCGTGATTGCAACGAACATTCTGCAGATGTTCGTATTCTGGGAACTCGTGGGCGTATCCAGTTACATGCTCATCGGTTTCTGGTATCACAAGCCCAGCGCTGTTTCTGCAAGTAAGCAGGCATTCATCTTGACCCGCTTCGCAGACAGCTTCTTCCTCTTTGGCATGGTGCTTGTCTCCTACGCAATCAAGTCGTTTGACTTTGCTACAATCAACGCGGTCTCCCTCAAGGCACTCACCGATACCACTGTGAACCTCGGCCTGTTCGTCGTGCCGACGAACGACGCGCTCACATTCGGTGCCGCAATGATCTTTGTCGGTGGCTGGGGCAAGTCCGCAATGTTCCCAATGCACATTTGGCTCCCGAACGCCATGGAAGGTCCTACACCGGTTTCTTCCATCATTCACAGCGCGACGATGGTCGTAGCAGGTGTCTATCTTGTAGCTCGTCTCTTCCCGTTCTTTGCTGGCGCAGGCAACACTCTTGAACTCGTGATGGTCGTGGGCGCATTCACTGCTATTTTTGCAGCAGTAATCGCCTGCACGCAACGCGACATCAAGCGCATTCTTGCCTACTCCACGCTTTCCCAGCTTGGATACATGATGTTTGCGCTCGGTGCTAGCCGACTCTGCGACGGCAGCATCAACCCGCTCGGCTATACGGCTTCAACATTCCACATCTTTACGCACGCCTTCTTCAAGTGCATGCTCTTCCTTGTGGCAGGCTCCCTCATTCATCAGGTGCATACAAACGACCTCGATGCCATGGGCGGTCTCCGCAAAAAGATGCCGTTCACATACGTTGCAACGCTCATCGCTTGCCTTGCCATCGCAGGCATTCCACCGTTCTCAGGCTTCTTCAGTAAAGATGAAATTCTCATGACAGCATTCCAGTCTGGCCATGTGATCGTATTTGCAATCGGCCTCCTTACAAGCGGCCTCACGGCATTCTACATGTTCCGCCTGTTCTTCCTCGCCTTCCACGGCAAGGCCCGTTCCGAACACACGGCTCACGCCCACGAAGACTTTGCCATGACGCTACCGATTGTCTGCCTTGCTGTTCCGTCGCTTCTTTCCGGCATTCTCGCAAAGAACCTGTTCGCAACAAAGTTCCTCCCAGGTACTTTGCCAGTAGCAACCGCAGGCCATCTCGCCCACGCCGAATGGATTCCACTTGCCGCCGGCGGCATGGCTGTGCTTGGCATTCTGATAGCGGCCTTCTTATACGCCCGCCCGAAGGCCAACATCGCTCGCGCCCTCGACAGCGACAACCGCAGCAAGCTTTATAAAACGATCTACCGCAAGTTCTACTTCGACGAAATGTACTACGCCGTCGTCCGCCAGTTCATTTTCCGCGGCGTCGCAGCTTCGGCACGCTTCTTCGAAGACTATGTCATCGGCAGCATCGTGAACATCTGCACGGCAACTGTAAAGAAGGCCGGCGCACTTGTCCGCGAAGCGGAATGTGGCTACTTGCCTTTCTACATCGGCGTCATGATCGTCGGTGTCATCTTCTGGTACTTTATCGGGAATCTCCCCTTCTAAGGAATGGTTATGTTAGAAAAGGTTCTCTTCAATCTCATTTGGATTATCCCGTTCCTTACGGTTCTCGCCTGCGTGCCTATCGCCAAGGAAAAGGTAAACCTGTTAAAGAAGATCCATCTCGTTTCGGCTGGTACAGTGCTCACGATCACTGTTTACCTGGCCGTTCAAATGTTCTTTGACTATGTTCCGTACCAGGGCGGCAACGCATTTGCGATGTCCTACCTTACGGACTTTCCGTGGCTCGCAGCAATATCCGCCCATTACCTTATGGGCGCAGATGCGCTCAGCATCTTGATGCTTGTGCTTGCCGCAGTCATCATTTTCACAGGCGTTCTTGCCAGCTGGAAGCTTGACCATGGCCAGAAGGTGTTCTTCGCCCTGCTCCAGATTCTTGCAGCAAGCGTCTACGGCGTGTTCATGAGCTTTGACCTTGTGCTCTTCTTCGTGTTCTACGAAATGGAAGCACTCTGCATGTACCTGATCATTGCAGGCTACGGCTCTGGCGACAAGGACTACGGCGGCAAAAAGCTCACGCTCACTCTTGCTCTTGGCTCAGCCATGGTGCTCGCCGTAATCTTTGGCATGTACGTTGAAGGCGGTTCCTGGAGCGTGCTCGAACTTGCAAATGTTACGCTCCCAGAAAACTTCCAGATGTGGGCATTCCCGGTTCTCTTCATGGGCTTTGCAGTTTCCAGTTCGCTCTTCCCGTTCCACTTCTGGAGCCCGGCGGGCCACTCTGCAGCACCGACTGCCGTATCCATGTTTGCAGCCGGCGTTATGATGAAGATGGGTGCCTACGGCTGCCTCCGCATCGCCATGTACCTTATGCCGGAAGGCGCAAAGTTCTGGCTCCCGTACCTGCTCGTCTTTGTCATCTTCAACGTGTGCGCAGGCCCGTTCATTGCCATGCGCCACAAGGATCTCAAGTTCATCACCGCATACAGTTCCATTTCGCACCTTGGCCTGATTTTCCTTGGCCTTGCCGCAATGACCCCGACGGCACTCCGCGGTGCTGCGCTCCAGATGCTTAGCCACGGCTTCCTTACCGGCCTCTTCTTTGCCACCATCGGCATGATCTACGGCCGCACCCACACGCGCGACATTACGCAGATGGGCGGCCTCATGAAGATTATGCCGTTCCTTGGCGTTGGCTTTGTAATTGCGGGCTTTGCAGGCCTCGGTCTCCCGGGCTTCTCTGGCTTTGTCGCAGAAGCAAGCATCTTCATGGGCAGCTTCCAGAACGACGGAACACTCTTCCGCATCGTCACCATCCTTGCGATACTTTCCGTGACAGCGACAGCAGTCTATATTTTGCAGACCGCAAACCGCATGCTCCACGGCCCGGTAACGAACCCGCATTTCAAGGAACTTACAGATGCAAGCTTCGAAGAAAAAGTCGTTGTCGTAATCTTTGTAATCTGCCTCCTTGCCATTGGTCTTTGCCCGGCACCGTTTGCAGACTTCCTTGATACCTCCATTGCACCTATTTCCGCTAACTTGATGAGGTAGAATATGCAAAACATCATGCAATTCGCAATTTTACCAGACATTCTTTTAGTACTGTTCCCATTCGTCGTGCTCGCCATGCGCCTTTTTGCTAGCAAGCACGAAAAGTTGCAATGGTACGTGGCAAATATCCTTTTGATTGCAGTATTCGTACTTTTGAACTGCCAGCTCCTTGGCAACACGCAAATGTACCTTTCCAACTGGAAGATCGACACATTCGGCATCTTCATGCGCGAGGTCTTTGTGCTCGGCGCCATTTGCGCAATCTGGTTTGCAAAAGACTACTTTGACCATGACTGTGCAGGCAAGGCCCGCCTGAAGGAACTCCCTGAATTCATCGCAACAGTCGGCTTTGCAACCCTCGGTGGCGCAATCGTCGTTTCTGCATGCGACCTGATTACGGTATTCATCGGCCTTGAACTTGCCACAATCCCGATGTATGCACTCACCGCATGGAACAAGAAGGATTCCGAAGGCTCCGAAGCGGCAGTCAAGTTCATATTGATGGGTTCTGCCGCAACGGCCTTTGAACTCTTTGGCTTCAGCTACCTCTACGGCTTTGCAGGCACACTCAACATGCAGCAGATTGCAAGCGTTACGGCAAGCAATCCGACTTCCCCGCTGCTCTGGATATCCGTGCTCTTCCTCGTTTCTGGCGTGGGCTTCAAGCTCACCTTGTTCCCGTTCCATACCTGGGCTCCAGATGTTTACGACGGCGCACCGACCCCAGTGACAGCACTCCTTTCCGTGACTTCGAAGGCTGTGGCCATCGCATTCATGGCAGTGCTCGTATTCGGACCGTTTGCAGCAGTGCAGAATACGATTGCCCCGTTCCTTGCTCTCCTTGCAGCACTCACGCTCTTTGCCGGTAACCTGGGCGCACTCAAGCAGAGCAGGCTACGCCGCTTCATGGCCTACAGTTCCATTTCACAGGCAGGCTACATTCTCGTGGCCCTCCTTGGCCCGGCTACAAACGCAAAGTTCGCAATCGTGTACTACCTGTTCCTCTACACCTTCGCAAACTACCTCGCCTTCTTTATCTTTGGCATCGTCGGCCAGAATCGCAAAGAAGACTTCGTTTCGCTCCGCGGCCTTTCCAAGCAGAACTTGACGCTCGCTGTCGGCCTTGTGGTAGCTCTCATGAGCCTTGCAGGCATTCCGCCACTTGCAGGCTTCTTCGGCAAGTTCCACCTGTTCTTTGCCGCTGCAGAAACTAAGCACTATGCCTTGGTAACATTTGCAGTGCTCAACAACGTGCTCGCCCTCTACTACTACATCCAGGTTCTCAAGAGCGCTTGGATCGACGTTCCAGAAACGGAGCCTGCACCGCTGCAAATCAACTGCCGCCAGCGCACCGTCGTTGTGGTGCTTACGGTCGCAGTTATCGCACTTGGCTTCATTCCAGTCCTCGCAAACAACCTCTTTGCAGGTTTAAGGCTGTAATAAAAGCCATAAATTAAAGAATGGCCATTTACAAATCCATTTTTTAATCTATATTTGGTTCGCACTAAACGCCCCCATCGTCTAGTGGCCTAGGACTCGGGATTCTCATTCCCGCAACAGCGGTTCGAGTCCGCTTGGGGGTATAAAAAAGGCTTGCAGCGATGCAAGTCTTTTTTGCTTTTTAGATTGAAACCGCGTAAAGCACTACAAAGCTTTTGCGATTCACGATTTCGTGAGCATCAATCTTTTCAAAGCAACAAGCTAGCCTTCCAAGTTCTTCAGGCTCGGCCACATCAAACTTCTAGAGGTTCCAGACATTCCCTGGTATAGACTACATTGTAAAAAGAAGTTCCAGGCTTCGATGCCACGCATGTTGCCAAACTGATATCCAATATATTCCGTAAACGATGGCATAGTTTTATCAAAGACAACAAAGCATAAATAAATGTATCAAGACAAAAGCCCCGCGGGTAACCGCGGGGCTTTGAATGTCAGCTACTGAAAGGCTCTGAAATTAGTCCTTGTAGTAGAGATCCAAGTTGTTTACGACGTCTGCGGTGGCTTCAAGGGAAAGCACGTAGTCATTGACAAGAGCAGACGGAGCAAAGCGTGTTGCATTCTGCAAGTCTTCTTCAACTGCTGCAGCAACGCTTTCTTCAGACGGCTTGGTTTCTGCGTTGATGCGAACCATGACGGCGCCGCTCGGAGTCACAAGAGCCGGGCCCCATTCGCCAACCTTCTGGCTCTTTGCAATCTTGGAGAGGATCGGATTTGCATAGCCGAGGCCAGAGATGTATTCGTCAACAGAAGCTGTTGCCTTTTCGAACTTGACATTTTCAACTTCCGGAGCAACGGAGTCTGCAACGCCCCAGGCCTGGACCTTGGCGGCAACAGATTCGAGATAAGCCTTGGCAGCTTCTGCCTGTGCCTTGTTCACAAGGTTTGCACGGATTTCTTCAAAGTACGGACCAACCTGGCGCTTGCCGGCAACGAGGCTGTCGACCTTTGCTGCAACTACGACATAGCGCTTGTTAGAGAACACGGAAGAAACTGCGCCCTGCGGTTCCGGGTTGTTCTTGTTTGCAAACAAGAAGGAGTGGAAGCCCTGAACATAACCGATGCCCTGAATGTTGGAGCCACGGCCAAGCCATGCGCTTTCTGCAACTTCCAAGTTCTGTTCCTTGGCGGCTTCTGCAAAGGACTTGCCAGATTCGGCACCGGCCTTGACAGCATTCAAAATTTTGGTGAGGCTATCGATTGTTTCAACAGAAGCACCGACAGTCACGAGGATGTGTGCGGCCTTGACCTGTTCGTTGCCCTTTTCGTCGGTCTTCTTACCGAGGTTCTGGATAATGTGGTAACCGAACTGCGTGCGTACCGGTTCAGAAATCTTGCCGGAGTCAAGGGCAAAAGCAACATCTTCGAATTCCTTGACCCAAACGCCACGGCCAGTGTAATCGCCGAGGAGACCACCCTGCTGGGCGCTACCCGGATCTTCAGACTGGATCTTGGCAAGTTCTTCAAATGCGATCGTGGAGTCCATGAGCTGTGCATGGAGCGTATTCACATATTCGTGGATTGCATTTTCGTCCTTGGCAGACGGAGCGATTGCGATAGATGCATACTGAACGCGCATCATGTCTTCCTTCACGAAGAAGCTGTCCTTCTGGGCGTTGAAGTAGGAAACGACCGCTGCGGAGTCAACCTTGGAGGCGGCATCGCCAAATACGGACGCCGGAACAGAGGCGACCTGCACATCCAGTTTGTTCAAACTGCGGTTGGCAGAGAAGGCAGATTCGAGGGAAGTCTGGTGAATGCCAGCTGCGATGAAGGTCTGGAGCTGCTTCATCGGGATTGTGTTGTTCTTGAGGTCCTGTTCGTAACGGACCATTGCAGCCCACTGGTAAGCTTCCGGAGTGTTCAACCACTGTTCATAGGAAGCGCGGTTGAATGCGGAGTCCAAGAGGAACTGCGGCAAACTGGAGATGTAGGTCTGGATACGCTGGTTGGCTTCTTCTGCGCTTGCAGAGTTTGCCTGGATCATGTAGAGGTTGCGCTGGGCTTCCTGGCTTACGAGATTGCGGACTGCATCTGGATTGCGAAGAAGTTCGTCCTTCATTTCGACGACAGAGGCACCGAGCTTGTTCTTGGCAGCCAAGTCTTCGAGAACATACTGACGGACGAAGGAGCGGAAGATGTCTGCACGAAGGCTTGCATACTGTTCGTCTTCGAATGCACGGCCACGGTTGTTTTCGGTAACCTGCTTTACGCGGGTATCGAATTCTGTGGCATCGAGCTTGCGTCCATTGACTTCACCGATCGGGAATCGGGCAGCGCCGTCCTTGGGAGTGCCATCCATGGCAAGAAGACCGATACCGATACCGACAGCGGCAACAGCGATAATCCATTTTGCTTTTTCATTAATCAAAGTAAGCATTATGAAAACTCCATTAAATTTGACTGCGCAAAATTAGTAAAAGATAAATACATTAAGAGCAAATAAAAGTCATTTTTAGGGCTAAAAATCTGCTTTTTTGCCATTTATTTTTCTATTATAGGGGTGCCAGGCTTTTTCTGGAGGTTCCTGTGTTTGATATTTTGATCCTTGGTGCCGGCATTTCCGGCCTCTCCGCTGCACTCCACGCTGCCGAAAGCGGCCTTTCCGTGGCAATTCTTACCAAAGGCGCAAAACCGGACGGTTCTTCAAACTACGCCCAGGGCGGCATTGCATCAGTAACCGCCAAAACAGACTCCTTCAAGCTCCACATTACCGATACCGAAGAAGCTGGAGCTGGCCTCTGCAAAAAGAAACCTGTCGAAATTCTTACAAAAAGTGGCCCGGCGACAATCAACCAGCTTGTAAAATGGGGCGTGCAGTTTACCCCGGCACAGGCAAATTCCGAAGGTTTGCAGTTTGACCTCCACTTGGAAGGCGGTCACAGCCACAACCGCATTTTGCACGCCGCAGACCTTACCGGCAAAGAAATCATGCGTGCGCTCCTCGCCCGCCTGCACAAGACAAAGAACATCGAATACATTGAAAACGCCTATGTTTATGACTTGATTTGCCAGGGCGAAGGCAAGGAAAAGCGCTGCATCGGCGCCAAAGTCGTTATGCAGAAGACCGGCGAAGTGAAGTCCATATTCGCAAAGGCTACGATCCTTTCTACCGGTGGCGCAGGCCGCATCTGGTGCTACACCGTTTGTCCGCAGGATTCCACAGGCGACGGCATCGCCATTACGGGCCGCGCAGGCGCGGCCCTCCAGGACCTGGAATTCATGCAGTTCCACCCGACTTCCCTTTACGCACCAAAGCTCAAGAAGCCGTTCCTCATCTCTGAAGCAGTCCGTGGCTGGGGCGGCATTCTCAAGAACAAGAAAGGCGAAGAATTCATGGACAAGGTGCATCCGCTCCGCAGCCTTGCCCCGCGCGACATCGTGGCTCGCGCTATCCACGCCGAAATGGAACGCACTGGCGAACCATGCATGTTCCTTGACGTTACCGGCAAGCCGGCAAAGGATACAAAGACCCACTTCCCTAACATTTATGCAAAGTGCGAAGAAGTCGGCGTCGACATGACCAAGAAATGGATTCCGGTCGTACCGGCGGCACACTACATGTGCGGCGGCGTGCTCGTAAACACAGAATCCGAATCTGAAATACGCGCGCTCTACGCTTGCGGCGAAGTCGCAGCTACCGGCGTTCACGGAGCAAACCGATTGGCCTCCAACTCACTCCTCGAAAGCGTTGTCTACGCAATACGCGCTGTTGACGACATCTTGAAACTGAACCTTGCCAAGGAAGAGTTCAAGACCCCTCGTGCAACCAAGGAAACGGTCGATATGAAGGGCGGCGCCGAATGGAAGAAGAAAAAGAACGACCTCAAGAAGGTCATGTGGCGCTACTGTGGCATCGTCCGCACTACGGAAGGGCTTACAAAGGGTCTTGAAATTGTAAAGGCTTACGAATCAGAAATGAACAAGGCTTTTGCCGCAAAGGGTCCGAAATCCCAGAATCTTCTTGAGTTCCGCAACCAAGTCCAGACATCCCGCCTGATTTTGCAGTGCGCTCTCAACCGCAAGGAATCCCGCGGCCTGCACTACATTCTTGACTATCCGGAACACGCCAAGAATTCCAAGCACTATACGATTTATCTGTAGGCTGTAGGCTGACGTCTGTCGGCCGATTTCTCTAGTAACTAATAACTAGTAACTAAATTTACTCTTCGCATCCTGGGATTTTAGCCGTAATCTGCGTGCGGATAGTATCAAGCCTTGCCGGGTAATCCAGTGCAGCATCCATCTGCATTACACCGACCACGCCGTTTTCTATGCGCGCGTTGATGTTTTCTGACTTGTCCCATGCAACGGCATGCCCTGTACCCTTACCACCTGCATCATAGCCGGCATCGGCCAGAATCGGCTTACCTGTGATTTCGTGGATCTGCTTCCAGGTAGCAATGTTGCCTGAACGAATTTTTTCGGAGCCTGCCAAAGTGCGGCCACCAGAGGTGCTTACATAATCAACGACACTCAAATCGAAGTTGGCAAACCAGGCTGCCTGATCCAGCACCCAGGGCGACACATCGATTGCAATTTTTGCAGCAGGCAGGTACGTGCGAATCGTATCCACAATCTGCCTAAAGAGTAAGCCCATTTCGGCATCTGGAATGCCTCCACCCAACTGTGCTATGCTATCGTAGCTAGCCTTTTGGTTGGAACCAGATTCTGAATACTGATAAAAATCCGGTTCAACCATCCAAATGGATTCGTATGTATCTGGATTCTGTTCCAAACGGCCTTCCACCTGGTCACGCATGCCCATGGCATATTCCCTGTAACGGTAAAGAATGGAATCCGTAAAATACTCTCGAATCAAGTTGGCGCCGCCGACACAGAGCGATGTTTCATTCTTCTTTGCAACATCGCAATCTTCCAGCCCCATGTCTTTGCCGAATTCTGCAATGACATAACCATAGATCATGGGAGTGGCCCCGATTTCAGCACTGGTTTCAACCATGCGAGCTTCAAAGGCGTTGTAAAAATCATTATCGCCAAGCCACACTGCAATGTAATCTACGCCCTTATAGAATTCCGCATCTTCATGCGACGCCTGCCAGGCGGCTCCAAAATTGAACTGGCACGGGTTAAAGCCAGGCGTGTGCGAAAACGAAGGCTTATCTACATTTTCGGCAGGAGGTTCTCCGCCTAGATCGTTTGAATTTGAACTTGTATTTGCGTTCGTGCTGGCAGAAGAACTGCAGTCATCGCCACAAGCTAACAGAAACAAAAAGGCCAAATTGATAGCAACAAAAGAAAGCAAATGGGACTTTTTCAAAACTACTCCTAAAACAGTCAAAAATAGTGCTCAATAAGGTAGTTAAATTTTTCCCACTATCAATAAAAACTATATTTTAGGCATGGATTCAGTGGACTCAGAAGAAAAGACAACCGTCAAGCGAACAAGAAAGAAAGCAACGCCAGACAAAATTGGCGGCTACAAGCCGATACAGAAAATAGGCGAAGGGGCAATGGGCGAAATTTGGCTCTGCGAAGACCCGTCGCTCGCCCGTAAAGTTGTAGTAAAGCAAATGCAGGCAAGCCTTGTCGGCTACGAAGACTTGATTCAGCGCTTCCAGCGCGAAGCCGTGCTGCTAGCCCACTTGAACCACCCGAACATTGTACATGCCTATTCCGTTTGGCAGGAACGCAACGGCAGGCTATCGCTTGCCATGGAATTTATCCAGGGCAAAAACCTTCGCGAAATCCTCGATGTCTGTCCTCGCCCGCCCGTTTGGGTTGTAGCATTCGTTCTGCACGAAATTTTGCAGGCACTCGTGTGCGCTCACCGTCACCAGATTATTCACCGTGACCTAAAGCCAAGCAACATGATGGTCGAAAAGAACGGCCGTGTGCGCCTGCTCGACTTCGGCATTGCACGCAACGCCGGTGCCGGTCAGGAAATGACGCTCCCAGGCAGCGTTCTTGGAACAGCTGCCTACATGAGTCCAGAACAGATTTCAGCCCAGAAGGTCACACCGCAATCCGACCTGTTCAGCCTAGGCATTATCGCCTGCGAAATGCTCATGGGCAAGCACCCGTTCCGCGGCGACTCCATGGAACAAACCTCCCAGTTCATTCTGAACCTGCACATAGCTCCCAAGCACTTCCCAGAAAATGTGCCAGTTCCATTCAGGCGCTGGGTCTGCAAGATGCTCGAAAAGAAGCAGCAGAACCGCTTTGCTGACGCACAGGCTGCAGCAGACGCCCTCGCAGAAATGGTCATGACGAGCTACCCTCGCCAGCTCGACGCTCCGCTTTCCCAGTGGATCCGAGCAACATTTGCACAGGTGCCATACGCAGACAACATTGAACAGAAAGGTTCTCGCCAAAAGTGGTTCATGTTCGGTGCAGGTGCAGGTGCAGCCACAGTTTTATTCGTTCTTATCTTGATTATTCGGAGTCTTCTCTCGTGACTGCTCTTGATATATTCTGCTTGATCATTGTAGGCATTCTTGCCCTGCAAGGTCTTTGGTACGGTTTTTTGAAAGGCCTCTTTTTTCTTGGCGCATGGGTGGCAGCAGCTTTCGGTGCATACTTCAGCTACGACCTGCTCGGCAACTTCATGATCGGTACTTTCGATTTAAGTTCCACCACTATACATGTCATTTGCATTGCAGTCGGCTTCCTGCTCCCGTACATTTTGTTGACCATACTTGGTCGCCTGTTGCACGGAGCCGTTTCCAAAACAGTCTTCAGCATTCCAAACCGTTTGCTCGGCGTACTGCTCGGCCTCGTAAAGGCAGCAATTCTCTGCACGATCATCATCACGATTATCCACATTTTGCCGCTTACCGGCTCTTGGGAAGAAGGCAGGAACACATCAATATCCTACGCACTCTACCTGCAAGAACTGCAGATGTTCGGCTTTGACACCAAGCAGCCAGACATCAAGGGCTTCGTTGCTGAAAAGGCCGAAAGCGCCGTGGAAAATGCAAAGAAGACAGCGACGGACGCTGTAGAAAAAACGGTCGAAGATGCTGTTGACGCTGCAAAGAATAGCGCAGAAAAAGCAGTAGAATCTGCTAAAGAAAAAGCCAAAGAAGCAGTTAAATAGACAAAGCTTTTTCCAGACGATCGGCAAAAGCTTCGATGGAGAACTTTTTCAAAAGTTCTTTGGCAGCATCTTCATTGACGATACTTGCACCGCCAATCACCGTATCGAGAACAGATGCGTAGACTTCTGCATCGTCGAGCTTAGAAACAAGCGGCACGACATTTTCAAGATTTTCCAGCAAGGCAGAAGTGCGAGAGCTAACAGCAGGAGTGCCGCATGAAAGAGCTTCCAAAGGCGGCAAGCCAAAGCCTTCGAGCAATGACGGGTACATGAATATATCCGCATTGCGATAAAATTCTACTAAAGTTTCTGCCGGTAGATTTTCAAAATGGTACACGTTGTTCAGGTGCATGGCTTCGAGCCGCGAAGCCGTTTCTTCGCGCAGCCTGCCGACGCGCACAAAAGCAACTTCTGGGCGGAGCGCCGCAGTCTTGAAGAACGTATCCAAATTCTTTCGCGGCTCGTCCAGGCTCACGTTCAGGCAAACACCTTTTGCTGAATGCACGCCAAACTGTTCAAAAAATTTCAGACGTTCAGCACGTGGCAAAACAGAATCCGGTTTGCAAAACAAAGTCTGGTCCACCGGGCAGCCAATGACATCTCCCCCGCAATTTGGCACACCGAAGTATTTCTCGGATTCCTGCTTTGTGTAGTTCGAATTGTACACAAAGGCATCGGCTTTTTTTGTCGGTTCAATAAAAAATTTATTGATGAGCTTGAACTTGAAACTTTTTGTGTAAAGCGTTTCCGCAAAGGTGTCGTGAACCATCATCACGGTTTTTGCACTTGCATTGAACTTTCGCACAGCAGACTTTGCAGCCGGTACCAAAAAGCCTAGTTCCGGACGAATAAAGAACACCAAATCCGGTTGCTGCTTGGCAATCAATTTTTTTAGGGGACTTCTGAACTTCCAAAAACCGCTATACAATGATTTGGCACAAATGCTTACACCGCTTGTAGGAGCTCCCTGCGGAAAATACTTTGGGGTAACAAGCCAAACAACCTGCGTTTCAAAGCCCTTGTTCTTCAAACATGAAAATATATCAAGAGTCAAGCGACCAAAACTCGTGCAAGAGTTCTTATCGCAAACGATCAGTACCTTCATATTTTTCATGGGAATCATATTTAGAAAAATATTTTTCCTCCACATCAAAAAAAATCCTACTATTCCTAAGAACGAACATCAAGAAAAAGAATGTTTACAAACATAATGGAAACAGGCTTATTTCGTAAAAAAAATTGCTTATGCGGGGCCATATTCTTATATTCTAGCCATGGCAAAAATCTGCATAGTTCTTGCTACTTACAACGGAGAAAAGTATCTGCAACAGATGCTTGACTCTCTGGTGTGCCAAAAACGCCCTGCAGATTTTATCGTAGCCGTTGACGATGGCTCCAAGGATTCTACTGTAGACATTTTGAAGAGCTATCAAGATAGGCTTCCACTGCAAATTACGGCTTCACAAAAAAATGAAGGACACCGTGCAGCATTTTCCAAGGCGCTATCGCTTGCCAAGCCTCTATTGCTCAACACAGATTTAGTAGCGCTTGCCGACCAAGATGACGTGTGGTTGCCAAACAAACTTGAAATTCTGGAGCAAAAAATCGGCGACGCATCGCTCATCTTTGGGGACGCCGAGGTCATAGACCATAAGGGAAATATCATCGCAGCCTCATGGCGTACACTTTCCAACATATCGACTGAAGTTTCCATAAAAAGCAGAATCTCAGGAACGAACAATGTTACTGGCTGTACGGCGGTCTTCAAAGCCAAACTCATCGATGCCGTATTACCAATCCCGGAACACATAAAGGTCCATGACGTTTGGATAGCTTTGCTTGCGCAAAAACATTCTGGCATCAAGGCCATTTCCGAACCGGTCATTCAATACAGAATTCACGAAGGCAATGCAATAGGCATGTCATATTCATTGCCCATGAGCCAAACATTGCAAAAGAACATTGATTTTGCAGGCGATATTTTAGCAAATACCGATCGATTGAATTTTAGCGATGATGAAATAAAATTCACGAAAAAATACAGGGCATTCCTGCAACATACACAAAATTCCTGGCTGAACATCGGATATTTTTTCTGGCTCGTTTCAAACAGAAATAACCTGTTCCCTGAAAAAAAATTTGCCCAAGTCTTCAAGAAAATTCTATTCTCTAGTTGTGGATTCAAACTGGCTAAAATAATTTTTTCAAAGTCGTAACAATGCTTTCTAAAAATTTTACTTTCTATTCAGATGCACCAGAATGGGGCGGTCAAGAAATTCTTGCCGCCAAAATAGCGTCTGCTGTAGCAAGTAAATACCCTGTCACTTTCTTTTACTACAACAACAATTTTGAAAGAGCCCTAGATGCCAATGTAAATGCAGTAAAGCTCCCTTTCTGCACAAAGCTCCCCTTCCCTATTTTTAGGGACCACAGCTTAAAGCGTCAAAAAATGCTGACTGAGCTTTTTCAAGAAAAAGTCGCTGCAAACACTAATCTCGTGATTTGCCCGGGAAACATAGAGCGTTCCACAACGGCGATTTTCTGCGGAAAAAAATTGGGATATAAAATCATTTCTTATATTCCCATGGTGTACACCCAAAATGAAACCGGGGCTCCACTCGGAAGAATACGAGATTTTTTTGCGAAATCGATCTATAGAAATATACATGAATGGATCGTCATTTCAGAAACCCAGCGCAAATTGCTAAACCGCTTTGTTGACCCGAAAGTTCCGGTTCATGTTTTACCAAACCCAGTAGACATGCCAAACGAGCAAGTCCCACTGCCAAAAGTTTTTTCAGAAGCTTCAAATAAAACTTTAAGGATTGCTACAATCGGCCGTCTATACTTTAAGCAAAAAGGGCAAGACCTTATACCGCAAATAGCAAAAAAATTAAGCAACGCAAAATTCGATTTTGAATTCAGCATTGTCGGCGATGGTCCTGACAAAAAGAAACTGGAAGCCCTTATTCAAAAAAACAACCTGCAGGGAAGGCTGCAGATTCATTCAAGCATTCCGCACAAAGATCTTCTCAACAGACTAAAAGAAAAAAACTGGGACATGCTATTCATGCCTTCCCGTTTTGAAGGCGACCCGATCATCATGTACGAAGCGATACAGAACAATATCCCTGTACTTGTTGCAAGCGCTAAATATACCGATGATTACAACATGCCAAGCTGGATGAAATTCAAAGAAAACGACATTGAAGATGCCTGCAATAAAATTCAAGACTTTTCAAAAAGTTTTAATGTTTCTGAATTCCAGGATTTAAAAGAAAAACTATTCAACCATAGAAGCACAGACTGTTTTCAAAAGAAAATTTTTGAAATTTTCTCTGTCATTTCCGAGTGTTCAAAATGAGTGGCAACAAGACTTTAATCGTGCTGGTTTCTTACAACCACTGGGAAATGACCGTAGATTGCATACGCAGTCTGCAGCATTTGCCAAAGGAAGAATTCACTACCGTTATATTTGATAACTGCAGCGATAAAGAAACCACAAAAAACTTGCGCAAAATCATTGAACCGATTCAAGACCAATTCTTTTTAATTGAATCTGACAAAAACCTTGGCTTTGGAAAAGCAAACAACAGAGCCATTGAAATTTGCCACCAAAAGTTTCCTTTTACAAATCTATGTCTGTTAAATAACGATACCATCGTTTCAAAAGACTGCTTACCAAAACTACTTGATGTTTTGCGCAACAATCCAAATGCAATCGTCGCACCCCAAACGCTGAACAAAGATGGTTCACTGCAAAAGAATTACTACGCAAACATTTTTTTCAAGCAGTTCTTTTTTAACGCATTCCGTTCAAAGCAAAAAGCAGCAGACTACCTTCACGGAATACCGGCAAATGTAAACACCACAGGCACCATACAAAAAACAGATTGGACGGCAGCCATTTGCTGGTGCATGACCATGGAAACCTGGAATACAGTCGGCGGTTTTGACAAAAACATTTTCATGTACTATGAAGATGTTGATTTTGCCTTGCGCGCAAAGGATTGCGGCTTTGAATACTTAATAAATAACGAGGCAACCCTAACCCACCTTGATGGTGGTTCTGCAAAATCAACGCTATCCCGCTCATTGCAACACGACAACGCCCAGGAATATATGTTTAAAAAGCATTGGGGTCTAAAAGGACTAATTGTTTCTAAAGCTTTCAGAATCATTCGAAGTTCCATTCGATTGCTCACCGCAATTCCAAAGGCAATCGCTTCTACGCAATCCAGGGAATACGCTTTGCTACATTTCAAACTTTTGGTCAATGCATTCAAGGTCTAGTTTCATGTTTAAATTTGTCTTCATCGTTTTAGCAATTGCAATTTCTTCATTTGCTGGCATTCTCCAAAATCCGGAACGAGCACCGGGCCACACGCAGGTCGCAGATTCCACCGGCGATTACGTTTTAAAGTTCCGTGGAACGCTCTACGATTCCGTTTCGGCAACACGCCTAGACGGCCCTCACAGCGATAACCACAAGCACATTGACAACGAAGCGGTCGCACGCCTAAGCTACGAAGGCAAGCTCACCGACAAGTTCCATTTCAAGGGTCTTGTCCAGATTTCAAACGATAAAACTAATCGCGACATTCCAGAAAACTTCTACGATCCTTACGACGGCTTCCCTTACAACAAGCAATCTGACAACAACCGCACCTGGGATATCTTCAGGCTTTCCATGGATTACAACGTGGGCTTTGCAAAACTCGTGGGCGGCATCGACTACGTTTCTCTTGGAGTAGCTCGCCACAACAAGGTTATTTTGCGCGGCGATGAACACCAGTTCCGCCCATGGCAAGATTCCAGCTACCGTTTGCAAATTCCAGCTCCAACGCCTTACTTTGGCTATGAATTCAAAGTTGGCCCGCTCACCTACCAACAATACGCCATGAAACTTTACCACGAAAAGAATCTTGGCAAATACATGCACGCACACCGCCTTGGTGCAAGCCTCCCGTTTGATATCGAGCTTGGCGTTTCTGAACTTGTAATGTACGGAAGCACCGTTGAACCTGCAGGCAGCAATCCAAATGTCGATGGCGATAGCACCGGCCGTGACTTTGAATGGAGCTATGTAATTCCATTTATCCCGTATGTTTTCGAGGAACATTTTCACGGCGACAAGGACAACAACGCACTCGCATTCGACTTGAGCGTAAAGACAATTCGTCACTGGGACTTTTACGGAGAAATGCTTTGGGACGATATGAAGAGCCCGACAAAGATGTTCGATGATTCCTGGTGGGGCAACAAGTGGGCCGCTACAATCGGTGTTGAAAACGAACAGAAGATCGGCCCGGTCGCTTTGAACTGGAACATTGAATACACTCGCGTAGAGCCTTGGGTTTACACGCACCACAAGGGCGCTGGCTACGTTTACAGCAGCTATGGTCAAAGCTTAGGGAGCGATCTTGGTCCAAATTCCCAAGAAATCTACACAGCAATTGAAGCCGCCTACAAGGGCATCGATTTAAAGCTCTACGTTTCTAGCGTCGCAAAGGACACCTCGTTCAGTTCAAACCTTTACGACATGCACACGCCATTCGATGCAACCGATAAAAAGTTCCTTGCAAAGAGTTCCACTTACCGTTATCGCGAACTCGGTGCAGAACTCAACATATTCCCGACAGAATGGATGTGGCTCCGCGGCGCAGGCGCATTGTACATTGGCGATTATGAAGGCTACCGCCTAGAAGCAAGCGGCGGATTAACCTGGTAACGAAATCTTAAAGAAAGTAACATTTTTATTACAAACATTCATCTCTCAAAAAAATATATATTTAAGTTACGACATCCTTCAAATTTAGGAGAATACGTGAAAATTTTAAAAATACTATTATTCACATTTGTTATAATACACGCTCAAATTCAAATAGATCCTAACATAAAAAAACAATTAGAAAACATAGACTCTTTCTTTATAGATAATTTTTCGCCTAATTATCACATATATATATTTAAAGGAAATCAAAATCTATATGTAAAAGAAACTCTCAATGAAATTTTTTTTGATAACTATACTCAAGTATTCATTTCTACAAAAAAGCAAACATTTGATATTACTGAAGAAAAAACTTTTCGACAATTTATTTCGAAAGAATACTTAAGTTTGTTTCCAAAATCTGTAATAGATTCGAGCGGAATCACATACATTGCATATGAATACGAACAAAAAAACAATCTTACCCCAGAAATGATAGGGGCAATGGCATTTATTCACCGAAAAATAGAAAACAAACCTGTTAGAGGGGGGGCGTTTATTTCGATGGATTTTGATTCTAATGGTATACTACAATCCTTAGAGTATAGATGGCCGCAATACACCACTCTTGAAAAATCAGCTTCATTTAACAAAGAATTTTTTTTCAAACGTTTTTACGAACAAATAGAATTTTTCGAGGCCAATTTAAAAGACATAAGCTCAGAGGCAATCATCAAAAACATTTTTGCTTCATGGAAAAAAGTTATTTCTAACGAAAATGAGGAAATCTTGGTTCCATGTATTTCATTTATAGGTTTTTTACATAACAGCGATAAAAACAAACACTTCATTATAGATGTGCCCATAGAGGACGACATTGATTACACAAAACTTGACATTGTTCAATCAAAATAACCAGCTATGAAAAAAATTTTTTTATTTATTATTTTTGTTTTGCATGCATCCATACATGCCCAACAACCAAGCACACCATCTTCCTTTTCTTTAGGAACCTATGCAATAAACAATTATGAAGATGGACTAAATTCTTTACACAATGCAATTAGTAGCGCAAATGTATTCTCATCTACTTTATATTCAAAAATTTCAACAAGATTTCCAGGAACAACAGTAAGTATTACTAATTATCAAGACAGCTTAGTTACTTTACATAATTTTTTAAGTTCTACATCTAGAAATTTCAAATTTGTTTATTACTATGGTCATGGAAATGTGAATTTGATAACAATGTGGAACAACTCTTTTGTAAGAAACACCGATTCTGGAATTGGAGTAAGAAATACCTATTGGGTAATGCTACATTCTTGCTTGGTTTTTAGAAACAATTATGCTTCACAAGACCCTTGGTTTGATGGGGTTTTTAAAGGGGTACATTCTATATTAGGCCATAGTTCAAGTTTTATAACCGATAGTACAAGCATCTCTACAGCAAATATTGAATTTGTTTCTCGATGGGTTTATAATGCAGAAAGCATTTGGAATGCGTATAAAAAAGCAATTACTCATCAAATACACGAAAATAGTGGAAAAAATGCGGAGCCAAAAATCGTTTACAGATATGGTAACATAAATGGAGAAATATTTGAACCATGGACCGAAAAATACGCCAACTCCTATCAAGCTCCTATTTTTTATAACAATGACTATTTAGGAATAGGATCAAGATGGATTACTCTAGGAAACCCAACCTATTAAAGGAGAAATAGAAGTATGAAAAAAATTCTCATTTCGCTTTCTTTAGCATTCATTGTCGCCTGTTCTTCTCAGGATAAAGATGCCGTTTCAACCAACAATATTGAATCAACATCAAATGATTCTGGCAACGCAGTATTGTTTCAAACAGCAACGGATTCTAAAGATTCTTCCTCACAACTCTTATCATTCATTGAAGTAAGCGAATGCATTGAAGGTTCATTCCTAATGCTCAATATGGATTTTGATTTTGATACAATAACAGTCCAGAAATATAATGATGAGGCAATAATAAAATTTCCAAGCAACTATTTTTGTTCCCCGGTTGAAAGACCTAACGAAATCAAATATCAATATCAAAGCAAAGATACGCTACAAATTTGGGTTGACAACGACAACCGTAAACTCGATGGTTGCGCTTGCGTTTTATGGGCCACTGCCAAAGTCAATGGTCCCTTAAATGCGACTTACCTCAACCTTGGCGGAGTGGTATTTTACCTAAAGGAAGAACTCTAAAAATCCTTCAAAAAGTCGCTGGCGTCAGAAGAAACAATCTTTTCGCCGAATAGCCTACGAAGCCGCTCTAAATCAGGGTGGCTTTCTTTTTCATACACAACAACATTCTTGATTCGCTCGCGATGCTTGAGCAAGAATTCCAGATTGTTCACATCTGTCTTAGGAAAACCATAACCAATGCAATAGATTTCATCGGCATTGCTTAAATAGTAATCGGCCTTTGCCCACAGAATATTGAAGAGGCTCCCCCGCAAAAAAGATTCCTTGGAATGCGCCATCGGAATGAACACCGGCGTATCATTTTCATAAATAGGATAGCTCTTATCGCCTCTTTGAACTCGGCAAATATTCTGCACGTCAAGCGAGTTGCCGGAACCCTTGAGCGGGAACCATTCCAGGGAACCGTGGAGCTTCATAAGGTCAACATGTTTTTTTGCGACCTTGCAAGTCTTGCGATCAGCCGACTCAATGTTCAATCCAAAATCAATGGAAGTATCAGCAAATTCTTCGTGACGGTTCAGGCAATCTTCAATAAGCGTGTCGTAATTGAACGAAAGCAAAAGAGTCTTGTCACAGGTGGCATCGGCGGCATTCGAAACATTCTGCAAAAATTTCACCAAGACATTTTCAGCATCGGCATTCAAATCGCCATCAACGCGAATCGTACTTGCAATAAAGCGGAGCAGTTCAAAACGGAGTGCCGAATGGTAAAGGCTTTCCGTTTCGCTCGGGAAAATCTGCGCCGAAAGAATCGCCGTCGCAAGCGACTCGATGTTCAAGTAATCGGCCTCCCCGTTGCAAAGCTTTGAAAAGCGTTCACAGTAAGCCTTCAAGTGCGAAAACTCTTCCGGGATTTGCAACGGCAAAAGGGAATTCAAATCCTTGAGCGTCGGGAGCTCCGGGCAAAAGGACTTGCTAAAACCTGAACCTAGAATAAAGACTCGCTTATAGACTTGCTGTTTCATGTCTTGAAAAATACTCTAAAAAACTGAAAATAGACAGCCAAAAATTTGGAATGTTAAAAAAAGGCCACCCAAAGTGAACTGACCCCAAAAAGTTGGACAGTTTAAAATTAGGATAAAACAGCGTAATGAGTCCGGTATCTAACCGGGCTCATTCCTTTTAGGCGTGATTTAATCCGTTTATTGTTGTAGTACTCGATGTAGGTTTTGAGTTCC
>JAZLFR010000061.1:0-167018 GCA_045615885.1 Fibrobacteraceae bacterium
TCTCCTTCTCCTTGTCACTCAAGGACTTAAACATCTGGAATACTACGTTTGCTTCTGCCATTTTTCACTCTCCTATACCTTTTATCGTATAGAATATGGAAAATGTCAAAGAAAAAGCAACATTTTGGGGGGACAGAGCCTTTCATAATAAATTGCCACCATAACAGCGGCGTTATCTTTACTCTTCAATGTAAGCAAACGACTGCGGAGGCGTTTTAATTCCATAATCCAGTAGGCTTTTCGCTTCTTCGAAAATTCTGTGAACGTATTCAGGTTTTATGGAGAGAAGGATGGTTGCCATACGGATAATATAAGTTATCTGGGGTAGTCTCAAAAAAAATTCACACCCTCTTACCTTTATGAAATTATTGTATTTCGTGGCGGGTGCTGCGGATTTGGCGGAAATTTATGGGTACGAAACCAGATTTTTTAACCGTCAAGTAAAGAATAACAAAGAATGTTTTGATGAAGATTTCATTTTCCAGCTTACTGCAGACGAGTTCTCCTCTTTGATGTGCAAAAATTGCACATCAAAAGAAACTCGTCCTGGGCGAGGTGGTGCCTGTAAACTACCCTACGCGTTTACGGAACAGGGAATCTACATGCTCATGACCGTATTGAAAGGCGATTTGGCGATTCGACAGAGTATGGCGCTTATCCGTCTTTTCAAAGATATGAAGGACTATAGTTTTGACGGTTTCACTCCTTTTTAACAAAGAGTTGTAATTCCGCAAGGCGCTCAAAACAAAAAAAAGACACCTCGCCATTTGATTTTGACAAGGTGCCCTCACAGCCTTGTGAGGCTAGTTTTGAAAAGTCTGTAAAGGGGTGCAAGAAAATTTTACAAGTACGACTTTATTCGCCTTCTTCATCCTCTTCAACTTCTTCCAGCTCATCGATGTCTATGCCCAGATCGAATGCCTTTTCGGCATCGCATTTGGGAATTTCGAAGTCGCTAGTGTACTTGCCGACGGTTTCGTTTTTGAAGCGGTCGATTTCATCCCAGTCGGAGCGGAGGATGTATATGAGGTAGCGCATTTCCTGGAACAGTTCCTGTGCGGGCGCGCCATAGAAATCCTGATAGCCCTCGCTTTCATAGATGGGTTCCGGAAGATCTTCAGGGTCGAAATCATTGCTCATGAGCGTTTCAAAGAGCGTTTCTTCGCTCTTCGTGATAATGCAGCAGCCTTCAAGCTCTGATGCCGACAGGAACAGTTTTTCGCCTGCGTCTGACTGCAATTCAACTTCTGCCACGACGATGCCAGGGCCAGGGCCGCATGGGCCTACGCCGCCGCAGATGTCGCACTGAACGTTTTTGACCTGGTACTTTGCCATAACTTACCTCTTCAAGTCGGTTGATAGAACGATCTTGAGATAGTTATATTCTGGAAGATAGATTAGGAAAGAGTTTTTTTGAATTTTTTTATGCTTTGCCCACGATGCGCTCTACAATGAGCCTTGCCTGCGAGAGCGGGTGCGTGGGGAATAGCTTGTCGAAGTTGCGGGCTTCTGCGCGGTTCATGAGGAAGTCGCGTTTGTATTCGGGATCGTACGGGTCGTAGTACCAGTTTGCATACGGGTCGCTTGCGTTCCCTACTTCGCCGGTTTGCTTCATAAGTTCGTATATGGCTGCGTCGCGGCGGCCGACTGTGCCGATTTCGTCCAGAAAGATCTGGATGTTCAATGTCTGCTCCCCTGTTTGCAGGTGCATGAGCGTAAAATACTGCACGAACGGCTGTTCGCCTTCCGGCTTCAGCAGGTTTTTGGTGATGCTGTAGATGAAGCGGTCACCGTTTTTGGTTACGCCGGAATCTACTTCGATTAGCGCCTGGTCTTCGCCCTGTTCGTGGATTGCATCGATTACGGCCTGCGGGTTTTCAAACGGCATGGCGCATGACGCGCGCATGGGTTCCACCTGGATTACGCCCATGGCGTTGTCGGTTTGCAGGCCAAAGTTTACGCAGCCTTCAGAGTCTTCGGGCATGGCTTCGAGCCTTTGGCAATGTTCCGGCAAGTTCAATAGTTCTTCAAGTGTCATGGGGCGCTCCGTTTTGGTGCAATATAAAAATTTTTCTTAAATTTATCGCACTATGAAAAAACAACATGTGCAAATGATTCTTTGGATTGCCGCCCTTGTTTTAGGTGGCGTTTTGGGCCTTGTCAGTAACGAAAAGTTGAACGAGCTTTTCAACTTTATTGCCACTGCTTTTACAAGGATGTTCCAGTTCCTTGCGGTGCCGACGATTGCGCTTGCAGTGATTACGACGCTCGCTTCGTTTGGTAGTAAGCAGAATTCCGGCCGCATTTTTAGACATGCACTTTCCTATACGCTGCTTACGACCGTGGCGGCAACGATCGTGGCAGTGCTGCTCTACAAGGTGATCGCCCCGGGCAACCTGCCGCTCGATATTGTGAAGGGCGGCGTTTCTGAAATCCCGGCAAACCTTGGCACGCTTTCTTACTACGACCACATTCTCTCCGTGATTCCGAACAACATTCTGCAGCCGTTCCTTGCCGGCAACGTGCTTTCCGTGCTGTTGATTGCCTTTGCGATCGGCATTGCCCTTTCACGCATGCCGGAATCTGAAAGCCGCTCCACCGTGCTCCATTTTTTTACGGGTTTCCAGGATCTTTTGTTCATGATCATTCGCGGCCTCGTCAAGATTTTGCCGGTTGGCATTGTCGCCTTTGCCGGCCAGCTTACGGCCCAGATTAGCGCAGGCGTAGTGCTCGGCTCCATTGGCAAGTATGTGCTTGTGATTATGGCCGGTAACCTTGTCCAGTTTTTTGTTGTGCTGCCGCTGTTCCTTGTTGCACGCGGCCTGAACCCGCTCAAGGTGTTCCGCCAAATGACCCCGGCGGTGCTTACCGCCCTCTTTACAAAGAGCAGTGCGGCAACGCTCCCTGTGACCATGCGCTGCGCCGAAGAACGCCTGAACGCAAAGCCGGAAGTTGCACGCTTTGTGCTCCCGATCTGCACGACCATCAACATGAACGGTTGCGCCGCGTTTATCTTTGTGACTTCGCTTTTCGTAATGCAGAACGGCGGTGTCGCCCTTACGCTCCCGACCATTCTCTTGTGGATGCTGATTTCTGTTCTTAGCGCTGTCGGTAACGCCGGCGTGCCCATGGGCTGCTACTTCCTTACGCTTTCACTCATGGCCGGCAACGGCATGCCGGTCGGCATTCTGGGAATCATCCTGCCGATCTACGCAATCATCGACATGGTTGAAACTGCAGAAAACGTTTGGAGCGATTCCTGCGTTTGCGCCATGACCGACAAGGATATTTACGGCAAAAAGTAATCAGTAGTTCTTGACGATGTCTACAACTTTCTGGTATTCGGCGAGCAGCGCCGAATGCCTTTTTTTTATGAATTCAATGTCGCCATCCCTGGCGGCGTATTCGAGTTCCCTGGCTAGTAACGATGTTTGGTCGGCGCCAATGTTTGCAAGGTTTGATTTTAGCGTGTGCGCCTTGATCTGGTAGTTTTTCCAGTCGCAAACGTCAAAGTATTTTTGCAGTTGCTTTTCGTAACCTTCGTCGATCATGACCTGAATCATTTTGCGGTAGAGGTTTGCATCGTTTAAGCTGAAGGAGCGGCCCTTTTCAAAATCCACGATCGGTTCGATCGCGTCCTGGATTTTGTTCAGCACGATTTTTTCTTTTGGCAAATATTCCAACAGCACCTTTTCGAGCTGGTCGCCACGCACGGGCTTTGCAAGGAAGCTGTCAAAGCCGTTTGCAAGGAACATTTCCTTGGCGCCGTTCATGGCGTTTGCCGTGAGCGCGACGATTTTTGCGCATGCAGACTTGTTGTTTGCAAGCGATTTCATTTGTGCCACCGTTTCTACGCCGTCCATTTCGGGCATCATGTGGTCCATGAAGATTACATCGTAGCAGTTTTCTTGCACCATTTGCAGGCATTCCCTGCCGCTTTCTACCGCATCGACCTGGATGCGCGAATTTTTGAGAAGACCCTTTACGACAATGAGATTGAGCTGGTTGTCATCGACTACGAGGATTTTTGCCTCCGGTGCAGTGAACGATTCATAGAAGATGTCGATAGTTTTTTTCCATTCCTCGATGCTCTTTTGAATATTGCCGATCGGGGTAGGGTCGATTATTTTTTGCCTGACATCGAAACTGAATTCGGAACCTTCGCCGTAGGTGCTTTTGACTTTTAGTTCGCTGCCCATGAGCTGCAGCAGGCGGCTGGTAATGGCAAGGCCGAGCCCCGTACCTTCGGTGCCGCGGTTGCGCACTTCGTCCAGGCGGTGGAACGATTCGGTAAGGCGGCTTATGTCATTTTCCCTAATGCCGATTCCAGTATCCTTGATTGCAAAGTGGAGCGTTATGAAAGGTTTTTCGATGGTGCACGAGACCTTGAACGTAATGGAACCCTTGTGCGTATATTTCACAGCGTTCGTAAGCAGGTTCGCAAGGATTTGGCGCAGTCGCACGTCGTCGCCAAACAGGGCAGACGGCAGGTTTTCTGCAATTTCTGTATGGAGCGTCAAGTTTTTCTGGTTGATCTTTGGCGAAATCATCGTGATGTTGTCGCTGATTGCAGAGATCGTCTTGTACTCGGTAGGAACAAGCTCCATTTTGCCGTTTTCGATTTTTGAAAAGTCGAGAATGTCGTTGATGAGCGAAAGTAGAATGTTGCCGGACTGCTTGATGTTCTTTGCATACGCCTTGATTTCTTCCGGGGTACCGCCGCGGAGTATCATTTCGTCGAGGCCAAGAATTGCGTTGATTGGCGTGCGGATTTCGTGGCTCATGCTTGCAAGAAAATCGCTCTTCGCCTTGTTTGCATGCTCCGCTTCCAGTTTCAGGCGGGCCTGTTCGATGTAGGAGTCTTCGAGTTTTTTTCGTTCGTCGTTATAGAGGTTCTTTTGCAGAATGGTCGTAACCACAAGAAGCATGGTTACAACGACAGTTGAGCCCCATGTACTGATGTATGCATCGTTGATGTTTGTGAATACGAGTACGCAATCGGGGTAGAACAGGCTGACCAGATATACGGAACTGTCCAGGATTGCGGCTGCAAAAAGCACCCAGGCGAGTTTTTTGCCCTTCAATGCAAAAGTGAAGTAGAAGAGTTCGTAGGCAAACCACAGGTTTACGCCGCTTTCCACGCCACCGGCCGAAAGCCAGGTAAGTGGGAGCGCCACCATGATGCCGATGACGACTGCCCAGCGGCCGATTTCTTCGTGGTGAAAATATTTTGCTATGCTTATGAATGTTGCCGTAGCCGCAAAAATGAACAGCACCGTAATGATGCCGATCGTGCTTACCGAGGCGGCAAGGCAAATGACCAGGCCCAAAAGCGATGCGATGGCGCCCGTGGCGACGAACAGGACGTTCATTCGCTTTTCGAGCGCAATGTCGTGGTCAAAAAGAAAGTGGCTGATTTTTTGCAGCAAGGTGGGCATAGGTACCGAAAAAATAGAAATAAGGGCAAGGGGTTCAACTTTTTTTGCGAATACCCTAGTTTATTTTTGAAAAATTAGTTATATTTGCGTGTATGCAAATAAATGCATAAATAAATATATAAAATATTTTGATCGTTGTGAAGGTAGCGAGGTAAAAATGAAAATTATCGACATTCTCAAGAAAGACAAGATGTCCCTTTCCTTTGAAGTGTTCCCGCCAAAACAGGAAACGAATTTTGAAAGCGTAAAGCACGCTACCGAGACTATCGCAGCACTCAACCCGGCATTCATGAGCGTTACCTACGGCGCTGGTGGCGGCGTGAGCCAATATACCTTGCAGATTGCAAAGAACATCAAGGAAAAGTACAATGTGCCCATGCTTGCGCACCTGACCTGCGTTTCCAGCAGCAGGGAGACCGTGAAGGCTCGCATTGCCGACATGAAGGCCGCGGGCATTACGAACGTGATGGCGCTCCGTGGCGACCTTACCCCGGAACTGCAGGCAAAGGGCATTAACCATTGTGATTACAGGCATGCCGTAGAGCTTGTTCGCGAACTCAGGGAAAGCGATGCGGACTTTTGCATTGGCGCCGCCTGCTATCCCGAAAAGCATCCGGAAAGCGCAAACCAGCGCGAAGACATTTTGCGCCTCAAGGAAAAGGTCGAAGCCGGTGCAGACTTCCTTACCACGCAGATGGTGTTCGACAACAACCTGTTCTTCAGCTTTTTGTACAAGCTGCGCGAAGCTGGCGTAACCGTGCCAGTTCTCCCGGGCATCATGCCGATTACGAATGCAAACCAGGTGGAACGCGCCATCAAGCTTTCCGGCTCGTTCATGCCACAGCGCTTCAAGTCCCTTGTCGACAAGTTCGGCAGCGACCCGGAAGCAATGAAGCAGGCTGGCATAATCTATGCAAGCGACCAGATCATCGACCTCTACGCAAACGGCATTACGAATGTTCATGTCTATTCCATGAACAAGCCTGACGTTGCCGAAGGCATCTTGAGGAACGTCTCTGCAATCCTCGGCAAAAATTTTATGGCCTAGTTTTCGGGGTTGAGCTCCTGAAAGCCCAATGCAAAAAGCGAACCCGTCCGGGTTCGCTTTTTCGTTGTAAAAATCAAGGTCGCGATTAGCGGTGCTGCTCAGCAGCGGCTGCGCGCGCCATTTCGATGCGGCTGTCTTCGCGTTCCTTCTTTTTGACCTGTTCCTTGCAGTTCACGCACTTGGTTGCCGTAGGCACTGCTTCAAGGCGGGCCTTCGGAATAATCTGGTGGCAAACCTTGCAAATGCCGAAAGTCTTGTTCTTGACACGCTGCAAAGCTTCTTCCAGGTACACAAGATACTTGCCTTCGCGAGCTGCCAGGTCAAAGCTTGTTTCAAGGGAAGTGTAGTCTGTAGCCGTATCAGCCAAATGGTTGGAGTAGCCTGCAAGGCCGCTACCAAGGTCCTTCTGGTTGCGAGCGTCGCTTTCTGATTGCGAAGCTACAAGTTCACGGCGCTTTTCAAGGAGCAGGGATTCGAAATAATCCAAATCCTTTTGATCCATCTGCGGCAATTTTTCTTCTGCCATAGCTACCTCTCTTTTTAGAGTTTTATCATGCGCCCATAAAGTATCTTTTCTAAAGCGAAAAGGCAATATTTTTTTATAAAAAATTATTTAAAAGAAGTCGATGTTGACTTTCAGTCCATCTTTTTTGAGGTCGGCAGAGAAGGCGTCTACACTTTTGGAAAGTTTATCGAGCGCTTTTGCCGCGTCGTCGTAATCTTCGACGGTGGCATCGACCTTTTTGCCGATTTCGTCAAACTTTGCCTTTACATTCTTGACTTCTGCAAGGGTGGCATCGACGCGCTGCATCATGCTTTCTGCCTCAGCAACTGCTTTTTCGCCCTTGTCGCCTACATTTGAAAGGGTCGACTTTGCCTTTTCGAGGGCGGCATCGAGGTTGTCGATCTGCGACTTGGCTTCATCTACGTTCGATGCTATGAATTCGCTTGCCACGTTAGCTACATTGCCTGCTTTGCTCTTTACGCGGTTAAAGCGCTTCATCGTGTTTTCGCCGATGTAGGCGTCGATGGATGCCTTTGCCTTGTCGAGAATGGAGTCGAGGTCGGTCAAAATGATTTCGATCTTTTGGGAAAGGCCGGAGGTGCCTTCGTCGTAATTGCCCCTTGCCGTATCGCCGTCTGCAAGGAACTCTTCTGAATCGCCAAGCAGAATGGCAACTTCGCGTTCACCCATGAGGCCCGCGTTGATTAAGTTGAATTTGGAATTCTTCTGGATCTTTGTGCCCCTTGCGACCTGGATGGTTACAAAGACTGCGTCTTCGGTGAGTTCCACGGATTGGATCTGCCCTCGGGTGAGGCCGTTGACCTGCACGCGGTTGCCTGGGGAAAGCGTACCTATCTGTTCGTAACGGAGAACGTAGACATCGTATTTAAAATAGGGGCTTGCCGGGTGCTTGTAATAGAGAAGAGCTAAACAGGTCACAAGAATGGCGCAGGCGATAATGCTTGCGAGCCAGTTCTGCTTTATCAGCTTTTTCCATTTATTCATAAGGCGAGAGTTCCACGTCTAGGAACGAATCCGAAAGTATGACCCCGTTCCGCTTTTGCTGTATAATATTTAGCAAACGATCGTTAAAAATTTTGGCGGTATCTTCGCCGGCGGCCTTCATAAGCGTGTTATTCGCGATGACTTCCGAAATTACGGTCAGGTTTTTGCCCGGAGTCACGGGAATTACCACTCGCGGCACGCTTACGCCCATGATAGTTTCGGAATCGTTCGAAAGTCCAGTGCGGTCACAGTGCGTGTTGTCTTTGCCGAGCTGGAGTTCTACGATGACTTCGATCTTTTTGGACTGGCGAACCGCGTGAATACCGAACATGGAGCGAATGTCGATGATGCCCACGCCGCGGATTTCCATGCAGTGGCCGAGCATGGGGTCTGCCATGCCGACGATGGACTTGCCGATCTGCACAAGGTTCACCTGGTCGTCGGCAACGAAACGGTGGCCGCGTTCCACGAGCGAAAGCACGCATTCAGATTTGCCGATGTTGCTGTCGCCCACGTAGAGCATGCCCACGCCGTTCACGTCGACAAGGCTGCCGTGCACCTTTGTGTAAGGGGCAAAGTAGCGTTCGAGAATGGCGTTTGTGGAAAGGAAAAATTCGTGTGTAAAGAGAGGCGTTGAGAACAGCGGGATGTTCAGAGCCTCGCACATTTCGATCAGCTCTTTGTGCGGTGCCTGGCCGTGCGTTACGACCCACATTGGCGCGCGGAACTTCATGAGCCCGGCAAATGCAGCCTTGCGCCTTTCGGCGCCTATCGATTCCAGGTAGTTCCATTCTGTATGGCCAATGATCTGGACCTGGTGCGAACTGTACACATTGGAATAGCCGGCCAGGGCGAGGCCCGGTCGGTGAATGCCCACTTCCACGATGCAGGAATCTGTAGCGGTTTCACCTGTGTGGATAGTGAGCTTTAACGCCTTTTGGAAGCGTTTAAAAAATTCAAGAACCGGGAAACTTTCCCGGTTCTGAATTTGCAGGGTATGTAGCGGATTGTAAGCCACAACCTAACCAAAATTAGACGACAGAGGATGTCGGCTGAGCCTTGTGATCCTTGCTGATTTCGTTCTGCTTCTTGAGCTGAACCTTGACGCGTTCGATAGCGACGCTAATGGCCTTGCCCATGTTGTCTTCGTCTGCGGATGCGACGATGACTGCGCCCGGCACGTTTACGGAGATATCGCAGTGGCGCTTGTGTTCTACTTCATGGTCGAGAACAATGGAGATGTTCGTGATTTCCGGGGAGAACTTGCTGAGCTTTTCAGCTTCTTCGGAAATGCGGCCCTGGAGATTTGCGTCTGCGTCGTAGTGAAAGTGGCGGGAAGTAACTGTAATATCCATTGCTATATCCTCTCAAAAAATGTTTTGCGCGGGGGAATTCCCGTGCCCACCCTTGATATACCTAATTATTTACGAAAAAGCAAAAGTTTTTTTTAGTTTTTTTGGTCTGTTTTTGTTCCAATATGGAATAGAACGGCTTCTAGGCACAAAAAAAGAGGAAAGTTTTTCTTTCCTCTGTTTTTTGTTTTTCACTTACAACTAGCTACTAGATTCTAAATACTAGCCCCTAGTCACTAAATTACATCTTTACGTTTGCCTTGGAGATGTACTTCTTGATTTTCTTGTCGCCAATCCAGACTTTCTTGTGGGTCTGGAGGTCGGTAAGTTCGAGATCAACCTGGTAGAAAATTACCTGCTTGCTGCCTTCCTGGTCGACGATGGTGTTGATTGTGCCGGTGAGCATGAGGTTTGCTCCAGTTTCCTGGCCAGCTTCAACGCGGGTTTCTTCGGTGGCATTCCCCATCTGGTCTGCTACTTCTGCACGGAGCTCTGCACGTTCGTCGGCGCTTGCGACGAAGTCAACCATGCCGGAGTTGATGAGAGCGCGTTCCATGTCCTTTGTGAAGGTTTCTACGCTGATGTGCTCGTGGCTCTTGTTCTTGATTTTGCCGACGACTACAGTCGGGGTTGTGCCGAGCTTACTTGCCATCTGGTTGTACCATGGGCGATTCAGGCAGTCGTTGATCATTTCGTCTGCAACGAGGCGGGAATCGGTGTCGTTCCAGGAACCGGAAAGGTCTGTAGTGGAGTTTTCGTCAATGCGGGAAACTTTCTTGCCGCCGTCGCCGCAGGCAACAAGGAATGCGAGGGAGCAAAGTGCAATTACTTTTAAGAGTTTTGACATATCTTCTCCTTAAGAAGTTAAGTTTTGCGGATAATTTACAAAATCTAAATCATATTGTCTAGCAAAGTTGCAGCAGCTTCTGATAAACCTTTCTAAATTTCAGATATAAAATCAAAAACCTAAGGAAATAGAAAATGGCAAAGATTGAAACCAATTGCGTGCAGGCAGGCTGGACCCCGACCAAGGGTGAACCGCGCGTTCTACCGATTTACCAGAGCACTACCTTCAAGTATGACACCAGCGCCCAGATGGCCGACCTTTTCGACCTCAAGGCCAGCGGCTATTTTTACACACGTTTGCAGAACCCGACAAACGATGCCGTGGCAAACAAAATTTGCGCACTCGAGGGCGGTGTAGCGGCAATGCTCACAAGCTCCGGTCAGGCTGCAAACTTCTATGCAGTTTTCAACATTTGCGAAGCTGGCGACCATTTCATTAGCACCACTGCAATTTACGGCGGCACAAGCAACCTCTTCGGTGTTACGATGAAGAAGCTTGGCATCGAATGCACTTTCGTTGACCAGGATGCAAGCGACGAAGAAATCGAAAAGGCATTCCGCCCGAACACCAAGTGCTTCTTTGGCGAAACAGTAGCAAATCCGGCTGGCAAGATCCTTGACCTTGAACGCTTTGCAAAGCTTGCCCACAAGCACGGCGTGCCGATGATCGTCGACAACACCTTCCCGACACCAATCAACTGCCGTCCGTTTGAATTTGGCGTCGATATCGTGACGCATTCCACGACAAAGTACATGGATGGCCATGCTACATCTGTTGGCGGCTGCATCGTCGATAGCGGCAACTTTGACTGGGAAGCACATCACGACAAGTTCCCGGGCCTCACGGAACCGGACCCGAGCTACCATGGCCTCGCCTACGCAAAGGCGTTCGGCAAGGGCGGCTACATTACCAAGGCTACTGCACAGCTCATGCGCGACCTCGGTTCCATTCAGGCTCCGCAGAACGCCTTCCTCTTGAACCTCGGTCTTGAAACATTGCACCTCCGCGTGCCGCGCCACTGCGAAAACGCGCTCGCTGTCGCAAAGTATTTGAAGAACCATCCGAAGGTTGCATGGGTCGATTACGCCGGCCTCGAAGACAACAAGTACAATGCGCTTGCAAAGAAGCAGTTCAAGGACGGCCTTCCGTGCGGCGTGCTCACGTTCGGCATCAAGGGTGGCCGCGATAAGAGCATCCAGTTCATGGATAGCCTCAAGCTGATTTGCATCGTTACCCATGTGGCCGATGCCCGCAGCTGCGTATTGCACCCGGCAAGCCACACGCACCGCCAGCTCAGTGACGAACAGCTCATTGAAGCAGGTGTCGCACCGGACCTTATCCGCTTTAGCGTAGGTATCGAAAACATCGACGATATCATTGCCGACCTGGAACAGGCCCTCGCAATCGTTTAATGCATTTTAATTTGAACATGTGAGCCCGGCACAATGCCGGGCTCATTTCTTTTCAATTTTTATGCGTGAGAACTATGAAATAAAAAAAGGTCTCGGCAGAATCGAGACCTTTTTTCACTGCAATTCCCTTTTTAATAGAAATCCCAGTAGCTATCTTCAAAGCTCCAGTCACTGTCGTAACTATCATCATAGCTGCTGTCGTAACTGTCGTCATAGCTCCAGTCATCGTAGCTGCCGCCATTGCCGCCGTTACCGCCATTGCCACCCTTGCTACCGGTAGCCTTCTTAGCCCATTCGGAACTATCGATTGCGTTTGGTGCAGTTGCACCTTCACTGTCAGCTGCGCAAGCTACGAAAATCATGCTAATAGCAGAGATTGCTAAAACAGAAGTAATAATCTTTTTCATATTGCCGATCTCCTATTAGAAATTGATGAAGCCTGCGATCTTGGTGAACATGTCGCCACCACCAAAGCCGGTGAGCGGGTTCTTGTAGAATGCAGAACCGATAGCAGCTTCAACAGCGAAATTCTTGTACTGGAAGCGTGTGCCACCTTCCACTTCGGTCACATCAGACTTGGAAGTGACTGTGGTGGTTGTGGAGGTTGTGCTCGGGTTCTTGTTGGTATCAATGTCAATACCGACAACCTTGAATGTATGGTTTACACCGGCAAATGCCAACCAGTTGGAGCTGAGTGCGAGTTCAGCAAGGAGGTTCGGCATGGTGTAAAGACCGATATTTGTGCGGGAATGTTCAAAGTTAGTCGTAGAGGAACCGTCAAAGATGAGAACCGGGAGGTATGTGTTCAAGCCGAGCAATACTCGAGCGTTGTTGCTCTGGAGGACTGCAGAAGCAATATTGAAGTGTGGAACGGCTTCGATGCGGCTGTCCTTGCTCGTGCTCTTTCTGTCACCCTTTACAGTGATGTTGTGGCGCAAGAGATCGACACCGATGTTCCAAGCCAGGCTGCTGTTGGACGGGCCGTTTGTGATTGCTGCCTGAACACCCAAATCCCAGAAGGAATAGGTGTCGTCAGCCTTGTTGTTGTTTACTTCGTTTGCAATGGTGAGCCAGTATGCATTGATGGTCAAGTCCATGCTGCCAAGCAACATACCGAAATTTACGCCAATGTTGTCACCCTTACCGATGGTAGTAGTGGTGGAGTTGTCGTCCATGGCGTATGTCTTGTCGAGAGAGAGGTCGAGAGAAATACCGAAGCTCTTCTTTGCAAAACCGAGAGTGAGCTTTCCAAGATCATTGGAATTGTCAAGACCAAGGAAATAGGTGGAATTGTCGCCAAATGCAACAACGCCGGATTGTTCAAGCGGGTCAACATAAACGAGCTTGGAACCAGCCATCTTGTAAGGGGAGGCCATGTTGCCACCGATGGTAGATGCTGCAGCTTCGTTACCGTATGTGTTGTAGGCATTGCCGCGAAGAACATTGAAGTTTGCTGCATCGCCAGCTTCTGCTGTTGCTGCTGGAGCTGCCGGTGCTGCTTCCTGTGCCACTGGGGCCGGTTCAAATACCGGAGCCGGAGCTGGAGCTGGAGCCGGAGCCGGAGCCGGTTCCGGAGCCGGAGCTTCTTCTACGACTTCTGTGGCTTCTTCATTTTGAGAAGACTGTTCGTCACCCCAACCATAATCCTGGGCCATAGCGAAGCTTGCTGCAGCTATAACACCGAGAGACATCAGTTTAATATTCATGTTTTTCCTCTACTTTTAAATAGTAAAATAAATTTAGCACTTCCCTCTTAATTTGTCAAACATTTTTCTTACAAAAAGAATACTTTCATTGAAAAAAAGTCCCAGGAAAACCTGGGACTAAAGAATTCAATTTTTTGCGAAAGCGATTTTTTGAAAGGTTGCCTTTTATTTGAGGCCGAATGCGTCCTTCATGCCTTCGATGAGCGTGCCGTCATTGTTGAAGAGGGCAAAGCCGCCAGTGTAACCCCAATGCTGCATGGGAATCTCAAGCTCTTCGCTGATTTCACGCATTGCATTGTAATAGTTCAAAATGGACTGTTTGTCGGACTTTGCGTTATAGGCACCGTATTCGTTGATGATCACAGGAACGTTGTTTGTAACGGCCCACTGCTTTGCCTTGTAGACCTGGGCAAGGATAGCTTCCTTGCTTGCGACCTTGTAGTAGTTGTTGAGGGCTGTCTTTGCAGAACTCTTTGTGGCGGCGCTTACGCCGTAGTCTGCACTGAACTTGCTCCATGTCTTTTCATTGTACGGGAACGGTAGGTTGCGGATTGTTGCGTAATCTGTCCAGGAAGCTCCCTGATGTGTAAAGACCATCGGTTCGTAGGTGTGGATCGCGTAGATGATGTTGTCGTCCTTGAACGGGGTGCGCTTTGCAAGGGCTGCAATGGAGTACCATTGTGCATCGCCGAAGATGATGGTGTGGGTCTTGTCGACGGAGCGAATCGAGTCGATCATTGCCTGGGCGGCGATAGTCAAGGTGTCTGCCTTTACTGCACCGTTTGCCATGTCCGGTTCATTGAGCAATTCAAAGAACAGGTCTTCGCGATCGTTTGCTGCGTAGTGTTCAGCAACAACCTTCCAAACACCTGCCATCATGGCGATGTATGTACGGTCGCTTGCAGAAGTCTTGTTGTAGCTGTTGTCGTATTCGTGGTAGTCGATAACGAGAGAAATGCCGTTTTCTGCAGTCCACTTTTCGAAGGCGTCAAGCACAGTGAACAGGTTTTCGGTGTCCATTGTGAGTTCCTTGTCGGTGCCGGCGAGGAATGCCTTTCGGTTGGTAACGTAAAGGTCAAGGTCGATCGGCAAACGCAGGGATTTTACACCGGCCTTTGCGAGGTTCTGTACGTCCTTTTCGCCGAGCTCGAATTCACCGGTGAACTTGCCGTCTGCTTCTTCGAGCCAGTTGGTAAAGTTTACGCCCTTGTCGAGGTACTTCATTGCCTTGGCCTGCAGCGGGTTCGAAATGGCGACATCGCCAATTTCGACGGTAGGTATCACTGCCGGTTTTGCTTCGAGGTCAGCCACGTCGGCAGGCAATGCATCTTCGTTGATGAATGCGAGGTTGTCGATGAAGAGGGAATCGGTAACGACCTTTGCAGAGTTTGCTCCCTTCACCTGGATGCTGAACTGGTTGATGTTTTCCTTGTTGAATGCAACAGGTTCACCCCAGCCTTCCTGGGCAAGGTCGCGGAACTTGATGTCCAGACAGGTCCAGCTGGTAGACTTCTTTACGCTGATGCCGTGAACATCGTAGTCTTCAATGTCTGAAGTTTCAATGCGAAGAACATGGGCGCCGCCCTTATAGCAATAGTGGAATCCGCCAATATTTGAGAAATCAGCCTTGTCGACAGAAACTGCGAGAGCGGAGTACGGTGCGTATTCGTATTCACCCTTGTCGAGCACATAGTTGATTTTGATTGCATGTGCAGACTGGTAGCCTTCATTTGCAACGGACATTTCGATCGTGGAGGCGCCGCCGTTTCCGTTATCGTCGTAAGTGTACCAGCCGTTGCCCTGTGCTGTTTCATCGTTGCCGTCTTCGAAGTCATCGAGCAGAATGCCCTTTGGGAGGAACGGCACAATTTCTGTAGGTATTGCAGTCGAAGAAGATGAAAGATCACCTGGATTTTCACCTTCTACGGAGCTGGAAGAAGCTTCGGCAGTGCCTTCTACAGAGCTTGAAGACAAATCACCAGTTTCTTCGCTGGAACTGGATTCGTCGATGATTGTATCGTCGGTCTTGGCAGAGGAACTATCGTCACCGCATGCTACGGCAAACAGGCCAAATGCTGCTGCGGCAGAAAATGCGATGAAAGGGGTGAGTCTGGATTTCATGGAAATTCTCCCAAAAAAGTTATTTACCCGTAAATTATCTAAAAAATGTTATACAGTAACATGAAAAAACAATGTTTTGAGCTATTGTTGTGTCAACTGTATGCTTGAAAAGGCAAAAAAACCGGCGCAGTGCCGGTTTTTTGCAAAAATTTCTGCAAATTACTTTACAAGTTCCACAAATTTCTTGCAGGTATCCTCGGGGTCAGGTGTGCCGAAAATGGCGCTGCCCACGACAAAGATGTTTGCGCCTGCGGCCTTTGCCTGTTCGATGGTCTTCAAGTTGATGCCGCCGTCAATCTGGATATCGAGTTCCGGCTTCATTTCACGAAGGCGCTTGACCTTGTCGAGAGTGTAGGCTATCATGCTCTGGCCGCCAAAGCCCGGGTTCACGGACATCACGAGAACCATGTCTACGATATCGAGAACATGCTGGATGTTTTCAATCGGAGTTGCAGGGTTGATTGCAACGGCCGGTTTGCAGCCGAGTTCACGGATCTGGTGGAGCAGGCGGTCGAGGTGGTTTGTCGTTTCTGCATGAACGGTGATTATGCTTGCGCCAGCCTTTGCAAATTCCGCTACGTAGTTTTCTGGATTTGCAATCATCAAATGGCAATCGAGCGGAAGGTTCGTCCCTTTCTTTACGCATGCGGAAATGCCAGGACCAAAGCTGATGTTTGGAACAAAGTTTCCGTCCATGATGTCGAGGTGAACAAGGCCAGCTCCGCCGTTTTCGATGGCTTTGATGCCTTGGCCGAGCTGCAGGAAATTTGCGTTAAGTACGCTTGGGGCTATAATACACTGTTTTTGCATAACAAAAATATAGTCAGAAATTAAACATTTTACTACTATTTGTTAACAATTTTTTTAAGGAGAAAAAAAACATGGCAAAAACATCCGCAAAGGCCCCTGCAAAAAAGGCCGCTGCCCCTAAGGCAGAGAAGAAGGCTGCAGTGAAGGCAGCTCCGAAGGCTGCGGCAAAGGCTCCTGCAAAGAAGGCAGAAGCTGCAAAGCCGGCTAAGGAAGAAAAGAAGGCTGCTGTTAAGAAGGTTGCTGAAAAGGCAGCTCCGAAGGCCGCAGCAAAGAAGACTCCGGCCAAGAAGGCAGCCCCGGCAAAGAAAGTTGCTGTTGTTTTCGAAGCTGACTGCCCGCTCGCAACAACAGTTTCCGTTGCAGGTTCCTTCAACAACTGGTCCGTAGAAGCAAACCCGCTCAAGAAAGACAAGAAATCCGGTCTCTGGACTGCAAAGATTTCCCTTGCTGCAGGCGATTACGAATACAAGTTCGTATGCGACGGTGCTAACTGGGACGCAGGCGACAACAAGATCAAGCACGTCTAATTGTTAACCACAGCTAATTTAGAGAAGGTGCCGGTTTTGCCGGCGCCTTTTTAGTTTTTCTTGCATCTTGTGTCTTGGTTGTGTTTTGGCACTTGCATCTTTTTCTATGTTTACCTTTATGAAAAAGTTACAACATAATCGCGAAAAATGTTTGGAATGCGCAGGTTGCGTAGGCCTTTGCCCTAAAATGGCTCTCGATATGCACGGTCTTGATTTGCAGATCGACAGTTCCAAATGCATTTGTTGTGGACTTTGTACGCGCGGCTGCCCTGCCGGTGCTTTGAGTATTGTAGATGTGCAGGAGGCTGGCAATGCGTAGTGAATATGATGTAATCGTGATTGGCGCAGGTCCCGGCGGCTCCGTAACTGCCCGTGAGCTTGCAAAGAAGGGCTTGAGCGTGCTTTTACTCGAAAAGCGCGAACGCGTCGGCTACCCGGTGCGTTGCGGCGAAGCCAGCACGACTTTCGAAGACTTGCAGGCCTTTGGCCCGTTCCCGGAAGACTGCATTGAATCCAAGATTGACGGCCTTTTTGTATATGGCCCTGCAGGCACCGAAATTGATTACTACAAGAAAGACACGGGCGTAATGCTCAACCGCGAAAAGTTTGACCCGTGCCTTGCGGAACTTGCAAAGAAGGACGGTGCGGACTTGCAGACTTTTGCCCGCGCAAGCGCGGTGAGCGAGCCAAGGGACGGCTACCGCACCGTGCATGTGGTGGCTCGCGATGGCGAATATGACATTCGCGCAAAAGTCGTCGTCGGTGCCGACGGCGTGGAATCATTGATTGGACGCATGGTCGGCATGCCGACAAGGCAGATGCCGGAACTTACCTGCTGCGGCGTAGACATCAAGGTCGAAGGCATTTTGACAAAGCCGGATTACCTTACATTCTGGCAGGGCCACGACTTCATTAACGATGGCTACATCTGGAGCTTCCCGAAGGTCCGTTCCAATGTTACGAACTTTGGCGCTGGATTTTTGATTCCAAAGAAGAATGCGGCCTCCATTCTCGATGTGACCCTGGATTGGCTCAAGAAGCTCTACCCGGATGCTAAAATTCTTGGCACCGTTGGTGGCGTCATTCCGGTTTCTGGCAACCTCAAGGAATTTACCGCAGATTCCTTTGTGCTTGTAGGCGATGCTGCCCACCATACGAACCCGCTCACCGGCGGTGGCATTTCTGCCGCCATGCGTGCCGGCCGCCACGCCGCAGGCGTGATAGCAGAGGCCATTGCCGCAGGCGACGTAAGCAAGGCGAGCTTTGCAAAGTACGAACGGCTTGTAGAAAAGGATTTTGGCAAAAAGCACGAGTTCCAGCTCAAGTTCCGCAGGTTCCTTTTGGAACAGTCCCGCGAAGACCAGATCGATACCTACAAGTTCCTGAACTCCGCCATGGGCAAGGACGGCTCCAAGCTCGACTTGCTTTTGCACCCGGTACGCACCGTGAAGGTCATGGCAAAGTTCATCAAGTTCAAGTAGCCGCACAACGCAGAATCACACAACGCAGAATTGCACTACGCAAAATCGCATAATGCAGAATTATAATATGCGTAGGGGGCAGGAATGCTCTTCTTGCTACAAGCTTTCAAAGAATAAGTCGGCAAGGCGTGCGCGGAACGCGTGAATGCGGTCTGCGTTCGGTTCGCGATGCGGGTAGGTGAAGTTCGAAAGCAGAACCACGCCCGCCTTTCGCTCTGCGTCGCCCACGATGCTTGCGCCCGTGAAGCCCGTTTTGCCGAATGTGTGCGCGGAGTGCCTTGTTCCCATGAACTTTGTTGCGTTGAGTTCAAAGCCGAGTGCAGTGCATTCGCCGGGAACATTGCTGTGGCCTGCCGTGCTGTCGAGCGCATTCTCTGAAATCATCTTCAAAATGCCGGCCGGCAAAATGCGCTTGCCACCGTATTCTCCGTCGTTCAGGAGCGTTTGCAAAAACTTTAGCAGGTCGGGCACGCAGCTGAACATTCCTGCAGAACCCACGGGGAATAGCTCTCGCAGAACAAATGCACTTTCGTCGTGGATTTCTCCGCATATTTCGCGGCCGCGCCACTTGCAGAATTCCGTGGCTACGATTTCATCTTTGCTAACGCGCGTGAGCGGATCGTAGCCGGAGCGCGCCATGCCGAGCGGTTCGAACAAAAGTTCCGTACCGAGCTCAAGCAGGTTCTTGCCCGAAATCCGTTGCAGAATGAGCCCGAGCAAAATGCTTGCCGGGTTGCCGTAGTTGAAGATAGTGCCCGGCCTCGCTGCGAACTGGTAGTTGAAAAGGCTGTCCAGAATCCCTTGCGGCGGTAGCGCTATCAGCGTCTTCATTGGCACGCGGTAATCGAGACTATGCGTAAGCAGGTGGCGCACCAAAATTTCGTCTCTATAATTTGTATGTAATTCAGGAATGTAGTCTTTTACAAGATTGTCGAGCCCTAAACGGTTTTCGAGAATGAACTTTAACGCAATTGTAGATGTGGGGCACACTTTTGTGAGGGAAGCAATGTCAAAGACGGAGTCCTCCTCTGTATGGAAGGCAAGCACCTGCGTTTTGCCGTTTGGCAGTGCGAAACCTGCCACGGCTTTGCTGAAAACGCCCTCTTTTGCTGCATCTTCGAAAATCGTTTCAAAAAGTTTTAAATCGAGCATTCTGTAAAAATAGAAAATGGGAAAAGTTATTATTTTTGTAAGAAATTTGGAATACAGTTATGGATAGAAAAAAAGTTCTTCTGGTTGATGACGACCCAACGACCCTACGCATGGGTGAATACCTTTTGCGCGAAGCCCTCTATGAGGTTTATGTGGCTTCGTCTGGGGAGGATTGCCTTGAAAAATTCAAGAGCGTGGCAATCGACCTTGTGATTTTAGACATTGAAATGCCTGGCATGAACGGGTTTGCCGTCCTTGAAAAAATTCGGGAACTCAAGTCGGAACAAAAGGTCATCATCATCACTGGCGTGGAGTTTAGCAAGTATGCTGAAGAGGCCAGGCGCTTCAACATAGAGAGCTTTGTTTCGAAGCCGCTTTACCCGGCTGAATTCCAGGAACGCGTGTCCCAGGCCTTAAAGACTGGCGGCAAGGAAAACGTGCTCGTGATTGACGACGAGGCCATGGAACGCCTCAAGGCAAAGCGCATGCTGCAGGATACCTACAATGTGGAAGTTGCTGATGGCCCGCAGAGTGCGTTCAACATTTTGCAGAACTTTAAGCCTGCTCTCATATTCCTCGACATCTACATGCCGCAAATGGATGGCTTTGAACTTTTGCAGAAGCTCCGCGAGCTTGACAACTGCAAGGACGTGCCGGTAGTTTTCTTGACCGCCGCCGACGACAGTGAAACGGAAATCAAGGTGTTCAAGGCTGGCGCCGACGATTTCATCAAGAAGCCGTGCGTGCAGGATGTGATTCTTGAACGCAGCAAGCGCATTCTTTCGCTGCGCAGTTTGCAGTATTCCCTCAAGAGCGAAGTGGACCGCCGCACCGGCGAACTTTTGGAAAGCCAGCGCAAGTTGAAGATGTTCTCGCTCCAGATGGTGAAGACTCTTGCAGGCACAATCGATGCGAAGGATGCCTATACGCGAGGCCACTCTGTGCGCGTTGCGAAGTATTCCCGCGAAATTGCCGCCCGCATGGGCAAGTCCATAGAAGAGCTTGAAGATATCTACTTCATTGCGCTTCTTCACGACATCGGTAAAATCGGTGTGCCAGACAGCGTGCTCAACAAGACTTCCAGGCTTACCGATGAAGAATTTGAACAGATCAAGAAGCACCCGTACATTGGTGCTGATATTTTGAAGAACATTCCGGAAATGCCAAACATCGCAATCGGTGCACACTGGCACCACGAACGCTACGATGGACGAGGCTACCCGGATGGACTCAAGGGTGAAGAAATTCCGGAAATCGCACGTATCATCGGCGTTGCCGATTCCTACGATGCGATGACTAGCCGTCGAAGCTACCGTGCCGCACTCCCGCAAGAAGTGGTGCGTGGCGAAATCGAAAAGTGCATGGGTTCGCAGTTTGACCCGGCCATCGGCGCCATCATGCTCCAGATGATCGATGCCGATACCGAATACAAGATGCGTGACGATTACTTCGACGCAAGCCTCTAGGATTACAGATGAAGAAAATTACCATTATTTCTGTACTGATTTTTTGCGTTATCGCCTTTGTCATTTTGATGACAAAAAAGACTACCGTTGATACCGACATTACAAAGAAGCGCACCAAGGTTGCCATGATTTTAAATGGAAAAATCAATGACCACAGCTGGAGCGAATCTCATTACAAGGGTTTGCAAAAAACTGCGGAGGCACTAAACCTTGAAGTCAAGTACATTGAAAATGTAATGGAAAGCGGCCAGAGCCTTGGCGTGATGGAACAGCTTGTCAAAGACGGGTCTCAAATCATCATCGCAAATTCTTTTGGCTTTGGCGAATACGAATTGCAGATGGCTGCGAAATATCCAGACCGGCATTTTTTCCATTGCGCAGGCATCAAGGAATCGCAGAACCTTGCAACCTACTTTGGCCGTATCTACCAGGCCCGCTACCTTTCCGGTATCGTAGCCGGCTTGCAGACAAAGACAAACGAGATCGGCTACATTGCGGCTTTCGATATTTCTGAAGTGAACCGCGGCATTAACGCCTTTACGCTCGGTGTACGCAGCGTAAACCCGAAGGCAAAAGTTTATGTGGATTGGAGCCATTCCTGGATAAGTGATGAAGCTGCCTTGGAATCGATCCAGAGTCTTACGAAGAATCATAAGATCGATGTCATAACCGCCCATACCGATGCACTTTCGCAGTACAAGTACGCAGAAGATCACGGAATCTGGATTATCGGTTACAATGTGGACAATTCCTCCCGCTATCCAAAGACGTTTCTGACGGCACCGATTTGGCAGTGGGATGCGTTCTACACGGCCCGCATTCTGGAAACATTGCAGAACAAGTTTGTGGGTAGGCATTACTGGGAAGGAGCCGAAAGCGGCATTATCTCCCTTGCACCGCTTACGGCAAACGTTGTGGAAGGAGCTGCAGAAATTGTGGAACGTGAAAAGAAAAAGTTGGAGAACGGCTTCTTCGATGTGTTCTACGGCCCGATCAAAGACAATACTGGCAAAATCCGCATCGAGGCAGGCGAGAGCATGAGTGACGAAGAAATGCTGAACAAGTTTGACTGGTATGTGGAAGGGGTTGAAATCAATGCAAAATAAGGTGAAATTTTTTGCAATCTTCTTTTCGTTCATTTTGCTGCTGGGTGTCTTTGCCGGTTTCTATGTGACTTTTAGCAGGCAGAATGAGGCTCCCGCAAAAGATGATTCCTTTACCATTGGCGTTTTGATGCCGGGCAGCGTAAGCGAGGTCGGCTGGAACGGTGTGCATTACCAGGGCATCAAGCAGGCAAGCGATGAACTTGGCGTAAAGGTAATCCTTAAGGAGAACATTCGCGAAAAGAATGGGGATTGTGCCCGTGCCGTTTCTGAATTGATTGCGCAGGGTGTGAAGATGATTATTCTTGGCAGTTACAATTACCCGAAAGAAGTGGAAGATTTGATTGCCGCAAACCCAAAGGTCAGATTCTATAGTTGCTCTTCGGAAATCAGCTACTCCAACTTTTTTGGCTATTTTGCGCGAGTCTATCAGGCCCGCTACCTCTCTGGCATTGTGGCCGGTCTGCAGACAAAGTCAAATGTCATTGGCTATGTTGCCGCAATGAAGAATAGCGAAGTCATTCGCGGAGTAGATGCCTTTGCGCTTGGTGTGCGCAGTGTGAACCCGAAGGCAAATATTGTTGTTGCCTGGACAAATTCCTGGGACGATGTCGTGGTAGAAAAGCAGAATGTGCAGAAGCTTGTGAATGTGAAAAAAGCGGATGTGATTGCATACCACCAAAATCAGCTGAATGTGGTGGAAGAAGCCGAAAAGCTCGGCGTATATTCCATTGCATTTAATGTTTCTGAAGGTAATTTTTCGGAACGAGTGCTGACTTCCATCACTACGGACTGGAAGACTGTCTATAAGGAATTCATTTCTGACTACTTGAAAAAGAAGGATGCAGAAAACATTTCCTACTGGCTTGGAATCGAAATCGATGCCGTGCGCCTTGCCTTCTATTCTCCAATTATAAATGCTGACACAAGAACTATCGTGCAGAGGGCCATTGAAGAATTGAAGAACGGCAAGGAAGTTTTTTCTGGTGAAATTTTTGACAACAAGGGCCACAAGCGCTGCGGCAGAGATGAAGTAATCGGCGATGCCAGTTTGTTCAATTATTTTGATTGGCTTGTGAAGGGTGTAGAAGAGTATGAAGATTAAGAACCTTGTTTTGAGATTGGCTGTCTGGGCGACAATCTTCGTTGCTCTGTTGGCCTGCGTGGGCGGGTTATTGAGTGTAAAGATCAAGTCGCTCTTTCAGGAATATATTGAAAAACAGGTGGCCATGCAGGCTTCCACGCTTGCAGAACTTGTTGGCGACAAGCTGAATACGCAGCTCGATGACTTGACAAGCATTTCTCTTGAAATAGAAGCAAATCCGGAATGGATCAATTCGCTGCTTGAACCGCGTGATAAAAAGGAAAAGGGTGCAGCCTATGGCGTGCTTGCGATTGACGGCTCTGCAAAGTATGGCGATAACGTAAGTGCGATTGACTTCAAGGGCATTCAGAATTCGTTCCGTGGAAACCGCGCGGTGAGCTATGCAAATGGCAAGGGTCTTTTGTTTACGGTGCCTGTGTTCCGCAACAAGAACGTGAAATTTGTGCTCTACAAGCTTTATGACGAACAGAAGACGGCTAGTGACCTTGGCTTGCATTGCTATGAAGGCAAGTGCTATGCCGTTGTGCAGGATGCCGAAGAAAAGATTGTGATTGGTTCGCAGAATGACGATCTCGCCAGTGCGCAGTTCTGGAGCGAAAAAAATTATGCACCCGTCAGGGCTTCGCTGAAGAATCTTCTGAATGTCTCCATTGCGGCTTCCGTGTATGCAGAGATTGAAGACGAAGGCTACTACTACTTCATGGGCGATGTGAAAATTCCTGGCCTTTCGCTTGTCGGCGTCGTTCCAGAAAAAGTGGCTGCAAACGATTTGTCGAACATCGTTTCGCTCGTTGTGAGCGTGTTCAGCCTTTTGCTCTTGCTCTTCCTAATTGGCTTCTTCTATCTGTTCCTTACCGAAAAGAAGGCCCGCGAATCCGATGAGCTGCGCAAGGCGAAATTGCAGGCCGAAAATGCAAGCCGTGCAAAGAGCATGTTCCTTGCAAACATGAGCCACGAAATCCGCACGCCTATCAACGGCATTCTCGGCATGGATTCCATGCTCTTGAAGGAATGCAATGACCCGGCCCTCAAGGAATATGCGCTGAATATCCAGAGTGCAGGCCAGACGCTGCTTTCGCTCATCAATGACGTGCTCGATATTTCGAAGATTGAAAGCGGCAAGATGAAAATTGTGGATGTGGATTACAGTCTGTTCTCCGTGTTGAACGACTGCTACAACATGATGAAGCTTCGCGCCGATGAAAAACTTTTGAAATTGAATGTGGAAGTGAATTCCAATATTCCGTCGGGCTTGTTTGGCGATGAAGTTCGCGTGCGCCAGATCATTAACAACCTGCTTTCGAACGCCGTGAAGTATACTCCGCAAGGCTCCATTTGGCTGCGAGTGGACTTTGAAGAATACGACAGTAAAAAAAATGTGGATCCGGAAATCCTTTTGAAAATTTCCGTGCAGGATACCGGTATTGGCATCCGTGAAGAAGACAAGAAAAAATTGTTCGGTTCGTTCCAGCGCCTGGAAGAAAAGCGCAACAGAAATATCGAAGGTACCGGCCTCGGCCTGAATTTGACGCTCCATTTGGCAGAGCTCATGGGCGGCTCCGTTGTCGTGGAAAGTGAATATGGCAAGGGTTCCACCTTCATTGCTACGATTCCGCAGGTAGTGAAAAAAGCCGAACCGTTCGGTGACTTTGCGGAACTGCACAAGCATTTCAATGGCGATTTGGAATCCAAGAAGAACAAGTTCATTATGCCAAAGGCAAAGATCCTTGTGGTAGATGACGTCAAGATGAACCTGCTCGTCGTCAAGGGGCTTTTGAAAGAAACGAAGGTACAGATCGAAACGGCAACAAACGGCGCCGAAGCATTGCAGCTTATTCAGGAAACTGCTTACGATCTGATTTTCCTTGACCACATGATGCCGGTGATGGATGGTGTGGAAACGCTCCAGAAAATGAAGATGCTGCAGCGCAATCCAAACTGGAGAACTCCGGTGATCATGCTTACGGCAAATGCGATTGTCGGCGCAAAGAATGAATACATGTCGGTGGGCTTTACCGATTACATTACAAAGCCTGTCCGTGAAGATGCGCTCGTCGGTGCGATGTGCAAGTATTTGCCGTCTTCACTTGTAGAAACCATAGACTCTGCCGCGGTAACCCCAGTTGAGGCTCCTGCCGCCCCTGTCGAAACGCCCGTGTTTGAAGCTCCTGCAGGCAAGCTTTCCAAGTTCACGTTTGTCGATATTCCGAAGGCGCTTTCCTATTGCATGAACGACGAGGATTTCTTCCTTGAAATGGTTGCCGAATATGTGAAGGCCGGCAAGGGCGTGGATTTGCAAAAGGCTTTTGAAACGGAAGACTTCAAGATGTACCAGATTACCGTGCATGCCATGAAGAGCACATCGCTCACGATTGGCGCGCTTGCGCTCTCGGAACATGCGAAGGAACTGGAAATGGCCTGCAAGGAAGGCAACTTTGACCTTGTCAGGGCAAAGCATTCTGCACTCATGCAGGAATACAGCGACATGGTTGCAAAGTTGCAGGCCGCAGTCTAGGCAATGTGTAGTTAGCAATGTTGCTTCGACACTGTGCAGCAGGAGCCTGGTTGAATGATGGAAGAACGTATTGATATTTTAAATCCAGACGGAACTTCCGCAGGCTACGCCTGCGGACGCACGGAGGTGCATTCCAAGGGTCTTTGGCACCGTACAGTTCACATTTGGGCCTTTGACGAAGCAGGCAACATTTTATTCCAGCAGCGCAGTTTTCAAAAGGAAAACCACCCGGGACTTTTAGACACGAGCTGCGCGGGCCACATTTCTGCAGGAGATTCCAGCAGGGAATCTGCCGTGCGTGAACTTTCCGAAGAACTTGGAGTACACAAGAGTGAAAGCGATTTGGAATACCTTTTTGAATCTTCGCACAACAGCGTAATGAATGGCGGCACTTACCTTGACCGCGAATATTACGATGTGTATAAAATCGTTTTGAGCGCAAAGGAAATTGCATCTCTTGTGCCACAGCCAGGCGAAGTGGAAACGTTCGTATGGTTCACGCTTGAAGGGCTTCGCAAGGAACTTTCCGAGCACCCTGAAAAGTTCGTGGAACACCCGAAGGATTTCGAATACTTGCTGAATGGGGGTTGAAATTATGAAAAAAACTGCATTGCTTATTTTAATGGCGGCTTGTTTGAGCGTTGCCGCAAATTTGGCTGATAACATAACGGAGCCAAAGCAAGTTTCGATAGATGGTAAAACATTTTATAGCATTCAAAATGCAAGTGAACTTGCGTGGTTTTCTGTTGCTACAAAAGAAAATTATGATCTCAATGCCATTCTTGAAAATGATATTTCTGTTGAAAGCATAAATGCAGGGGACACTACGGAATGGGAACCTATAGGGATTTCACGTGAAGCTGCATTTGAAGGCATTTTTGATGGTAACGGGAAAACGATTCATGGAGCCTATACAAAATATTCATTGAGGGGACCTGATACTTTGGTAAACGGTTTCTTTAGATATGTAGGCAAGAACGGTGTTGTAAAAAATTTAAGTCTTGAAAGCTGTACCATTGTCACAAACCACCAGGGCATTGAAAAAATTACAGAACTAAAGGGAGATTACGAATATCCCAATGTTTATTCCGTTGTTGGGGGCATTGTCGGCGAAAATAACGGAACGCTGCAAAATGTCGCATTTGATGATGGAACGGTAAAACCGCAGGGTGGCACTTCTACAAATACCAATGGGAATATTTACAGGGTGAACTATGTTGCGGGCAATATAGCTGGCGTTAATCGAGGTAGCATTGAAAACGCAATTTCACGGGGGGACATTGTTTTTGAAAACTCTCTTTATAATCCTGAATATAGGGGAGGAATAGTAGGCTTTAATGAAGGCTACATTACGGATGTAAAAAATGAATGCTCCATGACGGCTTCCTTACCTGTGTATCTCGGAGGTATTTGCGCCCTCAACTATGGCACCATTGAAAATGCAGAAATGCATAATCGAATAGTTACCACGGAAGGTGTTGCCGGCGGCATTGTTGCCGAAAATCACGGCAAGATTATAAACGCTGCCAATTATCATTCTATAAAGACAAATAAGCAAACATATTCCGTTTATTTTGGAGGCATTGCTGGAAGTAATAATGGCGAAATAGTGCATAGCATATTTTATGGAAAAGACAATGACATATATGCAAGCGTAACTGGATATTCCGTGGGGAGCTATAATGTTGTGTCGCCAGTTGCAAAAATTGGAGGTATTGCAGGTAGCCAAAGTGGTATTGGCAAGATTGATAATTGCGGAGCGTATTTTGCGCTTTTGGAAGCCTCTTCTTCGTACAAGTACCAGGAAGAAATGCAGGTCGGTGGCATTGTCGGCATGGATTCTGGCTCTGTCACGAATTCGTATGCAGCATTCTATAGATTTTTTGGAGCTGGAACAAGAAGCCCGCTTTATAATTTGGCAAGCAAGACAGGAACTCATGATAACAATTTCTACGATGCGCAATATCTTTACAACAAATTTGAAAATGACACAACCGGAGTTTCGACGGAAATTGCAAAATCCCCTGAACTTGCCTGGATGCTGAATACAAAGAATGGTTCTGAAAAAAACAGTGGCATCTGGACGTATAAAGGTTCATACCCAGTATTTGCAGAAGCTGGTGACAAATTGCCACAAAGAGTAATTTGCTATAGCAATGGAATTGCTTGGGATACACTTTTTACCGATGCAAATGGCCATATTGTATTTACGGATAAGGTTCCTGAACCTACTGAAACGACGGCCTTTAGGTCATGGCAATTTGTGCAGAACGGAAAGAACACGGATGTTGATTCTAGTACGGTGATAGTTGCAGATACTGCAATCTACGCATCATTTGAAAAGAAGGAAAACTTAAAATACACAATCACATTTGTTGATTTCGACAACAGCATATTGCAGACCTTGAATGACGTTCCCTACGGTACGGTTCCTGAATACACGGGCAAGGAACTGTTAAGGGATACCACTAAATCGTATTCCTACAAGTTTAAAAAATGGGAACCGGCAATTACTGAAGTTATAAGAGATAATGTTTACAGGGCAATATACGATTCAACGGCGATAAAGTACAATGTCAGCATCTATAACGTATTTGAAGATGAAGGGGACACAACCTTAGATAGGACGGTAACGGCTACCTATAATCAAAAAGGTGTTTCATGCAGCTTTGTACAATACCGTGGACATAACAAGTTTACTCATGAAAGTCCTGCATGTTCATCAATAGTTGTTGTGAGCGATACTGCGATTTATGGGTATTATGTATCGACGTTGTCATCAAGTAGTGCTGAAAGCTCTTCTAGCGAAATTGCTAGTTCTAGCAGCTCGTCAAATGAAGGTTCTTCGAGCAGTGTAGAAAGTTCGTCTAGTGAAATTGAAAGTAGTTCTTCCGGGATTTTAGAAGAATCCAGCAGTAGTGAAAATAGTTCTTCGAGCGAAACAGTCCCGGTCTTTGCGCAGCGCCAAAACGCAAGGCATTCGGTTCAAGTGAATGGATTGAATATTTCTGTTCGTAACGCCTTGAAGGGTGTCTGGATTCTAACAGATGTTCAAGGCAACGTAATTGATCGCGTAAATGTTGACGGGAATAGTTTTACCTTGAAGGCTCGTAATAAAGGTATATACATATTGCGTTCACGCAACAGTTCTGAATTGTTGAAAGTCCATTAAAAAAATCGCGGGCGGTAATGCTCGCGATTTTTTTAATTGCTAGATCCTTCGACTTCGCTCAGGGTAATGCACGGTAGTTAAAGCTAGTGTTTTTTGAGATTCCCGGTCAAGCCGGGAATGACGAAAACGCGAGCTTTAGTGGATAGCCGGCACGAACAGGAACATTCTTTGGCCTGGCTTTACATCGAGCGTGCCGAAGTTGAAGCTCTGCACCGTGGCGCCGTGACCGATCGCATTCACTGTAACCTGGTGCTTGCCGGCACTTACCGGCAGGCGGGTCATGTAGATATTGTTCGGGTAGAAAAGACCTACGCGAAGGTCTGCCTGTTCGAGCTGCGACTGTGCTACGTCTGTGCCTATGCTTGTTGCAAGGTTCAAAAGGAAGTTGTCCGTTTTCATGGCCTGCTTTGCCTTTTGTGCCGCATATGTGCGAATGGCAACGCGCAGTGCCGTGCGGCCGATAGTTGCGCTCCAGTCATCTTCAAGGTTCTGTGTAAGTTCAATGTCGGTATCAAGCATCGATTCCATGCCTTCGGCACGGCCGTCAATGTTGATCATGAAGTTGTTTACACGGTTCTTCAGGACTTTCTTTTGCGGCAGGCTAAAGCCGATGTGGAATGTTGTCCCGTTGTTTGCGTCTGGCATCATCGGCGCGATCATCGTAAAGCTGGAGAGCCTGCCTGTTTGCGGATCCTTGTAGCTTAAATTCAGGGCTCCGCCGTTCACGTATGTACCTTGCATGTAGAGCTCGCCAAGAATCGGGCTGTGTCCGCCGTAGGCTACAACGATTATTTCCTGCTTTTGCTCGCGGGATTCCTGGGCGCGCTTGAAAATTACCGGCTCATGCTTGAATGACTTCAAGTCGTCTTCGCGGTCGGCGGCGGTCAGGCGGTCGCAAACAAAGCCCCAGACTTCCTTTGGCAGCGGGTGCTTGCCTTCATCGTAAGCCTGCACGGTTTTGTAGTAGTCGATTGCCGCGTCATCTTCCTTGCCGGCAAGTTCATAGACGAGTGCACCAAGGTAGCGCAAAAAGCCATTGTCGTTTACCTTCTTGTTGTCCTTTTGGTAAAGTTCCGTCATGGCCATCTGGCTTCTGCGCACTTCTACGCCTGCGCCATCCAGGTCTCCTTTTGCAAGGTAGTTCATGATCTGGAACTGGTAAAGCATCAAGAGTTCAAAAGGCCTTGCCCGGTATGGTCGAACATTATCGTTGGTGAGAACTGCTGCAGCTTCGTTTGTTACGGAACGGGCATGCAGGTCTTCGTACACCTGTGTCGCTTTTGCAAGGCTCTGGATACTGCCTTCAAAGTCGCGATCGTAATGCTGCAAAATGCCCAGGTCAAGGTAGTACAGGAATTCCGTATTGGAACCGTACAAATCCTCTTTCTCTTTTTTGACCGTCTGGATTGCGCCCGCAAAGCCGTGCTTCTGGAGCACAGGCTCAAGCGTTTCGTAACGGGTCATGGACTTGTTTGCACAGGCGCTAAACGCCACGGCAACAAAGGCAAGAGCAATGTATTTTATAAAGTTCATGTCAAAAAAATAGAAATTGTTGCAGAATGCAATTGATTTTCTAATTTATAAGGCATGAAAGTTCAAGACCGTTTTTTAAAGTACGTTAGCTTTACGACAACCTCCGATGAAACAAGTGAAAATTGCCCAAGTACATCTCGGCAGTTTAAACTTGCGGAATACATAGTTGAAGAACTCAATGCGATCGGCCTTGTGCATGTGAAACTTGATGAACACTGCTACGTGTATGGCTTGCTTCCTGCGACGCCCGGGTGCGAAAACGAAATCCCGATAGGCTTTATTAGCCATATGGATACATCTCCGGATTTTTCCGGTGTAAACCCGAAGCCGCAAATCATTGAAAACTATAATGGCGAAGATGTTGTTTTGAATGGGTCCGGTGCGGTACTGAAGGTTGCCGACTTCCCGATGCTGAAAAAGCTTGCCGGACGCACTCTCATTACTACAGACGGTACAACGCTGCTGGGCGCAGACGACAAGGCTGGCATCGCAGAAATCGTGACCGCCGTGGAACAGATTGCGGAAGCGGACCGTGCAGGTACTGGCACTGCGCATGGTGACATTTGGGTTGCGTTTACCCCTGACGAAGAAATCGGTCGCGGCGCCGACAAGTTTGACCTTGGCTATTTCAAGGCAAAGTATGCATATACTGTTGACGGTGGCTACGAAGGTGAAGTTGCCTATGAAAACTTCAATGCGGCAAGTGCAAAGTTCACTGTGCATGGCAAGAGCGTACACCCTGGCGAAGCGAAGAACATCATGAAAAATGCAAGTCTTGTTGCCGCCGAGATCGCGATGGCCCTGCCTGCAGATGAAACTCCTGCAACGACGGAGGGCTACGAGGGTTTTTACCATTTGACGGACATGCAGGGCGATGTGGAGCATGCGACGCTCTGTTACATAGTGCGTGACCATGACAGGGCAAAATTTGAAAGCCGCCTGGAATTTTTGCGCGGCATTTCGAACAGGTTCAATTCCAAGTACGGTGAAGGTGTGGTTGAACTGGAACTCAAGCATTCCTACAGCAACATGCTTGAAATTGTTGAAAAGTGCCCGGAAGTTTTGGAACGCGCGCGTGCCGCAATTCGAAACGTCGGCTTGGAACCCGTAAGCGATCCTGTTCGTGGCGGTACAGATGGAGCCAAGTTAAGCTTTATGGGGCTGCCATGCCCCAATCTTGGCACGGGTGGCTATGGCTACCATGGCCCTTTTGAACACGTGAGCGTGGAAGCCATGGAGACCGTGGTGAAAATCATTCAAAGGATAAGTGCCACAGTTCCGTGTCAGAGCCAACGCGTACCGGCGGCCCCCACGAGTCAATGCCAGAAGTGACAAGCCATTTGCTGCCGTCAAGTTCGCCAAAGCCATAGCTCAGACGCCAGAACAAGTCGATGAGCACGGTGACCGGGAAAAACTGGCCATCGTGCGTGTGCCCGGAAAGCGCAATGGTCGGCATTTTGCCACTGTATTCCTGTTCAAGGCCTTTTGGCTGGTGGTCAACAAGGATCCACGGCAAGGCAGTGTCTGGCGCAAATTCCGCAAGGGCGCGGCGAGGTAAGTCGCGCATTCTTGCCACCTGAAAATCCACGCGGCCACTGAAGCAAGCTTTTGGCGTGCATGCCGTAGAATCTTCCAGCACGACCATGCCCACATTGCGCATCCAGCCCGCTGGATTTGAACCCTGGGATTCCATATACGCTTCGTGGTTCCCTGTGACGCCGAAGGCGCCGACCCTTGCCTTTGAAACGAGTTCCCTGAACAGCTTGTCGAAGCCTTTTGCCGTGAGCGCACTGTCGGTAATGTCAGCCAGGTCACCGCCGAATACGATAAAATCCGGGCGAACAGAATCCGCCTCGTGCACCATGCGCTCCAGCTTGCTTGCAGAAAACAGCGGGTCCATGTGCAGGTCGCTAAAATAGAGCATGTCGAACTTTTCGGAGCCAGCGGGCAATGCGACCTTGGCGTCGCGCACAATGTAGTTTTCGTTGTGCGGCACGCCGTAGGCAAGAAATATTGCCGTGGTGACAAAAGTCGCCGCAAGCACGCCCCTGCTTACGAGCGTGAGCTTTTGCTTTTCGAACGGCTTGCGAACCGCGATGCGGCGCACGAGCTTGCAAATGTCCAGGAGCAGGAACGCAAAAAGCGATAGCGCAACCCAGATGACAAACACCGCCTGCCCAGCGCAAGCGATGGTGTTCGTGCGGAACATGAAGCACAGGAGCGTTATGGAAAGCAGAACGAGTGCTACGATGTTACCGCGCTTGCCCGGAGCTATGCGGCGTATCGAAAAGAAGAGATACGCAAGGAGCGTAAGCGGGAAAATCAGGAAAAGGTACATGGGAAGCTGTTACTTCTTGTTCAAATACTGGGAGGTGCCGCCATACTTGGGCAGAACCTTCATGATATTTGACATGTCCCATTCGGCTACCTTCATGCGGCGCTTGAGCGTTGCGACGAGCACTTCCATAAGCATTTCGCAGTCATATACGGCGCGGTGCATTTCGCCCGCGGTAATGTTCATGGAAATCATGTTGCGGCGCTTGAACATGGTGGCCATGTCGCCAAGCTTATGGTTCGGAAGTTCCGGCATGACGGTGCGAACGATTCTCAAGCTGTCGATTACCGGGTTGCCTGGAATGAGCTGCGGGTTCTTCTGGTAGGCTACGCGGAGGAAGCCGGCGTCGAAGTCGGCGTTGTGGGCAACGAGAATGGAATCCTGGCCGCAGAACTGCGTGAACTTCGGCAGGCATTCTGCAATGGACGGCGCATTTTCGACCATCTGGTTCGTGATGTGGTTCACCTTCGTGGCTTCTTCCGGAATCATCATCGGCGGCTTTACGAGCGTCTGGAATTCCTTGATCACTTTCGGGAATACCTGGCCGTTTTTTTCTTCGAGCGTAAACTTTACGGCACCGATTTCAATGATTTCGTCTTTTGCATTGGAAAGGCCCGTTGTTTCAAGGTCAAAGGCCACGAACTTTGCGAACATATTCATAATCATTCCTCAATTTTACCTGCAAAATTTAATTTTTTAAAAGCTGATTATTTTGTGGTTGCAGGTTTTGTTGTTTTCTGGCAAGAAAAATAGTTAACATGTATGACAATTTTTGAGAATGGAAGTGGGATTTTCGTTTTATCCCACGAGTTCAATGAAATTTTTAGCGAATAATCGACCTTCACAAGCCAGAACGGAACTCCGCTTTTTTGCGCAAGCCACGCAGAACCCGGTTTGGCGACGCGGGCCGGCCCCTTAGGTCCGTCGAGGGCCATGGCGACAAACTGGCCGTTTTTTAACGGATCGAGCAATTTTCTGATGGCTCCCGCACCATGCGTGCTGGAACCGCGCACCACCCTGTAGTTCAAAAAACGGGCGACCCGGGCCATCAGTTCGCCGTCCCTGCTTTCAGAAATCATGGCAAAAAGCCCGGTATTTCTAAAGGCAGCGGTTGCCGCAGGCAGGTCGGCATGCCAGATTCCGAGCACTCCGGCCCTAAAATCTTTCGGGAAATCAACATCAACCCGCAACGTTTTGAGCCAAATTGCGATAAAAAATGAAAAAAATTGCTGTTTTGTGAAGAGTTTTTGCATTTGTACCTTGGAAAATTAAAAAAAATTGGTATAATTGTGCTCACAATGGCGACGTACCCAAGTTGGTAAGGGATGGCTCTGCAAAAGCCCTATTCATCAGTTCGAGTCTGATCGTTGCCTCTAAAAAGGTCATTTCGAAAGAAATGGCCTTTTTTGTTGCCATTTTTCTTGCCCATTTAGGTCATCGGGCTTGTATATTCCGCATAAACTTTCTATATCTCGTAAAAAAGAGGTTTTTATGTACAAGAAAATCGTGACGATATCCCTTTCCGCCCTCCTTGCGTCTGCAGCATTCTGTGGCTGCTCGGATTCCAATTCTTCCAGCACAAGCGATGATGAAATTGAATGCGTGAAAAATCCGCTTGCCTTGGAATGCCAGGAACCGGATAACTCCACAGAAACTGAGGTTACGGAAGATTGAGAAGGCTGGCGTGCGGTTTACGCCCCTTTTGTAAAATCTTCGAATGGGGCAACCAATGAGTTGATTTTTGCAACTTATTAGTTTCACTTATGCAAGGCGGTGCTTTTTACCATTGCTTGCATGAAGACACGGACTGCATCAAATTGTTCTGGTAAAACCCTTAGAACCCTTCGCTTTCAGCAGAATCTGACGCAAGAGGAACTTGCCAGGCGCTGCGGTATAACTCGCCAGCAAATTTCCCGTATAGAAGTGGATGGGCATTTGCCTTCCCTGGAATCCATCCGTCGTCTAGAAATCGCCATGGAACTGGAGCCTGGTTCCATGAGCATTCTCTATACAAAATTCATGAAAGAAGAGGGCGCGGAATACGAAGGCATCATGATGGCTGCTTCGTCTACCCAGGTGCAGTACGATGCAGGAAAAAAAGATGAACCTAGAAAGCCTGCCGTGAAGAGGGGAAGGCCACGCAAAAATCCAAATCCGTAGAGATTGCCGCCCAAGCTTGCCTCTTATTTACTATCTTTGCGCGCAAACCATAGTCTTTGTGCCCTGAAAAGCTCTGTGTACGGCGATTGCCTGGCGCAGGAGAGAACCCGGTGAAAGCCCGGGACGGTCACGCCGCTGTAAGGGAGGACGAAACTGGCATGAACCAATGTACCTGCGGTATGTGAAGGAGCCAGGAGTAGAGAGATCCCCGAGTCAGAAGAACTGCAAAGGCGTATTTGAAGATTCTAGGAATCTTTCGAGGACCGATGCGAACGACATCCAACTCAAGAGCCGCATTTGCGGTTCGTTTTTGCGTTGTGCAAATTTTTTGCGCCACACTTTTTGCGGGCGCAAACGCACATGCCGATGTCGTGCAAAATCTTGGCACCACAGAAATTATTGAACCTCCGCCAACTCCGGCAGAAGTTGCCCCGAGCTACGAAGAAATTTTGCCTAGCGCCTGGGAAGGTCGTGGCATAAGCGCAAGCGAAGTGCTTTCTGCTCTCCCTGGAATCCAAAGCTACAGGCAAGGAGGAATGGGGAGTTTTCAGACGGTGAGCATTCGCGGCATTGCGGCGCGCAATATTTTGATTTGCGTAGATGGCGTACCGCTCAATGATGCCGGCGGTGGCGCTGCAGATCTTGGTGCAATCGATTTAAACAATATTGAAAAAATCGAAGTCTACAAGGATCGTGTTCCTGCGAAATTTGGCGGATCGGGTTTAGGTGGCGCCATAAACTTTGTGACAAAGTCTGTTTTGCAAAATGGCGGAAAGCTTGGCGGTCGCGTACTTGCAAGTGTCGGTAGCCACAATACTTTTGAAGGCTCGGCACAAGTGACTGCAACGCCTGCAGACAGTGTGCAGTTTTCTGCTACGGTTTCCATGCGCCATAGCGACAACGATTACGAATTCAAGAATCGAAACGGCACGGCATACAATACAGAAGATGACTTCACAGACACGCGCAAAAATGCGGAGTTCTCGGAATATTCAGGAAACATCCAGTATAGAATGCTGCATGCGGGCGGATATTTTTCAACAGTTTCTGCAAGCGTAATTCACGCGGAAGCGGGAAACCCCGGCCTTGAAAATTCACAGACAAAAGTTGCGGGATTTACGGGTGAAAATGCACAGGTCAGCTATCGCTTGGAATCTCCCGTCTATTTTGACTTTTTGCTTCTGGAGGCGGCTCTTTCCGGAAAATTCGAAAAGAATGTCTCTTCCTCGTATTACCCCCTGGACCATCTCGGCTACAACTCAACGGAATATCTTGAATATGGTGCCGCAGGATATAGGCTCATTTCCGAATTGCTAGGCACCTTTGTATTTGACAGGGTCGAAGCTGTTTTGCGTTTTGCAGGAAGCGCCGAGCGTTGGGAAGCACGCGGCAGCGTGCGTGACTTTGCACTTGAACGTTTTAGTGGCTCGGCTGCCGGCAATATTGAATTTGCGGTCACAGATTGGCTCTCTGTTCTGGGCGAAGGAAACATTCTAAAAATTCATGATGATATTGACGGCGGGAAATTCGTGCAGCCTACAGGATCCGTAACGATCAGGGATGCAAAAAACAGGGACCTGAATCTTGCCGGAATGGTGCAGGCAAAATTCGGTAAAAAGGATTCCTTCTTTGGCGGAAATGTTTCTGTAGGGCGTTTTTACAGGCAGCCGCAACTGATGGAACTCTATGGGGTATACCAGGGTGTGCTTTCCAATCCGGATTTAAAAGATGAAACCGCCTTGCGCTTTGAAGCAGGGGCGTTTATCGCATCTCCCAAGAACACCTCCGTATTTCGCGCAACATATTTTGAAACGGCAATCGACAATGGAATTTTCTGGATTGCAAGTGCAAACATGATGAAAGCCTTCAATGTTGCTGAGGCCCGTATCAGAGGCGTTGAACTGGAACTTGCAAGCAGGCCGAATTCAATCTTTGAAACCACGCTCCGGGCGACAATTCAAGACCCCAGGGACTCCGGTAAAAACAAAACCTACAATGGCTTGCTGCTGCCAGGTGAACCTGTGCAAAGCTACTATGCGGAAGGGAAAATCTACTTGCCTTTGCATTTTGATTTGACATTCTCAAGCGACTACCGAACCCGTATCTTTAGCGATCGTGCAAACAGGATTCGCCAACCCGCCGTAGCCCGCTACAACAGCTCCCTTGGATTTAATCCATGGGCTGCAACAAGGTTAGTTTTCGCCGTAAACAACATCTCTGACGAAACTTACAAGAACATCTATTCACCTTATCCTGCCCCTGGCAGGGAATATCGTTTCACATTAACCCAGGGGTTATAATCCCCGCGCCAAAACAGGCGATCACATAACAAGGAGTCAAAAATGACAAAAAAAATCCTTCCTCTAATGGCTGCATTCAGCACAGCATTCATTTTCAATGCTTGCGGCGATGATTCTTCTTCAAGCGCAAATAACTATGAAGAATCCTCTTCTAGCGTTGCACAGACTGTCTATGTTTTCGGTTCCGATTACAAGACTGGCGAACTCCGCACAATCGAAGGCGACTCTGCAATTTCTGCCAGTGGTGTTGCTTTCAATCAGGATTCCAAGCTTGTAGTTGCAGGCGGCAACATGTTCGTTCTTGAACGCTATGGTGCCGACAATATCGTTCTTTTCGATGCCGAAAAGGGTACTGCCGCATGGCAGGTTTCTGCTGGTGAATTCTCAAACCCGGCAGACATTGTCGCAGCAGGCGAAGGCAAGGCATGGGTCGCTCTTGAAGGCACTGCCTCCTTCATCCAGATTTCTACAATGGACGGCAAGATTGAAAAGACCGTGAAGACCGATAGCTTCGTTAGCGCAGGCGGCTATTCTCCGAACCTCGTTGACTTTGAAGTTTCTGGCGACACCCTCTTTGCAATTTTCCAGCGCTATGTGTATGACGCTACAACCTACACGACCAATTTCCCGAAGGGACTTCTCGCAATGTACAAGTTGAGCGATGGCTCCCTCCTCGACACGATCCAGCTTGCTACAAAGAACCCGATGGCTGTGAAGGCTGTCAATGGCAATATCTATGTTGCTACCCAGGGTGAATACAATGCCGCTTTCGGTACCGATGCCGATGATAACCGTGGCATTGAAAAGATTGATCTTGCACAGAAGGCTTCCGTCCTCTATGTAAGTGGCAAAAAGCTTGGCGGTGGCGTCTCTAACATGGTTGTCGACTACAACAGCGGCATTGCATACGCTGCAGTTTACCAGGGTTATGGCTTTGTGCCTGTCGCAAAGGTTGACCTTTCTACAGGTGATGTAACCACAATCAAGGACATCGCTGACGCAGAAGGCGGCTTGGCATACGACGAAGCAAACGGCTTGCTCTATGTCGGTGACCGTTCCTATGAAAGCGAAAAGGTTCTCGTTTACGACGGCTCCGCAGTTGTAGCAATCGACAACGGCAACGCTCTTGCACCATATAGCATCGTGCTGTTCTAATAAATTTTATTTGAACTACGCATCGCGCGGGCATTGCAGCCCGCGCTTTTTGTTTTCAAGTAAAAAAACTCATATTTCTCTAAAAAATCCTTTTCCAAAGGTCTCAATATTTTATATAATTATGGCAAATGGCACGGGATTTGCTTAAAAGAAATTTGAGGTTTGCTGCAGCAAGGCGCACTTGGTTCAAGGTGGCGCTAGTCGCGCTGTTTGCAAGCCTTGCCCTGTGTTCCTGCACAGACATCGAAGACAACTCCGAATGGGACCCGAAAGAGCGCCCGAGCATGCTCTTCAACGATACCACGCTCCTTGACTTCTATGATAACGGTGTGCTTTCGTGGCGTTTAAAAACGGCCCACCTGGAACGTTGGGACAAAAACGAAAAAATTTTTGCAAAACCGATTTTCGTCGACATTTATGATTCCCTTGGTGTGCATGCCGCATTTTTGCGCGCCGATTCCGGAACGCTCGATTCCAAGCTTACCTATGTCTATGCGTATGGCCATGTTTACGCCATTACCCCGAAGGGCGCCTCCGTGCGCGCAGACTCCCTGCATTGGAACAAAAGATCCAACGAAGTGAAAACGGATAGCCCTGTTCGTGTCGTGAGCGAAGACGGCGACGTTCTGCAAGGCACCGGATTCAGAAGCGATGCAAGAATGAACGACTGGCAGATTCTTTCGAACGTGACCGGCATTTTCCAGGATGCGGCGCGCCGCCTGAAAGAAGAAGATAAAAAGCAGGCGAACGGCTTATGATGAAGTTTTCGCTAGCACTTTTGCTGACCTTTACGTCCTTGCTCTTTGCTCAGACTAAGCCGCTCATCATGCAGCACGCCGACAGCCTTACCGTATCCAAGCGCTACGGCTTCATGAACCTGAAGGGGCATGTGCATTTTATTCACGATAGCGTGCAGTTCAAAACCATGCGCGCCTCATGGAACAAAAATTCAGACATCGTCCAGTGCGAAGACAACTTCCTCTTTACGCACCCGAAGGGCTTCATCAAGGCAAAGACCGGCGTATATCAGAAAAAGATCAACTACGCTTCGGCAACCGGCGATGTTCACGCGGCAGACTCTGCGCAGACTTACGCCATGTGGGGCGATCGTCTGCAATATGACCGCGAAAACGGCGTAGTCACGATTCCTTCAAAACCGTTCCTCCATCAATATTCAAGAGACAAGGAAGGTAAAATAGACACCGTGGCGATTCGCGCCGAATCGATTGTCTATCGTGAAAAGGAGCAGGTTGCAGAGGCTCACCGGAAAGTTGTCGCCATGGACTCTGCAGGGACTTACGCTTTTTTTGGCGAAGAGCTCACATACGACCGAAAGAACGGCATTTTGAAAATGCCCAAAAATCCGCTACTCCATCAGTACTCCAAAAACAAGAATGGAAAAATCGACACCGTAGCAATCAAGGCTGAAACCATTACGTTCAACCAGAATTCCGAATACGCAGAAGCGTACAGGAATGTTGTGCTGACCCAGGCCGGAATGACGGTGACTTGCGACACGGGCTACCTTGATAAAAAGAATGGCTGGCTCGCCTTGACCGGGCATCCGAAATGCCTGTTGGAAAATCATGAACTTACGGGTGATTCCATTTTCATGAAGCTCTCTGCCGATGCAAAGTCCATTCAGTCCGCCCTGGTGATTCGCAATGCGCACGGTATCCAGAACGAACCGGGCAAGGGCAGAAAGCCGGGTTCCCATACCGAAGCTTTCGGCGATACGCTCTATGCGGAATTTGACGGGCAAAAACTGAAACGCCTGTATGTGAACTTGAATGCGCATGGATTCTTCTACGAAGACGATTTGCCCGATTACCAGAACCAGCTTGAAGGCGGAAGGCTTGACATGCTGTTTGAAGATGGCAAAATGCGCCTTGCAAAAGTTTCTGGCACGGCGCAGAGCACCTACTTTTATGTAAAGGAAGACCGCACCGTCTCTGGAAAAAATCTTGCCTCCGGCGATACGATCATTCTTGATTTCAACCCGATAAAGAATGTGGTGAAAAAATTGAAGGTGCGGGGTGGCGGTGCATTTGCAAGCGGCCGCTACGTTGACCTGGAACGCAGCCGCATGAAGTCTATGGGATTAGTCGTAAAGGATTCCGCAGAAGTTAAAACGTCAGGGAAAAAAGAACCGGCGGTAGAAAAAGAGGCTCCTGCCGAAAAGGCCGATACGACAAGAACGCATAAGCTGCAAGAAAGAATGTTGAAGCGGAAAATGAAACCGCAGAAAGATGCTGCAAAGAACGCAAAGGAAACTTCCGATGGAAAACAAGGTACAGACAAGCCCGGCACAAACTAACTTGGTGCAAACGATCCGCACCGAGAACTTGTGCAAGTTTTACGGTGGACGCCAAGTTGTAAACAATGTTTCTGTGAGCGTGTCGCAGGGCGAAGTGGTTGGGCTTTTGGGGCCAAACGGCGCGGGCAAAACGACGACATTCTACATGATCGTCGGCATGGTCCGTGCGGACCGCGGCCACATCTTTTTAGATGATATCGAAATGACGGAAAAACCGATGTACAAGCGCGCTCGCCTTGGCGTAGGCTACCTGCCGCAGGAAGCATCCATTTTTCGCAAGCTCTCCGTAGAGGACAACATCATGGCAATCCTCGAGACGCAGGGACTAAAACGCGCCGAACGCAGGGAGCGACTCGAAGAACTTCTCGAAGAATTCAAGATTACGCACATTCGCAAAACGAAGTCTTTTAGCTGCTCTGGCGGCGAACGCCGTCGCTTGGAAATTGCACGTGCGCTTGCCTCCAATCCGTCGTTTCTGCTGCTCGATGAACCGTTTGCGGGCATCGACCCGATCGCCGTTGCAGATATTCAATCCATCATCTCTGACCTGCGCAAAAAGGGCATGGGCATTTTGATTACGGACCACAATGTTCGCGAAACGCTCTCCATTACAGACCGCGCATACATCATGTACAAAAGCCAGGTGCTTACCGAAGGCCCTGCAGAATTTCTTGCAAACGACCCAGAGGCAAAGCGCATTTACCTGGGCGAATCCTTTAGACTTGACTAATTGCAAAGATAGGGTTAAAAATGGGAATGAACATGCAATTAGGCGTAAACGCCAAACTGGAACAGAATCTGTCGGTACAGATGCTGCAGTCCATTGGCGTTTTGCAAATGACGACGCAGGAATTGGAACTTGCAATCAAGCAAGAAATTGAAGTCAATCCGATGCTTGAAATGGCCGATTCGGACGATGACTTCGGCGAAGATTTTGAAGATGAAGATTATACCCGCGAGAGTGACGATTCCGATGGCGCGGAAGCCGGGATGATCAATGAGCGTTCCGATATAAATTGGGACGAATATTTCGAAGCTGGCTTTGGTGATTACGAGCGGCCGATCAAGGATTTGAATCAGCCTGATCCAGAAGAAACGGAGTGGAAAAACCAGACGAAGTCGAGCCTGAATTTACAGGACAAGCTTTTGCAGCAGCTTCGTGAATGGAAGCGCCCTCCAGAAATCAAAAAGCTTGTGGCCTATTTGATCAATAGCCTTGACGACAGGGGCTATTTGCAAAATACTACGCAGGCAAATATTATTGGGCAATCGGATTCATTCAAAAGTCCTGCAATTTTAGAAGCGGAAGATGTTATTGAAGGAAAGCTTGAACTGGAAAACGCTTCATATGATGTGCAGGAGGCATTCCATGTTCTGCATTCCCTTTCTCCGCGCGGGATTGGAGCACGAAACTTGCGTGAATGCCTGTTGATTCAGGCATATTCGATTCCGGATTTTTCGCCGCTTGCAATCAAGATTCTGGAAGACCATTTTGAAGATTTGAAGGCGCTCCACTATTCGACGATTGCAAAGGCGATGGATGTAAGTGTAGATGAAGTGCAAGCTGCCGTGCGCAAGCTTTCTGCATTGTCTCCGCATCCTGGCTATTTGATTAGCGATGCTCCGGTCGCATACGTCACGCCTGACCTTGAAGTGGTTGAAGAACGGAATGGGCAATTCAGAGCCATTTTGAAACGCGAATCTCGTTTTTCGAATAGGCTTCGCATCAACCAGACCTACAAGCGCCTATTGCTCGATGCTCGCACTTCTAAAAAGGACAAGGAGTTCATTCGCGAGCGCTTGAACAAGGCAAACATGTTCATTTCAAATATTACGCATCGCGAAACGACCCTGGAACGCGTAATGAATGCAATCATCAAGCTGCAACCAGACTTTTTCAAGCTTGGCCCGGACCATTTGCGACCAATGATCCAACAAGAAATTGCTGACGCGCTCGACCTGAAGAGCATAAGCTCTATCAGCCGTACGGTCAACGGCAAGTTTGTGGAAACCTCCTATGGAGTTTTCGAGCTGCGAAGCTTCTTCACGAATGCGGTAATGCAGGAAGATGGCGAAGATTTGAGCCAGCAAAAAATTTTGAATGCACTCAAGGAACTGATTGACAACGAAGATAAGTCAAAGCCACTTTCTGACGATGCGCTCGCCAAGGCGCTTGAAGGACGGGGCATTACAATTGCCCGCCGAACTGTTGCCAAATATCGCGAAAACAACTTGAAAATCCTTTCTGCCCGCCTCCGCAAACAGTGAGTAGGATTTAGGGTAGACGAAAGAGGATTGTTATTTTCCAGTGTTTGGGGTATAGGGGACAGGGGATAGGGAATGTTGATTTCCAGTGTTGTCGGCTGTAGGCTGACATCTGAATGTTCAATTAATAATTAATAATTTCATTCTTCCGTCTTCCGTCTTCTTTCTGTCCTCTGTTTTCTGTCCTCTGTCTTCCTACTCCTGACTCCTATCTTTTGTTATCATAATTTTGCTTGTATTCCAACTTGGAATAATGTATTTTCATGAAAAATAAATGAGGATATATGGAAAATTTCAATTTTTACAGCCCTACTGAATTTGTCTTTGGCCGTGACCGCGAAAACGAATGCGGCGCATACGTTAAAAAATATGGTGGAAAAAAGGTTCTTATCCACTACGGTGGCGGCTCCGCCGTAAAATCAGGTCTCATTGACCGTGTTAAAAAGTCCTTGAACGACGCAGGCGTTCCGTTTGTGGAACTTGGTGGCGTTCACCCGAACCCGATCGATACAAAGGTTTACGAAGGCATTGAACTTTGCCGCAAGGAAAACGTCGACTTTATCGTTGCCGTTGGCGGCGGCTCCTCTATCGATAGCGCAAAGGCAATCGCCATGGGCGTTCCTTACGAAGGTGACTTCTGGGATTTCTATAGCGGCAAGGCTCCGGCAGCAGCACTCCCTGTAGCAACTGTCCTTACAATCGCAGCCGCAGGTTCCGAAGGTTCCGGTGACTCCGTGATTACAAAGGTCGATGGCATGCTCAAGCGTGGCGCAGGTAGCGATCTCATTCGCCCGCGTTTCTCCATTTTGAACCCGGCTCTCACCTGCACGCTCCCTGCTTACCAGACGGCTTGCGGTGTCACCGACATCATGGCTCACGTTTTTGAACGTTACTTCACAAACACAACCGAAGTCGAAATCACAGACCGTCTTTGCGAAGCTGTGCTCTGCACAATGGTCAAGGAAGCTCCGCGCGTAATTGCTGACCCGAACAACTACGAAGCCCGCGCAAATATCATGTGGGCAGGCATGGTGGCACACAACAATGTTTGCGGTGTTGGCCGCGGCCAGGACTGGAACAGCCACGCCATCGAACATGAACTCAGCGCAATGTACGACTGCGCTCACGGTGCAGGCCTTGCCGTGATTATGCCGTCATGGATGGAATACGTAATGAACCACAACGTAATGCGCTTTGCACAGATGGCAACACGCGTGTTCGGCTGCGCCATGAACTTTGAAAATCCTGCAGAAACTGCAAAGGCTGGCATCAAGGCATTCCGCGCATTCCTCAAGAGCATCGGCATGCCTATCAACTTCGCTGAACTCGGAGCAAAGGTAGAAGACATTCCTGAAATGGTTCGCAAGTTGAATCCGGGCAACGGCTGGGGTTTCCAACCGCTCAAGGCAGCAGACGTAACAGAAATCTACAACATCGCCGCAAAGGCAAGCGTGTAAGATAGACGAGAGAACGGCACTGCGTGCCTACAGACGAGAGAATTTTAGGAGCTAGGATCTAGTGAACGTTAATTTCCAGTATTGTCGGCAGTAGGCAGACATCTGTCGACTGAATGGAATGAGGTCGCTTCGCTTTGAGGTCGATGCTTCGCATCTAGAGGTATGAGGTATTGTAATTAGCGTTTCCTCTAGGCGCATAGCGCCGACCCCACACCTCAAAGCACCGAAGGTGCGACCTGACTCCTGATTCCTGTCACTGACTCCTGTCTTCTTTGTCATCATGAGCAACGCGAAGTGATCTAGAACATTGTCCTGGATGGCCACGCTTCGCTCGCCAAGACACGGTAAGTTACAATCCCTGACTCCTGATTCCTGACTCCTGTTTTCCGTTCTCTGTCTTCTGTCCTCTGTCCTCTGTCCATTAACCACTGAAAACTACAATCTCTTGCATCTTTATCTTGCATCTGGCATCTTAATATATGAAAGCACTCTTTATTGGTGGCACCGGTACAATCAGCATGGCAATCACAAGGTTGCTTGCCGAGCGCGGATGGGAAGTTACCCTTCTCAATCGCGGGAACCGCTCTGCCGAAATTCCTGAATCTGTAAAGACAATCCACGTTGACGATGTCAATGACGAGGCTGACGTCGCAAAGAAAATCGAAGGCCTTACTTTTGACGTTGTTTGCGATTTCATAGGCTTTGTTCCGGAACAGCTTGAACGCGACTACCGCTTGTTCAAGGGCAAGACTCGCCAATTCATGTACATCAGTTCCGCAAGCGCCTACCACAAGCCGGTCGCAGACTACCGCATTACAGAAGGCACAACGCTTGCAAACCCGTATTGGGAATATTCACGCAACAAAATCAAGTGTGAAGAATTCCTGATGCGCATGTATCGCGAAGAAGGCTTCCCGGTTACAATCATCCGCCCGAGCCACACCTACGATGAACGCTCCATACCTCTTGGCGTTCACGGCAAGAACGGCAGCTGGCAAGTGGCAAAGCGCATGCTCGAAGGCAAGCCCGTAATCATTCACGGTGATGGCACGAGCCTCTGGACAATGACTCACAACAGCGACTTTGCAAAAGCCTTTGTCGGCCTCATGGCAAACCCGCACGCCATTGGCGAAGCCTTCCAGATCACTTGCGACGAAAGCGTAACCTGGAACCAGGTTTACAAGGCAATCGCAAATGTGCTCGGCGTAGAACTCAAGCCGTGCTATGTTTCTTCCAGCTTCCTGGCTAGCGTAGGCGACGCCTGCGGTTACGACTTTACAGGTAGCCTCATTGGAGACAAGGCAAACTCCGTTGTATTTGACAATACCAAGTTAAAGCGCGCTGTCCCAGACTATGTTCCAAGCGTCCGCTTTGACGAAGGCATTCGCCGCACAATCGAGAATGTGCTAAAGAAGCCTGAATTGCAGCGCGAGGACCCAGATTTTGACGCCTTCTGCGACAAGGTAATCCAGGCCATGGAATTAGCCAAGAAGTTCGTGCAGGGGTAATCAAGCATTGCTTACGCATTAAAGCAAGTTTCAATTTGCTTTTCAAGCTTTATTCAGCAGGCTTCGGAGGCAGCGTCTCGCCCTCCGGGCGCGGGCCATGCCTGTCTTTGCCAAATCCCTTATGCATTTCCTTGAACTTCTTTGCCTTTTCTGCATGGTACTGCTTGAACTGCGCGAGCTGTTCCTTGGAAAGAACGCCGGCAAGTCCCTTTGCCGCATCGATGCGGGCATTCAAAAGCTTTTCTTCAACGGTAAGCAGCCCGGCCTTTGCGGCATCGATTTTCGCCTGGTCGATCATTTCCGCTTCAAGGGCTTCGCGGAGCGCAGTCTCTGCCTTCATCTTTTCGCCATGCAGTGCCTTGAACACAGAATCCTGTGCCTTGCGGCTAACCTCAAGGGCGGCCTTCTGTTCCGGAGTCACCTGCATCAGGGAATCAAGTTCCTGCGTCATCTTCTCAAAGTGCTTCTTGTGGAAATCCTTCCCAAAATCCTTGCCCATTTCGCGGCCCTTCTTGAAGCCGGGGCCATGTTCACCTTGCGGCGGCATGTGCATTTCCTGAGCGTCATGCATCTTTGGGCAAGCCATGCAGGGGCGCAGGCACACAGCACCGATAAATACGCCAATGGCGCAAGTCAAAATGGCAATGCTTGCCACGAACAGCTTATTCATTTTCCCTCCCATGTTAAGTAGGAAACGGTTGAAGATTGATCAAGAATCTCGTAGTTGTCGGTATTGCCTTCGCCAAGCGAATTGAACCACGAAGCAAGTTCGCTGTTTGCAACACCATCTATGGATAAAATCTCGGAATTGCCTGCGGCAGAAGAAAATGCCGAAAGCATCACGCTCGCGCACACAAGTGCTATACTTGCAGCAACGGCGACTGCAGAAAATACCTTGAAACGCACAACGTTCCTGGTTCGGTCAAGCCTAGAAAGAACCTGCTCAAAGGAATCTGCCCGCGGGGTGAGCCGCGGTATGCTAGAAAAATCGATTTTTTCACGCATGTTGCATTTTCTCCTTCAAAAGGCTGCGCAAAACGGCGCGGGCCCTGGAAAGTTTCGCCTTTATGGTGCCTGACGGCAAGCCATAAATATCGGCAAGGTCTTCAATGGACGAGCCTTCGGCATCTTTTAGCCAGAGCATGCTTCGCGTCTCTGCCGAAAGTTCCGCAAGTGCCGCCTGCAAAACTTCGCCGTCTTCAAAAACAGGCTCTGCGCTGCTCAAGCACTCTTCCACGATCACATCATGGTTCAGCTCCTCAAGTTCACGGTGCCTTTTTTCTTGCCTAAGCTTCATAAGGCATTCGTTCACCGTAATGCGGTAGAGCCATGTCGAAAAAGAACTGTCGCCACGGAACCCCCGCACGCGCGCAGGGACCGACGCAAAAACATCCATCAGAATGTCTTCGGCGCTATCGCGACCCTTGAGCATTTGAAACGCAAGGTTCAGCACGCTCTTGCTATGCAGACTCCACAGCTGCGCAAGAGCCTCGCGGCTACCCTTTTTCAAATCCTCTAGGAGCTTTTTCTCATCCATCTTCATATTAGATGAATTATAACTAAAAAAGGTTGCAAAAAAATCGGAAAATTGCAACATGAATGCTTTTTAGGTTGGATAAATGTCATTTTATGACACAAGTCAAATGTATTTTTGAATTCAAGAAAACCAAGGAGTTTCTTATGGATACAAAAAACATTGCTACAACCGAAGGCTTCTTCGTCGAAGTCATCACCCAAAACCAAACTTCTGTTTTCAAGTTCTCCATGAGCAAAACGGGAGTGTTGGACTACATTGGCGAAGTAGAAAACTTTGACGATGCAAAATACCAGCAGATCGAAGCCAGTTCCTACTTTTCGCCTTCCTGGTACACCTACCTGCCAAAAACCTTGCAGGCCGAAATCAAAGTCTGCTTTGCCGCTGGAATGGAGAAGCTGGACGCTTCACAGTATTCCTTTTTGATGCATATCGGCGCTTTGCTCCTTGCCGTCAAGGAACGCGATTCGCTATTGGTGGCGGAGCTGCTCCATAGGCGCCCCACGGTGTTCTCGCCGTACCTGCCCATGGTACTTTACATCATAAAGCCCGTTGCGGCAGAGGCCCTGTTCGCCTGGATGTTTGGCAGAATGTATAACGACAGCAACCTGCTTCACTTCTACAGCACGGGAGCAAACATTTCTGCCAATGAAACCGACACCGGAATAATCCTCTACGCCGCAGCAAAGGATGCTTTGAAGCCGGAGCCACACAAGGAATCCGTCGAAGAAATGTTCATCCGCTACTTCCAGGAAAATCGCGATGTCGATTTTACCATCGGCATCGTAGGTTCCCAGTGCCATTTCTGGACCAATGGTTTTGGCAAGCTGGAATCTGCCAGCAGCCACCATGTAGCCAAGGACTTCGTGGAAGGCTTGGCCACCCTCCGGGAGGCACGCCAGAAGTTCTTCGATGGACTTGCCGTAACCATGCAGGCAGAGCCCTACAACCCCCATGATTCCAACGCCATCGGCGTAAGCATCGAAGATATGGAGGCGAAGATTTCCGGTTGCGGCGGCAAGACAAAGGCCGGTTACATTCGTGCTACCGGCGCCGCCCTCTTGCGCAAGGCCCGCCCGGAACAGTTCGCCTACAAGGCAAAGCTTTGGCGCATCGGCAACAGCCAGGATTCAAAGCAGGGCGTTGTGCTGCGAGTGACACTGTAAAAAAGGCAAAGTCGCACCAGTGAAGGTGCGACTTTGCCTTTTTTAGGAATATTCATTCAAATGCGAAACGCATAATTGAAGGCAATGGAATTATCGCTCAATTACCGTAAAAATGCATTGTTTTGCTCTATTTCTTTATGAATTTACGGCCGCCAAAAATTGCCAAAGCAACACCGAGTAGGGTCCCGCCTATTTTTTTCATGTCGGAGACAACTTCATCTCTTTTTCTTTTACAAGATTCACAAAGTTTATCGGAATTTTCAATTTTTTCGCATTTACATTTTTTGCAAATACCATAGACTTTTTTAGTCATTGCCTATCTCCATTTTTCTTTGACATTCAAGTTGAAGCTTTGCCTGAGTCTGAATAGTATCCAGTTTCAAAACAACCGATTCTATACTCTGATTCACAGTTTGCGACCAGAAATTTGGATCATCTTTTTTACTTGTTTGACTATTCAGCATAAGTAAATTGTCTCGAGAAAATACCTCTTCGATTTCTTGCTTGAGCATAGCAGTTGTTGCGGACAATGCTTTGTATTCCTGAGTTTCATTCAACAAAATACATTGTGTACGACAGGAATCAAAATATCCCTGCACATGCTGGAATGTTTGGTCCAGGATTTTTTGGCACTCGGCATCCTTTTTCTTCTTGAAATCTTTGCACATTTCAATTTCTGTTTTCAGAGATCTGTAAATCTGGCTATGAGCAATACTATTTTGAGCTACGGCAGAAGACAGTAAACTTTGACGCATTTCCTTATTTTCACATTCTAATGCCGTCAAAAAAATACGTTTGGCTCCATCCGTAAGAGCCAAACGATCATCCCATTGGCCAATCAATACAGCATTTACATTTTCAGCAACATTTTCAACTGCTATCGATAAATTTTCAATTTGTTTAGCAATCGAAGCCATTGTAAGAGCTTGAGTAAATGCAGCTGGATTACTTGATGGCAAATTCATCTTCTTTAAACGAGCTTGTTCCAGAAACTTTCCTTTTTCTCTAAAAACTGATTCAAAGGAATTTAAATCACCTTTAATATTTTTTAATTCAAGTCCTAGCTCTTGCATTTTTTTTAATTGTTCTTCATCTAAAGCAAAGATTTCTTTCGCCTTTTGCGGGAACGATGCTATAACATTTACAGCATTCGGAAACTTTTTTAATAGAGAGTCAAAAGCAAAACGAGTTTTATTTTTTACCCAGGACAAGGTCTTGGAGTCAAAATTACAAACTTCACCTTCTAATACTTGTTCAGATGACTCTACAACATCAAGAACGAAATCACCAATATCAACCTTTATTGGTAACACCTCATTTTCCTTATTTGTCTTTTTGGTTTTTCTTGTCATATTACATTAATTTTATTTTGTCGGTAAGGAGTTGTTGCTCTTCACGATTCACCGAAGCTATCGTTCTTCGTGAATATTGATGTCTGCGTACATTTCAATCCCCGTGTCACGATCTTGCGTTTCACTTACGCAAACGCCCTTGCAGAACACCTGCTTGTCGCATACCAGCATGCAGGTGTGCTTTGCGCGGGTTATGGCAGTATATACGATCTCCTTGTTGAGCAAGGGGTGGTTTTCCCGCTCCGGCAAGAACACCAGCACATTGTCGAATTCAGAGCCCTGCGACTTGTGGATTGTCATTGCATAGGCGGGAACCAGGGAGTCTCTTGAAAAATCGTTCAGGGAGAACGCCTTGTATTCGCCGCTTTCGTCCTTCTTGTCAAAAACAATCTGCAAGCCCTTCTCGCCCTTTACCACAACTCCAATTTCACCGTTATACACGTCCAAATGAGTCATGTTGCAACTCAGCATAAGCACTTCGCCAACAAAGAAGTCCTTTTTCTTAGGGCACAGTTCTTTCATTATGTATTCGTTGATTTGATCCACGCCCACGCGGCTTTGGCGTTCTGCACAAAGAATGCGGGCCTTTTCCAACATCTTGAATACAGCTTCGCAATCATTTGTCTGAGCTTTTGCAACGGTTTCCTTATAGAACTTTTCGCACCAGGCAGAAAGCAGGTTCGCTTCGTCACTACCCATTTTTCGCCCATGGACAAGGGTGATGAATGAAACCTTGGAATTTTCCTTGTTCCCCATTTCGCCTAATTGAGTATATGGGGCAAACACTTCCTTTTCAAAAAAGCTCTCGCTTGTCGTTTCGGTAGCATTCAGCACATTGTCGCTAACTTCCCTGAGCCTTCCAAAGAATCTATTGGTCTCATTCAGCTCAACACTGCGGCCCTTGATTTTGCCAAGCAATTCGCCAAGCACGGCACCGGCATCTACAGAAGGCAACTGGTTTTTGTCACCCAAAAGAATAAGGGTCACTTTCTTGGGCAGGGCTTCGAGCAATGCGGCAAACAGATTGATGTCGATCATGCTCGCTTCGTCAATGATTACGACGGAATTTTCTTCTAGCGGGTTATCCTTGTTTACGGCAAACTTTTTGCCATCGCTCCCTGCCTTCAGCAAATGATGGATCGTCTTTGCCGGCAGTTCAGCGATAGTTTTATAAACACCTTCATTGGCTTGTTTATCGTCTTCATTGATAAGGTCGTTCCAAGTTTTTTGCAAACTTTCGGCCATGCGTGACTTTGCCTTGCCACTTGGCGCAGCCAGGTGGATTTTTCGAGTCACTCCGTCCCTTGCATCTTGCATCAACAGCGCCCTGAGAATAAAATAAACCACCGTGGTCTTGCCGGTTCCAGGGCCTCCCGTAACGATCAGGCTTCCTTGAAGCCCCTTGGCGACCGCCAAAGCCTGCCTGTCCTTTAGATCGTATTTATAGACACTTTTCAATTCAGCCTTGATTTTGTCGGCTTCCTTTTGAATTTCCGATTCGTTTAAAGTGGCTGAATCTCCAAAAATTTCTCCAATTTTCTTTTCAATCGTGATTTTTGATTTATAGAGACGGTGGAAAAACAGAGAATCGCCGCTAAGCACCAAAGGTTTGGCGGCTCCATCTGGAACGGTGATGATGGAAGCGTACTTGCCATCATGAATATTCTTTATGGCGGTTTCAAAAGATTTTTCAAGTTCATCGACATTTATGAGCGCGGCAGATTCCGCATCCATCTTTGCTACATATCGCTCCAATTTTTCTCGAAGAACCTTGGAATCCAACTTGATGTGGGTAGAACCTTCCGCATTGCGCAATAGCAAGAACGAGAGAAGATTTCGAATATCTTCGTCGCCATTGCAACCGAGTAGGTCATTTACAACGAACTGCAATTGACGCTTTTGAAAAGGGGTTTCATTAAACATTCAAGACCTCCTTTGCACGGCCCTTGATTTCTTCATACTTCTGCTTCAAGGTTTTATAATCATTGAAATCCAAAGAAGAAAGCACGCATTTCTGCGGATTGTCTTCAGAATTATTTTCTTCGCCTCTGGCAAACACATAGAACATTCCGCCAAAATGTTTTTCGAAAACTTCTTCGGCAGTGCCACTGTAATAGGTTTTTAGCCATTCCACGAGGTAATAGGAATAGAGGACTCGCTGCAAAGTATATTCACGCGCTTCCATCTGCGCATTCATTCCCTTGTCGTCATAGCTGGCTAGGCAATCAGATTTCCAGTCCAAAAGATAATAGCGATCTACGCCGTTCACATTACGCTTGAACAGCAAATCGATAAAGCCTTTCATAAGGATATGCTTTTCGTCATCGCAGTACATCTGGAAAAGCATTTCGCGCTTGGTATCTTCAAACGGCAAATCTTTCAGGCTGAATTTTTCCGGATATTCTTCGGTCGATCTGTCACATAGTTCCGCAGAAAGGACTCCAGACAGAATTTTCTTCATGATCGGGCCGTATTCCTGCTTGTAATTTACAAGGCAGCTGCGGAAACTGTTTTCAATGCGTCGGCTTTGTTCGGCATCGGTCATTTGCTCATACTTGCTGTAATCCAGCAGTTCAAAAATTTCATGCAAGGCGTTACCGAAGGATGCACCGGCCGGCAACTTGGTCGGAACCTTAGTAGAAAACTTATCCTTGGAAACTCCCGAAGAATCATCGTCGCAATCATGCTTATTATTTTCCGTGTTTACATTTTCACCATGATCATGGTGTGCGAGTTCTGAATAGGACTCCTGCCAAATCACTTTTTGCTGAATGTCGAGTTTTTCGAGCTTTGCCGCAACCAAATCGGAAACTTGGCCATTTGGAATGTCATTTTCAATCGGTTTCATTTCTGGCATGTCAATTAAGGCATTCTTTGGAATCACAGGCAATTCAGGCAGATCCGTTATATACAGCGAGGCATTTTCATCGCTTAAAAAGGCTTCAATCGATTTATGCATAAACTGCTTGTTGGGCCCGTTTCCTCCGCCAATTGCATAATCGGGCAAAATCAGCAAATGCTGCGCTCGGGTATATGCCACATAGAATAGACGGCGCCATTCCTCAAAAGTTGAGGGATCGTCTTTTTCATCAAAGACTATTTGGCGTTTTGTGCTTCCTTCCGTAGGAAGCAGGCATGCCTTTTCTTTTTTGTTGGAAACACCTTTAAAACCACCCGCTGCAATGACTACCGGGAATTCCAAACCCTTGGAGGCATGCATGGTCATGATCTGCACTGCCTCCAAATCAGACCCCTTGGCGACTCGTGAAGCCTTGTCACCTTGGGCATCATCGTCACTCTTGTTCAAGTTATGCAAATGGCGAGCCATCGATTCCAATGTATAGGCACCGGTAGCGAGACTTTCAAGAATGTAATCCCCAATCTGATGGTATTTGGCCAGGCTCTGCATTTCCGTGCTGCTTGAAAGGGTATCGTCTATGCGTGACCATGCGTAAACAGATTCCACCAACTTCGACCATTTTTTTTCAGAAGCGAAGTGGCGCCAATTCTTTAGCTGGCCAACAATTTCCCGGTACTTTTTGTCGGCAAAATCTATTGCAGATACACGGGCAATGCGTTCTACATTGGAATCCTGTTCTAGACGATTAAAGTAGCATGTATAAAAATCCGACAAGAGCGCACAACGAATTGTGCTTTGGAATTCCTTCGATTCATTGGGAGTATTTATGGCCCGCAAAAGCCATTCCCAATGGGTGCATTCCTTATCCTTAAAAAGACCTTCATCCTTGTATCTCAAGAAAGGAATGCCATTTCTTTTCAACAATTTTTCAATTGCAGGAACTTCAGAACGGGTGCGCACCAAAATGGCAACATCTGAGAATTTCAAATCGCGAAGTGTGGCATCGTCCTTTGTCTTCACCTGCAAGGCCGAGCCATTCTCGTCTCTCTTGAAAATCTTTTTTAAGCAGTCCATGCTAAAACGGGCAAACCCCCAAGGAGAAGCATTTGGGCAAATCCAAACAGGTTTTAAATCATCTCCATTCAACGTAGCTTTCACATTGTCTTTCGCACCGGAGTCTGCATCTACAAAAGTCAGCGAACCGCCCAAAAGATTACCGTTTTTCATTGCATTGAATAGAGCATTGCATGCACGAACCATGGACTCTGTCGCACGGTAGTTCTTTGTTAAATCAAAAGCGCGACCGTTCCCCAATTTATTTTTTCCAGCATCGGTAATTTCCACAACAGCACTTTTGTACACATTTAAATCAGCGCCCTGGAAAGAATAGATGGACTGTTTCGGATCGCCAACAACAAACAAGTGGTGATTCTTATTAAGGAAAATGCCCCTGAAAATGCTCCACTGCAAATAGTTGGTATCCTGAAATTCATCAATAATGGCCATCTTATACTTGCGTCTAAGCGTATCTGCAAGTTCGGAATATTCTTTTTCCGCAATCTCGGTATAGACATTTGAGATCATGTCGTCAAAAGTCTGCTGCTTTCGCGCCTTTTTCAAAGCCTGCCACTGTTTATAGATTTCTAGGGACTTCTTTATTGCAAACGGATAAAGGTAAAATTGATATTTTAATTTTTTATGGGCATTGATAATATTCTGGCATTCTTTCAGCGCAAGAAAATCATCAATGCTAGCAGCAACCTCAGGGTGTGCATTTTTGAATTTTGTGAAATAAGAGTCCTTAAAATATGTGCCATTATAAAGAGACCCATCGATATTTGCACTATCTAAAAATTCATTGACGCAATGAGCCTTCTTTCCATCAAACGCTTCATCTTTAAATGGACTTAAATCTTTCTTGATTTGTTCCAATCGATGTTGCGAATCCTTGTAAATAGCAGTATCCTTTACATCGGGTTCTTTCGCAAAATTTTTTAATACATCAATTTCATAACCTGCAATAGACATCCCTTCCCCGGAAGCAAAGAACTCAGGGGCAATATAATCCACGGAATTTTCATTATATTTCGATAGAAAATTCTTTATGTAATCCACTATTGTCGAAATCTCTACACTATATTCCAACAAATCCGTAAATTCCTTTTCCTTGCTCCACACATCCCGGCAAGATTTTTCAACAATCTCATCGATAGAATTGCTTTCAACAAGTTCCAGGGCAAAGGCAGAATTGGCATCATAGGCATAGTCTGCCATCGTCTTTTGGCAAAAAGCGTGGAAGGTATGGATAGCGGCAGAATCAATGCTTTCTATAGCCTTTTGAACATTCGCATTTGTTCTGTCACCTTCTTTAAGGGCTTTCAAAATACGGCTTTTCAGTTCTCCAGCCGCCTTATCGGTATAGGTGACCAGCAAAAGCTGGTCCAGCGTAATAAAGCCTTTTTCAATGAGGGAAATAACCATGTGCTCGATGGTATAGGTTTTTCCGGTACCGGCGGAAGCTTCAATGCAACCATGGTTGATTTCACCACCAACCAAAGCTTCTACAATCTGTTCATACACTTGCTTTTCTTGCACACTCATGACTATACCTCGACCAAACCTTCAAAAAGTTTCACCATCTCTTTATATCCAGCTTTTAAGCTATCTGTGATTTTTCCATTTTCATCTTCAACCAATTCGTAATCTTCAGGATCAAAAAGTTTAAATTGAGGGAAATAAGACGGATTATAAATACCATTATAACCATCGCAGTATTCATCCATTGTAGTAGTGAACATTTCCTGGCGTTTTTCTTCAGCAGACTTCGCTGGGAATTTTTTCGTTGCAGGAGAATCCTTGCATTCTCGAATTTCCCAAACAAAATCGGCAGGAATCAGGCACTTAAAAGGATTCCTTTGAAGCTGCCCATAAGCCATCTCGCAAATTTCGCGCAGACGGCTCAAAGGATCAATCTTTGACAAATCCATTTTATAGACCCTTGGGACATCCTGGGTCAAGTTGAGCAACACAACATCTTTGATACTATCCAGGCCATTTTCCTTTTTTTGCGCAAGCATTACCAGCGCCGTTACATACAGGCCCAAAATTTTAGAGAAGTCGGTGTATTCCCCTTTTTTTGCAACCGGTTCATAGAGGTAGAGAGTTTCACCATTTTTTAAATAATTGGTTTCTCTGCAATCAATGGTTAGAGAACGGTCGTCTTTCCAATCAAAATGGATTGATGCAGGTTTAATAGTGCTAACAACGATTTCTTTGCCAAAGTAACGCAGAAGCTGCATATACTGTTTTTCAACCATTGTCTTCACATTTTGTTTTACTGCAGCATTGAAAGGACTTACCGGGATACTGCCTAGCAAAGATTCCTGAACCCAGTTTTCTTCTTGCTGCTGCAGCTTTTCATCAAATTTATTCTGGTTGATAGAATAGGAAGCCAACCCATCTAATTTTACCGGTTCAAAATCATCCTTTGTAATATCGGATTCTTCAGATGGCAAATGGAGTCTTTGCCTTGCGTAAAATTCAAAAGGATTCTTCAAAAAGTTCTTGAGCTGATTTGGGGTAATGTGCAATTCCTTATCTTCTATTGGAGGCACAATTTTTGAAACCTTTTTGCAGAACTCATCGTTCGATTCACCGTCATTCTTTTCATAACGGTCAATCAGCAATTTTCTGTTTCTGTAACCGCGGTTGGTGTATAATTCCGATTCCGGGCGGTATTCATCTAAACGCATTTCACAAGCGGTCGGAGAAATGAAATAATCCTTTAGTTCATGGATTACCGTCGATACATCTAGTTTAGCATCTTCCTTGAGATCCTTGTTCACATAGCTCAAATGAAGGCTTTTCTCGGCACTCATGATTTCGCAAAGGAAAAGATACCTGTTCTTTGCAACAAGGGTGTCATCACCCAGTATTCGACGCTGCGCCAAAAGGCGCAAGTCCAGCGTGCTGCTGTCATTTCGGCCCGGGAAGTATTCGGAACCCATGCCCAAAATGAAAATGTGCTTTGCAGGAACAATTCTATTCGGAGCAAGCTTCATGAACGAAATTCCATCGATGAACAACTTGTCGGAACCCATTTTTGCACCGACCGCAGAATCCATGATGGCATGGTAGGCAAACTTGAAAGGCACCGCATTTTTAGTAGTGTCAAGAATGACCTCAATGTTATGGAGCACCATGAATACGGCGCTTAAAATGGCCGGTTCCTGCTTGTTGCGCAGCCAATCCACAAGAATTTCACGCAGGGCTTCCAAATCCCTGTAGCGCTTTACGGTTGCATTTTCTCCCTGGTCAATCAACTCTATGCTAATGTCGTCGCCGCCCGAAGCCAAAACGTCTAACGAATCCAAGGCATCAACGAACTTCATCAATGTTTCATTGCTATCGACATCCATGGAATCGAACGGCGCGATTCCATTTTCATCGTCAAGCATGTAATTCTCGTCCATCCAATTGGATAGCAGAAGACGCTTTACCGCATGCTTCCAAGAGAACACATCTTCATTATCATCTACCTTGCGACGGTATGCTACGACGCTTGAAACGATGTTGCGGAACTTGATGACATCTTCGCCGGTTATGCCGCGACATTCCTGAACGACCGGATTTTCCAGAAGGGCAAACAAGTCTTCCCTGTTAAAATCATGCTTGTCGCGGATTTTAAGCAGCACCTGCAGGGCTTCTGCCGTAAAAGAGAATCCCTCCCTGGAATCCAGAATTTTGTACGGAACTCCCTTATCCTTCTTGGCGCTTTCAAAAACCTGAGGAATTATTGCGCGGTATTCATCCAGGCAGGGGGACAGTACAAGAATATCCTGGAAGGTGCATGTTTCGCCATCATTTTTTTCTGGGTCCAAAAGCGAACAGATGCGGGAATGAAGGTTTTCCACTTCACGAAGGCGCGTCGGTGCACCAGTAAGTGTAAAGGACTGGTCGCTTTCAATTTTACGATCATCCTCGAATTTATTCTTTCGTGAATACACAAGATTCTGCAGAGCGTGCAACTTTGAATCGCAGGGAATTTCGTTGCCGAACCAGGAATATATGTAATTGCTGTTCGTGCACCACAGACGAATATTTTCGCGACCGCTCTTGCCGAGCTTTACAAGAAGATTGTTTTCGTCAGGTACGTTGGAAGCAATGCCAAATTCATCGGTATTTTCGTCATAATCCGTTTTCAATCCGGCACAATTCTTGTCTACTGTGTAGTAAGATTTCCCAGGTTCGGGCCTTACGACTTTTGTGGCGTCTTCCCAGAATTCGGAGCAAGGGTTTTGAACATAGGCATTGACGATAGCTCCTGCCTCTGACATTTCATGAAGCATTGCATGGTAGAACTGCCCCATGGAAGAAAGACCGAAAATGAAAATCTGCTTGCCAGCAAGCTTTTTGAGATTTTCCTTTTTTTCGGTAAATAAATAAGGCAGAGTCAAATAGACTGTTTCTGAACCTGTTCGTTCCTTGTTTGCTGCAAAGGCCTGGTTGAAAAAGGAATCCGCCTTTTGGAACAATTCCGCATAAATTTCGCGTTGCCACTTTTCTTGCTGTTCCACTTTGTCTTTTACGGATGGTTTTGCATTGCCTGCAAAAAACAGACCGCCACGCCACCCTTCCATAAATCCGTTCGGCCTCGTCAATTCATAATCGCGGAACAGGGAGCTGAGCTTTTTAGACAAGTCGAATGCCTTGGCTTCGTCTATGCCCGCAACGCCCACCTCGTAAATATCCTTTTCGCCGGCCTTCTGCAAATACGCCAGGCAGGGGCCCGGGAGTTTTTTTGCGTTCTTCAAGAAATAGGCGAGAATTACACTCTGCAGAATTTCATCTGTAAGCAACTTTTGGTTGTCATCTGGCTGCAAGGCATTCCACAAAAAGGAATCTATGGTAGTTGCATTCAAGTTTCCAATAGCGCCATACTTGCCAACCCATTTGAGGCGAAACCACTGCTCAATCTTTTTATCCGGGAAAACGATTGCGGGAGCTGTAAAAGGGTCTGTCCAGGCGGATTTTAGTTGGTCAATAGCCTGATCGGCAAGAACATTCAGATTGGAGGCGAAATTCAGATTAATCATATCTTAAATATATATAAAGGAAGTTTTAAACACAAATTTTTCAAAAAAGATTTTCTATATCGCAAACACAAATCTACATTCTGTCAATGACTAAAAATGTCATACAAAGCGTCGTTTATAAATAATTTTTTTTGCAGTTTTATTATAAAAGACAAAAATCGTCATTTTCGCAATCTACATTTAGACCAGTAACAACGAGGTCTATATGCCGATTAAATACACTTTCAACTGCAATTCCTGTGGCTACAACCGCGAAATCCTTCATGGTAGTTTTTATATGCCGTTTGATTCCAAAGGCAAGATGTGGTCGTACAAAATGTATATATGCAGCGCATGCGGCCGTCCTGACAGCCGCTATGTTCCCGGCACTATAAATTTCAACTGCCACTGCCGCGTATGCGGCAGTGCAATGAGGCAGGTCAAGTATGTAAGTGAAATGAAGAACCTGCCCTGCCCGGAATGCGAAGGCAAGCCGTTGCAGGTGCGTGGCAGCATTCAAAGGCAGTGCGTTGCCCCGATGCTGCAGAGCGCCTAGTTTTTAATTGTGGCGTTCGCGGATTGTCGCCATGAATTCGGCGCGCGTCTTTTCGTCGGTCTTGAAGCGGCCAAGAAGCTGCGTCGTAACCATGGTTGCACCAGGCTTCTTTACGCCGCGCATGGTCATGCACATGTGGCTTGCTTCTAGCACAACGGCAACGCCCTTCGGGTTCAGAACCTTTTGGATGAGTTCCGCAATCTGGCGGGTCATGCGTTCCTGAATCTGCGGGAATCGTGCATAGAACTCGACAACGCGCGGGATCTTTGAAAGGCCAACCACGCAGTCGCCCGGAATGTATGCAATGTGCGCGCGGCCCGTGAACGGCAAAAAGTGGTGCTCGCACATGCTTGCAAATTCGATGTTCGGCACGACGATCATTTCGTCGTACTTTTCGTGGAAGCGGGTCTTGAGAATGTCTTCTGCCTTGGTTTCACCGCTCAGGCTGGTCATGAGTTCGGCATACATCTTGGCAACACGCTTTGGCGTATCCAAAAGACCTTCGCGATTGACATCTTCGCCCATGCCTTCAAGAATCATCTTGAAGCCTTCTTCCATTTTTTTCAAATCCATCGAAATATCCTATCTGTAGATTTTCGTGCCTTAACTATTTTGCGCCTGCAATTATAGCAATGTTGCGACGGCATTTACCTTTGCGGTCTCCAAATTTGGAGGCCTCTTCTACTTTTCCACTTTGTCAATTTCTTTAGAAAGGTCTTGCCCCAGATTCTTGCCGTTAAAAGCGTCTTCGTCGGGCATGTACATTTCAAAATACGGAGTTGCATCGAACTGGGCCGTAACCGGCTTGGCAATTACCATGTTCAGCATGTGACCACCCTTTGTTCTGTCGATTGAAATAAAATGGCAATGCCAACCTGGCGTATTTTGAGAGGTAAAGAATTCAGGGAAATATACGGCAACAACGGAGCCACCGATGTTCGTGTATGTGAATTCACGCTGGTCCGTGGCAAGTGCCTCGGCAAGCGGGCGGTATGGTTTATTCTGTGCAAGTTCGCTACGCACAAGAAGAGTGTCGCAGTTTTCCACATCTAGGCGCACTACATAAATCTGGTTTGCCCCATGCTGCTTTACGACTTTATCCAATTTGTCGATCAAGTCTTTGAGGCTTGCGACATTGTCAATCTGTGTTTGGATATCGGTTTCAAAATGAGTTACCGTTGCAAATGGAACTGTAGTATTGTCGTCGGCAATTTTGACGGAGCCGTCGCCGGTAGCCTGAAAGACAGTGCCGTCGAGCACGATCATTTCTCCATCGACAGCCTGGAACGTTCCTATGCCAATGTCACCGTGCCTGCGAAGCTCCTCTACAGTTACAAAGCCATCGTAGTTGCCAAGAACAAGCGACTGCAAGGTTGCCACCTGGTACATTGCGTCGGTATTTACCGCAGGGACGTTTTCCGTGCACTTTGTTTCCGTGGCTTTTTCGGTTTGCTTTACCGGTTCAAGGCAGGCGTTCAGTAAGGAGGCTGCACCAAGGGCCAAGGCGATTTTAATTTTGTTGTTCATGGCAATCCCTTATTTTCGATAATGTTCAATAAACCATTGAATGTCTTGCTTGATCTGTTCGATGTTCGGGAAGAAGTTTGCGCGTATGTGGGCGACAAGCAGATCGCGCATGGCATTTATGTCCTTCGTGCTCATGCCGACAATCATGGAATGCTTTATGAAGCTGATGCGCGCGACGCGCGGTAAAATTTGCTTGATTTCTTCGGCGTCGGTAATGCCGCAGGCATGGGCGAAGGCTACGCTCAGGAACTGGTTGATTTCGGTAGAAGCCATGCCGCAAATGCCAAGGCAGCGCTCATTCCGCTGGGAGCCGAGCATGGCAAGGCCAATGCCTGCAATGTCGAATATGAAGTGGCCAAGGGCGGTGTCTGCCATGTCGATGAACATGGGCTCTTCGGCTCCCTTCTCGCCATTCATCAAGATGTTATTCGTGTGCGCATCGCCGTGAACGAGCGTGTTTGCATCTGGAATAAAGTCAAGGAGCGATTTGCAGATTTCAATTTCTTCTGCAGTCAGATAGCCATTTTTCAAAGATTCTTCGTAATAGCCTAAATAGATGTCCTTCATGCGGCCAAAGCTTGCGGCATCCGCTTCGGTAGAATGCAATGTATCGAGCAAATCTGCATAGCGCACGGCACTTTCAGCAAGCTTTTCTGGATTCGTGTGAACATAGTTGCCAAATGTCGTGGAATTCAGAGCCTCGTAAATGGCGCCCTTTCTGCCTTCGCCGCAATCCACGATGTCGTAGCTGATCGCAGTCGGTACGCCAAGCACAAAAGCGGCCTTCGCGCGGCGCATTTCATCGAGCATCATCTGCTCTGTTTCTGCAAGGTGCTGCACCTTTATGATTTCTTCATCGTTCACGCGGTACACGGCGCCGTTGCCGCCCTGGGCGAGCAGTTCGCATTTGGAAAGGTCGAGCTTGCGCAGCGCCTTCTTCACGGTCATGATGCTTGCAAAGCCGGTCACTTCGAAAATATCGTAGACCGTATTCGAAGCGTTTATGACTTCAAGGTCTGCAATCTGCTTTTTGCATTTGAGCATTATGCGGAGCCCGCTAGAAGAAATGTATTCCAGTTCGGCGGCGTCAAACTGCAATTTTTCAATAGTGCCTGCAGAAGACAGAATTTCGTTGATTTCTTTTTCTACCGCAGCCGAGTTCGAAGTGTCTATGCGGCCGGCAAGGCAAATAGTCATCACGCCATTTGAAAATTCACTTTTCATACATTACCTCTTCAAATACTTATCACGCAAAATCTGCATTTTGCTCTCGTTGCAGTTCAATGCCTTTTTCAAGTAGTTTTGCAGGGAACCGTAGCGCTTGTCGATTTCATCCAATGTGCTTTCGAAATTTTTGACGCTTACGCCGACCAGCGCGTAGATGGTTTCCTTTTGCTCGGCGCTCAAGCTGCTACTCAAGTCGCCTTTTGCAATCACACTTTCGATGAGTGGCGTGTAGCTTACATTGCTGAGCGCAAAGTCCTTCACGATCAGATCGCGGTCTGCGCCGAGTGCGGCGAGCACGAATGCGGAGGCCCAGCCGGCGCGATCCTTGCCCTGCGTGCAATGCCAAAGTGCTGCACGGTCTGCCGGCAATGCCGCGAGGGTATCGAGCATTTCTGCATAGTGCGACTGTACTTCTTCATCGAATACGATCATCGGGTAAAGGTTCTTTGCAAGCTGCACCATTTTGGGATTATCGACATTTGCAAGCAGGGCGTCTGCAATGCGTTCCATCTGCATTTTGCCTTCACCCATATTTTTGCTCATGCCCATGTTGCCAGCGGAACCAGACACGATTTTGTTCAGGCAAGGCAGCCAAACCTGCCGTGCGCCCGGCACCTCACGATTCGGTGCGGCGTCATGTTCTGCCGAGGAGCGGAAATCGAAAATGACTGCCAGGCGATACTTTTCGTGCAATGCCTGCACGGCAGAATCCGCAGCCGTCGAAAGATTTGCAGAACGCAAAAGCAGGCCCCCGGCAATCGTTTTGCCGTCAATGCGGTATCCGCCCAGTTCCCGGGCGTTCGATACGCCTTCAAGAACTATCGCCTGTTTTGCAAGACTCACTTCAGTTTCCATACCGGCAGGTAAAATTACCTTTTTTTCTTGCAGAAAGGCACAAAAAAACTGGAGCATTGCGCTCCAGCTTTTAGCAAAGGCTTAAAAAGGCTATTGCAAATCCATCACGAGCACGCGGGAATTGCGCTTGGTATTGTACTTTGCCTTTTTGCTCGGTGGCAGGTCATCGACAGTGCCCGTGCGGAAGCCAAAGTTGTAGAACCAATCCGGGGCCTGCGTCGTGAGCAGGAAGAGCTTCTTGAAGCCGCGCATCTTGCCGGATTCGATCAGGTGGCGCACCACCGCTTCGCCAATGCCAGCCTTGCGGTAGTTTGCGCCGACGGCGATCGCTGCGACTTCGGCGCTGCCGTCTTCAAAGGCGTGCAGGGCGCCGCAACCGTGAATGGCGTTGTCGATTGCATATACGACATAGTCGGAAAGCTTTTCGAGAATGGATTCCGATGTGCGCGGGATAAGGAAGCCCTTTGCGATGTAGTCCTGCATGATGCGCAAGATGTCTGGAATGTCGTCAACGACGGCTGTGCGGATCATGGAATACTGGTTGCCATAGACCATGGTACCGTCACCACGGCTAGAGAACACTTCCTGAAGCACGCTGCCCGGCATTTCGCCGCTGATCATGTGGACGCGCTTTGCGCCTGCCTTGCAGGCTGCAATCGCATTCTTCAGGTAATCTACCTGGGCAAAGTCGAGCTGCGGGTTCAGCTGCATGAGTTCGCTTGCCTGGTCGATGTCGAGGGCCGAAACAAGTCCGCTGTCGGTCAACGCCAGGTTGCCCGTGAGCCTGCCCGTGTTCAAGTTCTCTGCCTTGATGCCGCATTCGCTGCCAATGAAGAACAGCTTGCCGACTTCCAGGTACTTGCTGAGTTCCGTCGCAAGCTCCGTGCTAGAAATGTTGTAGGCGTGGCCGAGCTTGTTCCAGCCAATCGGCGGAAGAATCGGCACATATTCCTCGTCCAAAAGGTGTTCAAGGATTTCCTTCTGGATGCGGTCGATCTTGCCGGTGCGCATGTAATCCACACCGTCGATTACGCCAAGGCTGCGTGCAGAGACCCAGTTCCCCTGAATGCCGTGGCAGCCGCTTGCTGTCAAGTGGCTCATGATGCGCTGGGCGGCGCCGAGCGATGCCTGTTCCACGAGCGGCAGGGCCTCTTCGCTAGTCAGGCGCACTCCCTGGTGGAATTCGGATTCCAGTTCCCAGGCCTTGAGCTGGCGGTCAATGCTATGACGCGTACCCGGAACAATCAAAACCTTGATGCCAAGCTTGTGCAAAAGCGAAATGTCGCGAATGAGCACCGGGAACAGCGGATGGTCCATCAAGCTATCTTCGATTTTAAGAACGAACAGCTGGCCCTTAAAACGGCTGATGTAGCTAAAGACTTCGCGAATAAAACCGGCGATTTCAATCTTCTGGAGCTTGAGCTCCGGGATGACATTCGATTCTGGCAAAGGGTTCATCTTTTAATAACTGGTTGAGGTACTTTTTAGGAAAGATAGTAAAAATAGATACACCAAAAGCCGCCTTTTTTGGAAGGCGGCTTTATAGTCAATCGCAAGAGGACAATTACTTGCCGAGGTCAGCAACAACAGCCTGGATACCGCGCTTGTTGATTTCGCGGAGACCAGCAGCGCTAACGCGGAGGGAAACCCAACGGTCTTCTTCCGGGATGTAGAAACGCTTGGACTGGAGGTTCGGAAGCTGCTTCTTCAACTTCTTACGATTAGAGTGGGAAACCATGTTGCCCACGAGGCCGGCTTTGCCGGTAACTTCACAAATGCGGCTCATAAAAAACTCCGTTTAGTTATAGACGCGCACAATTTTAGTTAAAAATACGACTTTTGTCAAGACGTTCGGTCGCAAAATTTTGTAATTCGTTGATTTTTCGTGAGTTATGGATTTCACTCCCTGAATTCCGGTATCTTGAAATCATCGCCACATTTGCCTAACTGGCCAATGCGTGTAAAGTTGAAGCGATTTTTTGCACCGGCTTTACCCGTATTCTTGATTTTGATTATAGAAACAGTTTTCAGGTATTCGTCTAGCGGATAGCCCATACCCCAGCCTTCCTCTGGCCTAAAGGACTTCCATGGGATGTCAACAGAGTGCTTGCTTGCGTCAAGCTTGAAGACCAGGTTGTTGCGTTCGGTGACTGTTGACTCATTTTCGACTGAGAGTTCCACCTTCCAGTCGCCTTCAATGGAATATACAAGGCAAATGCCGTTCCAGTCGGTAACGTCTGCGCCAGTCTGGTCTGGGCCGGTCAAATTAAAACCGATACCTACAAAAGGGTCGCTTGCTTGGTTTCCAAGGACTGCCGTTCCGCATACGCCGCCACATTGATCTATGATTTGATCATCATCTTCATCATAGGGTCCTGGGGCTGGTTTTGGCCAATATATGCTGGAGTTTCCGCCGTTATAATAGTCGTCGTACGAGAACCAGTAACCGCTTTCGTCGCTACCGTCATCAAGGCCTGTTATAACGCGTTCTTGCTTCTTGTCGCCGTACCATGTTTCAAAGGAACCTGTACCTGGAGTAACGCTGCTGGAGCTTTGGCCGTTTGTTTCGGAATCATCATTTTTTGAAGATGAGGATGGTTCGCTTGGGCTGGAAGATGATGACATCGTAGAAAGTGAAGAACTTGATTCGACATTTTCTACTGAGGATGAACTATTGTCTGCGTCATTTTCGGAAGGCGTAGAGTCGCTGCTTTCCTCGAGAATGGAATCGGAGCTCTGTTCATTTTTTTCTACCGAGCCGGAATCGCTTGGTGAATCGCAAGCACAAAGGCCAAAAATTGCAAGTGATATGGCTAGCTTTGAAATAGAAGAAAAATTCATAGAGAACCTCACGTCAGATGATATAAAAATACATTCTCTTCGTAATTGAAGAAAATGCATTTTTTTTCGGAAACGGGCGCTAAAACAGAAATTTATTAGCTAAACTGAGCCTGTTCGATGTACATGTATCATTTGAACAGGCTCTTGTATCATTTACACAAGTTCCTTGGGCAAGGTAAAGTGCAGGTTCTCGACGCTTGTAACGGAATCTTCGATTTGAACTTCCGGGAATTTGGCCTTGATTGCATCGACTACGCCTTGAACAAGTACTGCCGGGGCGCTCGCGCCACTTGAAAGGCCAACGCGTTCCACGCCTTCGAACCACGAAAAGTCAAGGTCTTCGACGGAATCAATTAAACGGCTTGGAATGCCACACTTTGTGCCAAGCTCGCAAAGTCGCGTAGAGTTGGAAGATTTTTTGGAACCGACGACAACAAGGAAGTCAACCTTTTCGCAAAGTTCACGAACGGCGGCCTGGCGGTTGCCTGTTGCATAGCAAAGGTCGCCTGCTGCAGGGCCTACGATGTTCGGGAAGCGTTCGTGGAGCGCTGCGATTGTGTCCTTGGCTTCGTCAACGGAAAGAGTTGTCTGCGTGATGTATGCAAGTTCACGATTTTCAGGAACGGTGAGCTTTTCGACATCTTCGCGGTTGCGAACGATTGCGATTGCGCCTTCCGGGAGCTGGCCAAGAGTGCCTTCCACTTCGGCGTGGCCGATGTGGCCGATCATGATGATGTAACGGCCTGCCTCGTAATGCTTTTTCGCGCTGGAATGGACCTTTTGCACAAGCGGGCAGGTGGCATCGAGCGTGTGGAGGCCGCGATCGGCGGCTTCCTTATAGACTGCGTCGCCAACGCCGTGGGCAGAGAAAATTACGATGGCATTGGACGGAACTTCGGAAAGTTCTTCGACAAAGATTACACCGCGTGACTTTAGGTTTTCGACAACGTACTGGTTGTGCACGATTTCGTGGCGCACGTAAATTGGTGTGCCGAATTTTTCGACAGCGCGTTCTACGACATGAATGGCACGTTCTACGCCGGCACAAAAGCCGCGTGGGTTTGCAAGAATCAGTTTTTTCATAGCTTAATCCATTGTTGAAGCTTTTCGACTAGCGCCGCATAGCTCCGTTCCACTTTGTTTGTTTCTTCTTTTAAAAATGTAGTTATCTGTTCGGGATTTGCCAAAGGGCTTGGCAGGTTTTTTACCCCGTTTGGAATTCTTGTAAGAATTTTTTTCTCAAGCAGTTTTTTTACGAATTCGGTTTCGCCGTTTGCAAAGGGGCCGACAAATGTCGGAACGCCAAGGGAGAGTGGCTCCAGAAAATTGTGGATGCCGGGCCGCTTCACAAAGGAACCGCCCATGACTGCAAATTTGCATTGGGGCAAAATGCTTTGCAGCATTCCAAATTGCCTGACTATCGAAACTGTGATCGGAGCCGCTTTTTCGAACCGTGGAATTTCTTCGAGCCTGCGGGGGGCAATGAGCACGCGCTTGTTTTCTTTGCAGGCGTTCTGCACAAGCTTTGCAACATGCGGCCATTCCGAAAAATGCAGCGACACAAAGGCGATGTCAAAAAAAATGCCGTTTCTGTTTGCACCGTCATCACCTTGGCCTTGCACAGGGAGCGGCAAAGGCTTCAGCAACTTCCAGTTGCCAGAAATGGTTGCTACCTGCATTTTGTTTTGCAGGTTGTAGCGCTGCAAAAAACGCTCCCTGTCACCTTCGGTCTGGAATGTCGCAAAGTCTATTGCATTCAGCATTGCCCAAGGTGCCGCGCTCTTGAACCTGCCTGAAACCAGCGCAATTTTTACGCCTGCATTTTTGCATTCCTTTAAATAGGCTGGCCAAAGTTCGTTTTCGCAAAGTACCAGGGCAATCGGCTTGACTTGCGATAAAAATTTTCTTGTGGTTTTTGCAAATGGGGCCGGGGCAAGGGCGACTTGCACCCATGCGGCACAGTCTTCATCGTCTTTCAGGCTTGCTTTCAAGGTTTCTACAATTTCTGCCTTTTGCGTTGTAATTAAAATTTGGGCGTCGAAAAATTCAGAGCGCAGTCGCTTTGCCAAATCTACAAGAACCTTGCACTCGCCAAGGCTTGCGCCATGCAGCCAAAGCGTATTTTCGGCAAATTCCCAGGGGCCGCAAAAGCGTTCGCGAATTCCGTATGCGTGCAGCAAATTCAAAACAGATACCGCCTGGCAACGACAAGGCCTGCAAGCACAATCAAAAAAATCCATGTCCACAAATCGCTTGCAAATGCGGCAAAAACGCTCTGCATGTAATTCCTGTTCATTTGCCCTTTGAGCCTTGGTATGAATGCAGGAACTTCGTCGGCAAAGCGAACCCACTCGTCACCAAATTCCTGCCTCAGGAATGCATCTTCGTTCTGGGCCAAAAAGCCGACAAAAATCCACAGCACCCCAAGAAAGATGAACGTTGCGCTCTGCCAGTTCAAATGCAAAAGTACAAAGCCGCTACCCATCAGCCCGTTCGACAAATACAACGGGTGGCGCACCTTGCTGTAAATGCCTTCGCGCACAAGGCGCGGAGCTTCGAGCCTGTTCCCGCGGGAGTGCATGCCAATGTTGCGCCTTGCCGTAATGCGCACGCAGGCGGCAAGGAACAACAGCAAAATTCCGGAGGCAGAAACGGGTAGCTCGCCCGGCGGAAGAATCAGCAGAAGAAGTGCGAACGCGCCAAGAATGCCTCCACGAAATTTATAGACGATGTTTGAAAATTTCATGGCCTACCCTTTGTTCTGCATCGTCTTTTCGATAGTTGCAAATGTGAATTTTTCTGCCAGATTTTTTGGCAGTTCTTCGTGCCCAGAAAGTATGATGTTTTTTTGCAGGGCGTCTGCTGCATTCAGGAACGCTTCAAAAATTTCATCTTTGTCGAAGCGCGAAATGTAGGCGAGCGGTTCGTCGAGCAGCACAAGTTTTGCCTTGCTTGCAAGTGCCCACAAGAGGCCCACGCGCGCCGATTCCCCGCCGGAATGTTTTTCTTTTTCTAGCAGCGAAACCGCATTTGAAATTCGGGCGAAATGTTCGACTTTTGCAATCTGCTCTTCTGTTGCCTGCGCCTTGAACTGTGGCAAAATTTCATCGCGCAAAATGCTTACCGGCGGCAAGAACACGCCCTGCGACAAAAAGAAAACGTCATCGTCAGTGCTCTTTTGAAGTGCGCCCTCGTCCAAGATTTCAAGACCTGCGAGCAGGCGGAGCAATGTTGATTTTCCGGCGCCGTTTGGGCCGAGCAAAAATACGTGTTTGCCATTTTCAAATGTTGCCGTGAAGTCAAAATTTTTGAACACCTGCACATTGCCGTAGGCAAAGGCTGCCTGCCGCAATTGCAAATTTTTAAAGTTCTCTTCGCAACGGTGAGGGCTAAACGCCATGTTTTCAAATTCCTGCAGCAGCTTGAATGCCGTCGCCGCAGAGCGCAGTTGCGGCATGGCGCGCGAACATTCCTTGACCGGCTTGTAGCAAAGGAACACTGCCGAAGAATACAGCACAAGATCGCGCGGCTGCATCCACCCCTGCGCAATCATCCAGGCGCAAAGGGCAAGCACAATGACCATGGCAATTACAGAAATTGCTTCGACTGCATAGGCAAGCGTAAGCTTTCGCACGGCAAGGGAGCGCCCGACTGCAAACAGGTTCTTTACCGCAAGAAGCACGCGGGAAGACATGACCGATTTCTCTTCGTTGCTGCTCCAAAAGCGCTTCATGTCGCGCGCCCGTTCTAGGTCAGCCCGCAGCGCACCTTCGTTCTGCATGTTCTCTGCTTCGGCGCGCGCCATCTGGTGCAACTTTTTTTGCGTAAAGCTCACTACCGGCAAAACGGCAAAAAAGAGCACGAGCGAAAGCTGCCACGAAAGGTAAAGCAGCACGGGAATAAAAACAAAAAGCTGCACGATCGCCTGCAACGCCTGCACCAAGCTTTCGCCGCTTTTTGGGAGCATCTCGGTCGCCTCAAACGCGGCCCTGAGTTCAGCGTCGGCAGATTCCCTGTGAAAAAACTTTGGGTGCAAATTCTTTAGCGTCTTGAAAAAACGCATTTGCAGCAGTGCTCCCGATGTGCGGAACGTGCTTTCGGCAACGCTTCCGCGAAAGCGCAAAAAGCAAAAACGCAGCACGGCAAGGAGCATAGTGCACAAAAACCATTCCAAAACGGTGAATTCCGATTCGCCGTCAATGATGTTTACGAAGGAACTGATGCAAAAAAGCAGCGCGGCATCGGCTGCGGTAGCCGGAATTGTGGCCGGCAAAAGGCGCCTGATGGCTAAAAAAACGCGTTTTTTCAAAAAAATTGCAAGCATCTCATAAAAAATTAACTTTTTTTATGCTTGACCCTTGACAACTATTTCTAATTGTCTATATTTGGGGCACACAAAACGCCTCCATCGTCTAGTGGCCCAGGACTCGGGATTTTCATTCCCGCAACAGCGGTTCGAAACCGCTTGGAGGTATAAAAAATGGCTCGCGAAAGCGGGCCATTTTTTATTATACCGGAAAAGCGGTTCAAAAACGGGAGAGCGAAGCGAGCCCGTTTTAAAACGGTTAAAAGAGGTATAAAAAGACTCAACCGAAAGGTTGGGTCTTTTTTGTTGTCATAGGGTAGCGAAGCGGTTCAAAATGGCTGGGCGAAGCCCGGACGTTTTGAAACCCTACCAAGGTATAAAAAATGGCTCGCGAAAGCGGGCCATTTTTTGTTATACCGGGAAAGCGGTTCAAAAACGGAGCGAACGAAGCGAGCGCCGTTTTAAAACGGTTACAAGAGGTATAAAAAGACTCAACCGAAAGGTTGGGTCTTTTTTTATTATAGGTTCCCCTATCTATACAATTTGGGGTGCGTACTTCGGAACCTGCGGTGCGTAAAGCCAAACCAAAATTCCGGGGCATTTTGCACGAGTTCGCCCAGGTGCTCGTTATATGCCTTGTAAAGATTCTCCGGAGTGGTGCATTCCGCCGTAATTTCTTTTGCATGCAGTTCGCAGCGGCCGCACGCTTCCGTAACCCAGCAAATGAATACTGGCGTTTGCACCCGGTGCTTCAGGAGGAACGCCGGGAGCGGATTGCAATTTACAGCGTGCCCAAGGAACTTGCCATTGACGGCCCTTGCATTGCGAAAATCCTGGTCGGCAACAAGGCAGAACAGGTTGCCGGAATCGAGCATCTTCAAAAGTTCGCGTGGATTGCTTATAAATGCAGAATACCCTTTGCCGTTTACTGCACGCAGACGGTTTTCGAGAATGCCGTTTAAAAAGCTCGGCTTCAGTTTGGCATAGCTTGCCTTGAGCGGAATGCCAAGCCTCAAAAGGTAAACTCCGATTGCCTCGTAATTGCCATAATGCGCCGCAAGGAATATGCCGCCTCCACGCATTTTTTCGACAACAGTTTTCGAAGTTTCATCAATTGCGATTTCGCCAGTTTTGTACTTTCGATTGCCGAACAGAAATTCGGCAGCAGTCCTTGAAAGCTGCCTCAAGAGCGCCCTATAGAAATCGTCAAAATTCTTTGCTTTTAGCAACGGCCTTGCAAGCATGAAATTGGAATGCACCACATTTTGCTTCCAGCGCAGCGCAAGCAACGCGCCGTAGAGCACTTTTGCAAAAATCGCCTGGAAGACATTGCAGAGCATAACCTATGACATTACAAATTTTCAGGTGCAATTTGCGAGAAGGATTCGTAGTGGTCTGCGGTGTAGTATATTACGCATGGTGCGCTATAGACTAAACGCTTTGTGCCACGGTTTGCGGCATTGTAATCGACATCGGCTTCATGGTAAAATGCTTGCGGCAAAAGGCCTTCCCTATTGAAAAATTCATCGCCGCCAACCATTACGCCAAGCGTTGCCCAAGGGTTGAAATTCCAGCTGGCAAAAGCCTTGCCGGTCTTTTCTTCGTAAAGGCCCTGGCCCACTGTTTTTGAAACATAGTTTGAAGGCAGGTCGCCAAATTTGCAGAGGTACGCCGCCACGGAATCACGAGAAGTATATTTGGCATTTTCTTCGACAGCGTCATAAATACTTTTTTGCGGCCCCTCGCTGGAGGAACTTGAAATGAGGACATCTTCTTCATCTTCCACTTTCCCTGCAGTGGGGGCGGAGCAGTGAATCAAGAAAAATGCAGAACTTAACAGGAGCAAATATTTTTTCATGTTCAAAAATGTAGTAAAAGAAGAATTCCATATAGACGAATTATGAAAATGCTTGCGAAATTACATGAAGTGCTGTGAATAGCCGCGAAATTTTCTATCTTGGTCAAAAACTTCAAGGAGATTTTTATGGCAGCTCTCATTCTCGATGGCAAGGCTCTTGCCAAGACCACTGAAGAAGCACTTTCCGCTCGCGTGGCAAAGCTCAAGGAAAAGACCGGCAAGACCCCTATCTTGGCAACAATCCTCGTTGGCGATGACCCGGCAAGCGCAACGTATGTAAAGATGAAGGGCAACGCCTGCGCTCGCGTCGGCATGGAAAGTATTCGCGTGATCATGCCGCAGGACACAACTACCGAACAGCTCCTTGCAAAGATCCAGGAATTGAATGCAGACCCGAACGTGCACGGCATTTTGCTCCAGCACCCGGTTCCGCGCCAGATCGACGAACGCGCCGCTTTCGAAGCTATCGACGCCCGCAAGGACGTTGACGGCGTAACTTGCCTCGGCTTTGGCCGCATGGCTATGGGCGAAGAAGCTTACGGCTGCGCAACTCCGGCTGGCATCATGACAATCCTCAAGAGCTACAACATTCCGCTCGCAGGCAAGCACGCCGTTGTCGTTGGCCGCAGCGCCATTCTTGGCAAGCCTATGGCCATGATGCTCTTGAATGCCAACTGCACTGTTACAATTTGCCACAGCAAGACTGAAAACCTCCCGGAAATTGTCGGCCAGGCAGATATCCTTGTTGGCGCAGTTGGCCGCCCGGAACTTATCAAGACCTCTTGGATCAAGAAGGGCGCAGTTGTTGTTGACGCCGGTTACCACCCAGGTGGCATTGGCGACATCGAAAAGGAAGGCCTCGAAGAAGTCGCAAGCGCATACACCCCGGTTCCAGGCGGTGTCGGCCCAATGACAATCAATACCCTTATTCGCCAGTCTGTTGAAAGCGGCGAAAAGTTCATTGGATAGCTTTTAGTGAACGAACTTGAAGGTCGGGGCAAACCCGGCCTTTTTTAATTTGTATGGTGCAACTTGGAATATCCAGGGAACATTTGTGGAACGGTAATTTGGACTATATGCAAACCGAATGCATTTTCTTCACCATTTTGTATTTATTTTTGATGGTGTAATTAAGAAAGGATATTATTTATGAATAAATATGGATTAAAACTGGTTCTTGCGCTCAGTGCAACCCTGGCTTTTTGGAATTGCGGAGACGATTCCAAACTTCCGTCCACATCTGGAGATCTTCTTTCTTCCAGCATCGATGGCGAAAGTTTGTCTAGTTCTTCCAGGAACAAGGAAAAATCCTCCGATTCCAAGGAAGAACTTTCTTCTGGCTCCAAAGAAGATTCTGGGAAGTCTTCCGATTCCAAGGATGTTGATTCTTCTGATGACAAGTCTTCCGATTCCAAGGAAGATGAGTCTTCTAGCTCCCTGACACCTGCTGTTGGCGGCTTCAAGGACATTTCTGAATATGGCGAACCACCTGCCGCATATACCAAGGATATTTCCAGTTCGGCTCCTAAAAAGGGTTGGAACACCCGTTACTGGGATGCCTGCAAGCCGCATTGTTCCTGGATTGGCCAAGGCGAAGAAGGCAAGACCGATACAACCACGCAGGAAAGCTATGTCAAGGGCATGACAACAGCCCGCAACTGCAATATCCATGACGTCGAAGTTCCGACATTTACTTTGGGTCATGCGGTTCAGCAGTATTGGATGGGCTTTGAAGGTACCACTAGCGCTTGCGAAATTGGCGCAGCCGGCGTGTTTACTTGCACTGATATGGCTCCTGTTGCAGTAAACGAAAACTTGGCTTATGCATACGCGGCTGGCCCGGGTGCTTCTACTTCTTGCGGTAAGTGCTTCCACTTGCAGTACGATGGCAGCTTCAAGGATGAAAGCGGTACAAACAAGCCGAAGGAAACCCACAAGGCTCTCAAGGGCAAGCACTTGATCGTGATGACGTCTAACATTGGTCATGACGTTGCCGATGGTCAGTTCGACTTGATGGTTCCGGGCGGTGGCGTTGGCATCTTCGACGCTCTTTCTGTCCAGGTGAACGGTGCCGATGTGGATTGGGGTGCTCAGTACGGTGGCTTCCTTACAAAGTGCCAGCAGAAGCTCGGTTACGATGCAAAGCTTTCTGAATACCAAGGGTGTATTCACGATATGTGCGACGCAGCCTTCAAGGATTCCGGCTTTGAAAACCTCTACCGCGGCTGCAATTGGTTTGCCGACTGGTACATGGCTGCAGACAATCCAACCTACTACGTTGAAGAAGTGGAATGCCCGCAGTACTTGCTCGACCATTACTTGACAACAATCAATACCGAAAAGAGCAACCGCTATGAATGGCACGACGATTGGTCAACCTACAATGGCGAACCGCTTGATACTTTGGAGTGCCTGACTGCTGAATATCCGCAGGGTTGCAATACCAACAAGTAATCCCGTATAGAAATAGCTTCGCAATTTTGTGGAGCTATTTTTTTATTCTATCTTCGTAGCCATGGCGCTTATAATTATCCTAGTTTTTTTTGCAGTTCTATATGTACGCATCAGGCAGGTGCAGGCACGCGCGGTTATTTGTGCCGCTTGCCTTGGCGTGCTCTTTTTGCTTTTGCACAACAAGCTTCATTTGAATGCCCTGCTTTCTTTTGTCGCTTCCGGCATGCTCTCCTCCATATTGCCGGTCGGCCTTTATTATTACCAAAAGCGCGGTGCCGATAGAAGCGAAGTCGTGGGCAACGACATGCCGCTTTCTGCCGTAGAGCAGGCTTATGCCCGCTACGCCTACTCCATAAAGAATTTGAATACTCTCGGCAAGGAAATGGCCGGTTCGTTCAAGGTTCGTGAATATTTCAAGGAAGTCGGTGATACCAAAGACAAGGTGCATGCGCACATTCGCCTTTTGATTTGCCGCGACTTGCTGAATGTTTCTGCTGCGCTTGGCCACAGCTACGAAAAAATGGACCGCTTTGAAGCGATAGGCATTTGGTATTATTTGATAGCTTCGAAGTTCGACACGGCGGAACGTGAAGATGTTACCGACCCGACAGAAAAGATGAGGGCCTTGCTTGAGCGCACTGTCGAAGAAGCAAGGCGGTTGCCGGGCAGCGCCCTGGTGGAACTAGCCAAGCACTTGCAAAAAATCGATGTGGAAATGCGCCGCAAATACATGCTGCATCTTTATGAATATGCGAGCGTCCTTGCAAACATAGACAAGTCCCTGACATCAGATGAAATTTCGTTTTTGAACAGTTTCAAGATAATGCAGGTTTCAAAGACATTGGAAGACATGCCGGCAAGCTTGCTTACGCCGAATAGGCGGGAATCGCAGCAGGGCAATTTGCAGCAGCGTGGTTCCGTATCGAAAAGCGAACTCAGGAATGCGGCAAATGCAAGTGCGCAAAATCTTGGTGCAACTGCAGAAAATGCTCCGAAAAATGACGAGAATTCCAAAAAGAAGCTGGATGAACTCATTGGCCTTGCCAATGTGAAGAAGGAAATCAGCTCCGTAAAGAATGTGATTTCTGTGCAGAGCGCGCGCAAGGCGAAGGGTTTGCAGACCGTGCCGCTTTCTTACCACTATGTGTTCACGGGCAACCCGGGTACCGGTAAAACGACTGTCGCCCGAATTCTTGCAGACATCTACAGGGAACTCGGCGTGTTGCAGAAGGGCCACCTTGTAGAATGCGACCGTGCAGGCCTTGTTGCAGGCTACCTTGGCCAGACGGCAATCCAGACGAACAAGGTCATAGACAGCGCTCTTGATGGCGTGCTCTTCATTGACGAAGCTTACAGCCTTGCCGGCGACGACTTTGGCAAGGAGGCCATCAATACGCTTCTCAAGCGCATGGAAGATGACCGCGAACGCCTTGTCGTGATTCTTGCCGGCTACACCGGCGAAATGAAGAAGTTCATGGAAACAAACCCGGGGCTGGAATCCCGCTTTAACCATTACATAGACTTCCCGGATTACAACGCAGATGAGCTCCAGACGATTTTCGAATTGCTCGCCAAAAAGCAGGACTACACACTGTCTGAAGATTTGCTCGCAACGCTGAAGGGCCGTCTGAATGAAGTGCTTGCAAGCGGCAACGAAAACTTCGGCAACGCACGCTATGTGCGCAACCTGTTTGAACGCACCATCGTGGCCCAGGCGAACAGGCTTGCATCCAAGAACCTGAGCGAAGAAAACCTCACGCTCCTCACCGCCGAAGATTTGGGAAAGTAATTAGGGATTTGTTAGGGGCTAGGGTCTAGAATAGACGAGAGAACGGTCCCTTGGCCCTACAGACGAGAGGGGTTAGGAAATTTCAGAATTAAGAATTTTAATTATTCCAAATACCGACTTCTAGGACTTCGCTCGCCAAGACACGGTAAGCAGCAATTTCTGACTCCTGACTCCTGTCACTGATTCCTTTCTTCCGTCTTCCGACTTCCGACTTACTTCTTTCCCAGCTTTTCATCCAAGAATTCGAACGTTGTCTTGTAGGCGTTTTCGCGCACGAGCTTTTTGGAAAGATACAGGTCGTGCAGGCCGCCTTCAATCGTCGCGATCGTCACTTGCTTGCCGAGCCTTGCGCCGTATTTTTCAATGTCATCTACATCGAGCACGGCGTCGCACCTGGTGAATTCATCGACCCATTCGTCGGCATTCCTCAAGCTGCAGGAACTGTGCATTACAAGCACCGGAATGGCGATGCTTCTGCCCTTCTGCACACGGAACTGCCCCAAATGGATTGCGCGCGCCCAGCCAAAATCCTGCGCAGGGCTAAGGAACGACTTGAGCGTGGTATCGAACGCCCATTCCCCGTGGTAGTTTTTGTGCAGGCTGTAGCCGTAGAACGGAGTGCTTGAAGTCGGCAGCGTAATGTTCGGTCGGCTCGCGCCGATGCGCGAAATGATAGGCACGCCGATTTTGGTTACTAGCTTGTTGAAATTGAATTCGAAGAACGGGCTGTTCAAAACGAGTGCGGCAAAGCCCCTGCCGTTGTCGCGGTCGACTGTGTAGAGCGTCGTGATGAGTCCGCCGGTAGAGTGGCCAAGAAGGACAACCGGGAGCGAATCGGTAATCTGCTTGATGTAAGAAACGGCGGAGTCAAGTTCCGGATAGTAGTCCGGAATGTTTCTCAGGTGTCCGCGGGCTTCGCCCTTTTTGTAGGCGCGCCCGTGCGCATGCAGGTCGATTGCAAAAAAGTTATAGCCGGCGCTATCTGCGCGTGCGGCAAGTTCACTTTGGAAGAAGTAGTCATTGAAACCATGCACATAGAGTATTGCAGCCTTCTTCTTTGTGGAGTCGCTTGGTTCACGGTGCACAAGAACTGCACTGTAGTCGCCGGTTTCGATTGCGTAGGTCTTGAACGGCTCGCCAAGGAACGAGTCTGTGCTAGACGTCGGCAGTGCCTGGGCGACTATAACAAAAATGCAGACAAGCAGACAAAAATGCAGTTTCATTACACAATAGAATAGCAAATTTTTCGGCGAAACATAAGGTGTTTTTTGAAGTTCCGTTCAGCACACTATGTAAGATAGTTTATGAAAGTTTACAAATCATTCTATTTTACAGCGCCATAAGCATTTGTCACTTTTTTTAATTCATGTAACTTTTCTAAATTACGCGCGTAAAATTTAAACTAAGGATTACTATGAGCTTATTCGATAAACTTTTGCATAAAGTTTTTGGAACTCCGCACGAACGCAAGGTGAAGCGTTTGCGTCCGGTCATCGCCTCCATTCATGCAAAGCGCAAGGAACTCGAATCCCTTTCCGACAAGGAACTTGCAGCAAAGTCTGCTGAATTCCGCGAACGCCTGAAGAACGGCGAAACCCTTGAAGACATCAAGGTGGAAGCTTTTGCCGTTTGCCAGGAAGCTTGCGACCGCCGTCTCGGTATCTTCAACATTTTTGATGACCAGTATGGTTTCGATTTCGATAAGCTCGGCGCCGACTTGAAGGCCGTTGCCGAAGCCGCCAAGGCAGAAATTGCCGCAGGCAAGCCGGAATTTGAAGTTTATTTGCCGGCAGAACTCTACGCCAAGGTCCGTGAACTCTATCCGGATTCCGTAAAGCCGTTCCGCATGATGCCTTTTGACGTGCAGTTGATTGGCGGTCTCGTGCTTCACGAAGGTGCAATCGCAGAAATGGCAACCGGTGAAGGTAAGACGCTTGCCGCAGCCTGCCCGGTTTACCTGAACGGTCTTTCTGGCGACGGCGTGCATGTCGTTACGGTGAACGACTACCTTGCCGGCCGTGATGCAAAGCAGATGGGCCGCGTCTATAAGTTCCTTGGCCTTAAGGTCGGTTTGATCGTCAATGGCCTGAACGCAGAACAGCGCCGCGAAAGCTACGGCGCAGACGTTACCTACGGTACAAACAACGAATTCGGTTTCGACTACCTTCGCGACAACATGGCTGGCGACCCGCGCGAACTTGTGCAGCGCGTGCTCAACTTCTGCATTGTTGACGAAGTGGACTCCATCCTCATTGACGAAGCCCGTACGCCGCTCATTATCAGCGGTCCTGCAGAAGACGCTACCGACAAGTACATGAAGGCCGATGCCATTGTGCAAAAGCTCAAGCGCGGTACAGACTACATGGTCGACGAAAAGAACAAGACCACGCAGATTACCGAAGCCGGCGTGAACAGCATCGAATCCATGCTCAAGATTTCGAACCTCTACGGCGAACACGCTGAATGGGTGCATTTCATTACCCAGTCCATTCGCGCATGGAACCTGTTCGAACGCGATGTCGATTACCTCGTTCGCGATGGCGAAATCGTCATCATCGACGAAAACACTGGCCGTCTCATGGAAGGCCGCCGCTATTCCGAAGGTATGCACCAGGCAATCGAAGCCAAGGAAAAGGTGCAGATCCGCCGCGAAAACCAGACGCTTGCAACGATTACATTCCAGAACTACTTCCGCATGTACAAGAAGCTCAGCGGCATGACCGGTACGGCAGAAACGGAAGCTACGGAATTCATCAAGATCTATAACATGAGCACCTGGGTCATTCCGACCCACAAGCCGTGCATCCGCCAGGACTTGAATGACCTCGTCTATAAGACCGAAGATGCCAAGTGGCGCGCCATTGTCGCAGAAATCAAGCGCCGCCATGCTACCGGCCAGCCGATCCTCGTTGGTACGGCTTCCGTTGAAAAGTCCGAAAAGATTTCCGGTCTTCTCAAGGCAGAAGGCATTGAACACGAAGTTTTGAATGCAAAGAACCATGGCCGCGAAGCTGAAATTATCCAGTACGCTGGCCACCTGAACAAGGTTACCGTTGCCACAAACATGGCTGGCCGTGGTACCGACATTGCCCTTGGACCAGGCGCTGCAGAAGTTGGCGGCCTTCACGTGCTCGGCACGGAACGCCATGAATCCCGCCGTATCGACAACCAGCTGCGCGGCCGTTCCGGCCGTCAGGGCGACCCGGGTTCCAGCCAGTACTTCCTCAGCCTCGACGACAACCTCGTGCGTATCTTTGGCGGCCAGAACATCAAGAACATGATGGAACGCTTCGGCCTTGGCGACGATGATGTTATTGTTCACCCGCTCGTAAGCCGCAGTATCCGTGGCGCACAGCGCCGCGTCGAAGGCCAGAGCTTTGACGCCCGTAAGTACTTGCTCGACTACGATGACGTGATGAACGAACAGCGCAAGGTCATCTACGCGCTCCGCCGCCGCATCTTGAACGGCGAAGACATGCGTGAAGAAGTGTGCAACCGCGTTGAAATCGCTGCAGACATCAAGGTTTCTCAGTATGTTGCCCCGAACTCCTTCCCGGAAGACTGGAAGCTTGAAGAACTTCACATGGATGTCGCCCGCAGCTTTGCAGTGAACTACGTTCTCGACAAGGAAAAGGCAGTCGGCATGAAGCCGGACGATGTTCTTGACGGCGTACTCGACCTTTGCAAAAAGAAGTATGACAAGCTCACGGAAATCATTCCGGAAAATGATTTCAAGGGTCTCGAACGCATGATCCTCTTGCGCACGATCGACCAGCATTGGAAGGAACACTTGTATGCAATGGACCAGTTGAAGGATTCCATCCGCTTCCACGGCTACGCCCAGAAGGATCCTCTGATGGTCTATAAGAAGGAAGGCTTCGAACTCTTCTCCAAGTGCCTTGACAGTATCGCAACGCTCGTTGCAATGCGCATCATGAACATTCGCATCCAGCTCCCGAACGGCATGTCCGTTCCGCCGGAAATGCTCGTAAAGCGCGAAGACATGACCCCGGAACAGATTGAACAGGCAAAGGCCGCTGCAGAACGCGCAAGGCAGAATCCGCAAAACGCAGAAGCTCAGCGTGCCGCTGCAGAACAGGGTGCAATGAATGTTTCCGTTGCCGAAGAGGCAAAGGAACCGGCAGAAGCTCCTGCAGAAGCAGCGCCTGCGAGCGCCGAACCAGAAGGCCAGCCGATGCCGCAGTCTGCACTCCCTGGCACCCGTCGCGTCGTTCGCCGCGTAATTCCTGCTCGCCAGCCGGAAGGCCCGAAGGTTGGCCGCAATGACCTTTGCTGGTGCGGTTCCGGCCTCAAGTTCAAGAAGTGCCACGGCAAGGATGCCGAATAATTAGTAGACAGTAATTAGTGGGAAGTCTACAGAAATAAACTTCCTACTTCCTATTTCCTACTTCCTACTTCTTATGAAAACTGCAAAACGCTTTTTTTCTCTTGAAGGCATTGACGGTTCCGGCAAGTCAACACAGATTGACATGCTCATAGCTTCGCTTGAGGCGGAGGGCTACTCCGTCGTAAAGCTCCGTGAGCCGGGTGGCGCAAAAATTTCGGAACGAATCCGCGAGTTGCTTCTGGACCCTAGTTTCAAGGGAATCATGAGCGACAAAACTGAACTGCTTCTGTACAATGCGGCACGCGCTCAGGTCATTGCAGAAATCATTCAGCCAGCTCTCGATGCAGGCAAGATTGTCATTGCAGATCGTTTTGCATGGAGCACCTATGCCTACCAGGGTTTTGCCCGTGGCCTTGGCGTAGACCTTGTGCAGCGCCTCACGGAAATCACCTGCGGAAGCTGCTTCCCGGAACTTACCGTCGTCCTGGACATTTCTGTGGAGGCGAGCCGCGCCCGCACCGCAAAGCGTGGCGAAGCCCCCGACCGCCTAGAAAGCGAAAAGGCGGACTTCTTTGAACGCGTGCGCAAAGGCTACCTGGACGCTAGCGAAAAGTACCCGGACGAAGTCGTTGCCATCGATGCCGACCGCGCACCGGAAGAGGTATATAAAGACCTCTACGCCCTCGTCAAATCAAGGTTGTAAATCAAAAATCTATAACTAGCGTGCACTACATTGCACAATGCCCCTCAATACTTTTTGAAGGGTAAAAGCTATTCTTCAAGCGGAATAAACTTAAAAGAAATCTGTGTCTTTTGGTTGCCCCATTTATCGCCACCGCGTGGAATATCCCCTGCAGCAACAGGTTTACCACGATAGGTATAAACCTTCACCGGATTATCACGACCTGCAGAATCAGTAGCAAGTACACAAATCTTGAAATGACCCTTTTCTTCCACAATAAGAATCATCATATCCAATTGCTTTTTCCTTAGGACATTGCTTTGGTATATTGCAATCTTTCCAGAACTTCCACCATTATTTAACTCTATATAATTTTTACCGGCATTGGAGCGTATTGCCTCTAGAATCTTTTGCTGCAGTACATATTGACCATTTTTCGCATTTTCAACAGACCAGGAAACGCGAATGCGCATGACCCGTTCCTCATTTTGTACAGTCTTGTCAAGCGCTTGCTGAAATGCATCATCTAGAGACGCTTCCAGAACAGCTGTATGGATAGCATCAAGCGACTGAATGTCATTTGCCATGCGCGCTGCTTCAGCCTGGTTAAATAGCTTAGGAACGGCAACAGACGCTAAAATTCCAATAATGACCACAACAATCATTATTTCGACCAGCGAAAAACCTTTTTTCATATTCGTTTCCATAATGAAATTAACATGAATAAAGATAAATTTTTCTGTGATGTTTTGCACCACTTATTTTAGTCGTTTACAAATCGTAATAGCCATAAATCATGATACACTTGCCACGGTGAGCTCAAAAAAGTGCATTTTATTGGTTCACCTATCCCGATATTTATATACATTCAGCGCAAGTAGAAAGCCTTGATAGCAAAGGCTGCATGTTTATAACTTAATTGGGAGAACCTATGCTAAGAAGATTTATTGCGACATCGGCACTTTTGGCTTCGGCAACTGCTTTTGCCGGATTGCTTACTAACGGCGATTGTAGCTATGGCGACGGTGGCTGGTATGTTTGGAACAATCCGGATGGCCCGGGAAAGCTTACTCAAAAGCTCTGCGAAACTGGCCTTGGCGTAGATGGTTCCGAAGGCATTAGGCTCGAAGTTACATCTCTCCCGAACCCGAGTTGGGGTTTACAGCTCCAGCCGCCAAAGTGGCTTGCCGACTCCGCATATTATACCTTGACTTTCAAGGCTAAGGGTAATGTTCCTATAAATGCCATTATTCAGGGCGGCCAGCCGGACTGGCGTCAAAAGGAAAGCGCTTCCTTTATGCTCACGAACGAGTGGAAGGAATATTCCATGACATTCCTTGCCGACCAGAAGGGTTATGGCGTGAACAACATCACCTTCCATGTGGGCCTTGCAAAGGGCTGGCTGCAGATGGACGATGTTGAAGTTACCAGGGCCGACAACATGAATGATACTACCTGGTATGCAAACAATGCGGCCCGAATCGATAGCCTTCGCAAGCGTGACTTGACCTTGAATCTCCCGGATTCCATGAAGGGAGCAAGCGAAGTCAAGGTTGAACTTATGCGCCACGACTTCCCGTTCGGTACAGCTCTTGCATTGTACCCTTCCAAGGATAGCGTGGAACAGTGGTATCGCAAGACTGCAAATAAGTACTTCTGGTATGGCGTTCCGGAAAACCAGTTCAAGTGGCCTGAATACGAACCAAAGAAAGGCAAGATCAAGCGCGACGAATTCAAGCAGTATCTTGACTATGTAAATGATTACAAGTGGGGCTTCCGCGCACACACATTGATGTGGGGCATTCAGGGCTATGGTTACGATAAGCACTTCAGCATGAGCGGAAGCTGCAAGGAAATCGGTCAAAAGCTCAAGGCCCGTATCGATCGCGACCTTAAGGAATACAAGGGCAAGATCAAGGAATACGATGTATGGAACGAAGCATTCCATGAACCGTTCGTATTTAACAAGTGCGGCTGGGATTTGCTCGACAGTGCTCATGTATGGGCACACCGCGCAGACCCTGATGCACGCCTCTTTGTCAACGAATACCAGGTTGTTTCTGCCGGCGAAACCGAACGCCTTTATGACCTTGTAAAGGGCATGCTTGACCGTGGCGTTCCTGTACATGGTATCGGCGTGCAGTGCCACTTTGGCGACCGTGCAATCAACCCGGCATTCATCAGGGCTCGTCTTGACCGCCTTGCTGAACTTGGCCTCCCTATCAAGGTAACTGAACTTGACTTTGGCGATTGGCAGAAGGGTTTGTACTTTGGCGAAGAAGAACAGGCTCGCCGCTACGAAATTGTGCTCCGTTCCTTCTTTAGCCACCCGGCAATCGAAGGTATTTTGCTCTGGGGCTTCTGGGATAACCGTCACTGGGTAAAGAACGGCGGCATCATTGCTTCCGATGGCCGCGAAAAGCCGGCTGCAAAGTTGATTTACGACCTGTGGCACAAGGTTTGGACGACGAACGGAACATTCAAGGCTGAAAACGATGTCGTGAAGTTCCGCGGTTACCCGGGCAAGTACAAGGTTACTGCCGGTGGAAAGTCCGCAGTGATGGAACTTAAGTAAAAATCGGCCATTTTTGTTGTGTAAAGCGACAAAGAACTTGATTTTGCCTATTTTGTAGTATATATTCCATACTAGAACAGATTTTCAAAAAGGAATAAAAAAAATGAAGAATTATTTCGATCTCTCCGGCCAGGTTGCAGTTGTTACTGGTTGCTCCACCGGTCTCGGCGTTCAGATGGCAAAGGCTCTCGCTAACCAGGGTGCAAAGATTGTTGCAATCGCTCGCCGTAAGGAAATGATTGACCAGGTTGCTGCTGAACTCACCGCTGAATTTGGCGTAGAAGCTATCGGAGTTCAGTGCGACATTACCGACACAGCCAAGGTTGAAGCTGCAGTTGACGAAATCCTCGCCAAGTTCGGCCGCATCGACATTCTCATCAACAACGCTGGTACCGGCGCTGTTGCTCCGGCAGAAGACATTACCGACGACCAGCTGAACCACGAAATGAACGTGGACCTGGGCGGCACCTTCAAGATGGCTCGCGCCGTCGCCAAGAAGGCAATGTTGCCTGCAAAGTATGGCCGTATCATCAACATCGCCTCCATGTACGGCCTTGTTGGTAACAAGATCTGCGGTTCCGCTCCGTACCACGCAGCCAAGGGTGCTGTCGTGAACTTGACCCGCGCTCTCGCCGCTGAATGGTCCAGCAAGGGCATCAACGTAAACGCAATCTGCCCGGGTTACTTCTACACCCCGCTCACCAAGGAAACTCTGGATTCCGACTTCTTCCAGGCTAACGCCAAGACTATGATCCCGGCAGAACGCTATGGAAACGAAGGCGAACTGGACACCGCTGCAATCTTCCTTGCTTCCAAGGCTTCCAGCTACGTTACCGGCATCATGGTTCCGGTTGACGGCGGCTACACCTGCATGTAGTTGACGGAGAAGCGGCCAGGTGCCAAGTGCATTTGGGCAAGGCTCAGAAAAGTGCGGCTTTAGCCGCACTTTTTGCATTTTTGCATCATAAAAAGATTGCCAGCAACATTGGGCGATAAACTGCATTGTAATACGCATTGATTATTTTTATCTTTGTGCAAAATTCAAAAAAAGTTACGATGCGCCAGAACCTGATTAAACGATTGCTCATTTTGACGGCACTTTTTGTGTCGTTTGCAATCGCACAGGAAAAAGCCGATTCAGCGCAGGTTGCAGGCGCTGCCGTGGCACCGGAAGAAACCGGCTGGAAGCTGCAAAGCGAACGCAGCATTACCTTCGTCGACATATTTTTGCCGCACTACTCCCTAAAGCATTCCGATTCCTATCTCAGGGACTGGCCGTTCATTGAGTTTGCCATCCCGTTCTTTGCGTCCCAAAAATATACGGCAACACGCGATGTAAACAAGCTCGTAGGCTTGAAGGGCGAAGCTGCGGGCACACTTTCCGTTGTCGATCTGAGCGCCTCTGCAGAGGTCGGCTTTTCGTTAATCCACCTGCTTGAATTCAGTGTGCTCGGCAAAATTTCGACAGCCTGGAACTACGGCTACGAAACATCTTTCATGGGCCGTTACAATCCAAAGGAGCGCGATTTCGACAATGACATTTCGTTTACGGAATATATGTTCGATGTGCAATACAAGGGCGGCCTCACAATCCCTGTGCTAGCATTTTTGCCGAAATCGAACTGGACAAAAATCATTGTACGCACAGGCTACACGCTTGAATACCTGCACTACACGGGCGCTCGCGACGGTCAGCTTTGGCGTGCCGGCGTAGAGACGAGTGCAAACGGTTACAAGAGCTCGCAGAACATTACCATAATTTATATGCTGCCCTATGAGCACATAAAGATGTTCATGCTTTCGCTTGGCCGCACAGGCTTCTTGCACGATTCCGATTTTGACGAAGTCTACAAGCCCTATGATCCGGATTTCAAAACATACTCCGTCAATCCCATGCTGCAGTTTACGATCAATGCAAAATGGAGCGGCATGGCAATGGCGATGTTTGGCCGTGAACGCAAGTTTAAAAACGACGACTATTACACCAACGAACGATTCCTGCAGACGCGCGATGGACATGAATGGGCCTTCAAAATGGCCATGATCATGCTTACCTACAGGTTCTAGGTTTCTTATTCTTCTTCCAGTTCGCAACTTACGAACGCGGCAGATTCCCTGTCGGTGTTCTTGACTGCGCTAAAGTAAACGAGGCTTGCCTGGGTGCATTTTTCGCCTGCGGCGTTGTAGAGTTCTGCGTCAATGAAGACTACATTGCGCATCTGCCTTTGAATGCGGGCGCGCAGCGTGATGTGGTCGTCGAGCGTAGAAACCGGCTTCATGTATTTGATTTCCATCTTTGAGGTCACGCCGGTTGTCTGCAATTTGCGGAAGAGCACCCAGGAGGCGATTTCGTCAAGAAGCATGCCCTGCACGCCGCCATGCAAAGTGTCGAGCCACCCCTGGTGATCGTTTGTAGGCTTCCATTCGCACACGATGTCGTCACCATCTTCAAAGAAGCACATGTGCAAACCGAGCGGGTTGTTCGGGCTGCAGCCAATGCAGTTGTAACCAGCCAAATGTGCCCATGGATTCTTGATGCGTCTCATAAAATAACCTCTTGCTTGTAGCTTATGGCAACCTCCAGAAATTCAAGCTTCTCAATGGTTCTTGGCATTTTGCCTGACCGAAGCAATTTTTTGAGGCCTCTCTACAATTTATGAAATTTTGGTTCTTGAAATGTAGCCCATTTGCCCCGAACGTCCCGTTTTTTTTGAAACAAAAAAAATCTGTTTTTGCAAAAGAGTTTTAGACTTACTAATTTTTATGCAATAGGAGATTTTTATGTCAAAACTCATGCGTTCCATTTCTGGTATTCGTGGCATTGTTGGTGATACCCTTACCCCGCAGGTATTGCAGAGCCATGTCCGTGCTTTTATTGAAATTACCAAGGCAAAGAAAATTGTGATTGGCCGCGATAGCCGCCCGACAGGCGATGCCATCGTGCAGTATGTTTCTGGCATTTGCCGCCTTGCAGGTGTCGATGTCGTTGACGTCGGCCTTTCTACAACGCCGTCCGTTGAAATCCTTACCACAGAAAACAAGGCGGACGCAGGTATCATCATTACCGCTAGCCACAATCCGCTCGAATGGAACGCCCTCAAGTTCCTGAACAACAAGGGTCTTTTCCTTGGCCCAGACGATGTGAAGAAGCTCTTTGAACTTGCCGATGCGAACCAGTTCGATTACCCGGATTACCGCACCATGGGCAAGTACGAAGTCCTGGCAGATGCAGACGGAGTGCATGTCGATGGCACGCTTGCAATCCCGTTCGTAGATGTCGAGGCCATCAGGGCAAAGAAGTTCAAGGTGGCAATCGACGCCGTGAATGGCGCTGGCAGCTACATTGTGCCGCGCCTGCTTGAGCAGCTTGGCTGCGAAGTGGTTCGCATTCATTGCGAACCGAACGGAACGTTCCCGCGCGGCGCAGAGCCGATTCCGGAACATTTGAACGACCTGCGTGAAGCAGTAAAGGCAAACGGCTGTGCCGTCGGCTTTGCTCTTGACCCAGATGCAGACCGTTGCGCCCTCGTGAGCGGCGAAGGCAAGAGCATTGGCGAAGAATACACGCTCGCCATTGCGACTGAAGAAGTGCTTAGCCAAAAGAAGGGTTCCGTTTGCGTCAACCTGAGTACGAGCCGCATGAACGAAGATGTTGCCGAAAAGTACGGCTGCAAGTTCAGCCGCGCAAAGGTCGGCGAAATCAATGTTAGCTTGCAGATGATGGATGAAGGTTGCGTGATTGGCGGCGAAGGCAACGGCGGCGTGATCTTGCCGGCACTCCACTATGGTCGCGATTCCCTCGTGGCTGCGGCACTTGTGCTCAGCTGGATGGCACACCACGACGGCGGCCCGGAAAAGTTCGTAAAGGAAAATCCGAGTTACGCCATGCCAAAGAAAAAGTTTGAACTTGGCGACAAGAAGGTTGCTGATATCTTGCCGCTTGTCAAAAAGGAATTCGAGGGCTGGACAGAAGATACTCGCGACGGCCTATGGCTTGGTTCTGAAAAGTCCTGGGTGCATGTTCGTGCAAGCAACACGGAACCAGTGATTCGCGTGATTGCGGAAGCTCCGACTGCAGAAGAAGCCGAAAGCCTCTGCGCCCGCGTAGAAAAGCTGATTTAAAAAAGAATCAGCTTTTAAAATTAGGCCCCTTTTTAGGGGCTATTTTTTTGGAGATTTTATGGGAAAGCATTTTAAGCTTGTGCTTACTTTAATTATGCTTTTAACGGCGTTTTCTTTTGCTGAAGAAGATTCTGTTTTAAAGGATTCCCGTGATAGCCAGGAATACAAAACCGTAAAAATCGGATCGCAGATTTGGATGGCAGAGAATTTAAACTTTGCAGCAGAAGAAAGCTTTTGTTACACTCGCTTTAATTATGATTGCAGAAAGTACGGTCGCTTTTATACTTGGGATGTTGCACAGAATGTTTGCCCCACTGGTTGGCACTTGCCTACGGCCGTGGAATTTGATCAGCTTGTAGCAGATGTCGGTGGTAAGGATTCTGCTGGAGTCAAGTTGAAATCGGCCGAAGGATGGAGCCATTATGGCAACGGTTCCGATGAATATGGCTTTAATGCAACACCTTCGGGCTTTCGCGATTACCGCGGACGCTTTGATCGCCAGACAATGTATGCGTACTTGTGGAGCGCTACGGAAGATGGTGCAGTGTCTGCACAAAGTAAAAAGGCGATCGGCATTCACATGATGGCCGGCAGGAACGATGTTTCTGTTTACCCTTACGCAAAAGATTTCGGGCTGTCTGTAAGGTGCGTGAAAAATACAGATTGATCAATAACGGTAAAGAAGATATCGCGGATTACGCCCCCAGCATCTTCAAGACGCTTGACATGGCGGTATGCAAGTTCCTTTGCCGACGTGGTGTTTTCTGCGGATTTTGAAAATCGCACTGTCGGCCAGTACACCAATGCGATGGCCCAGGAGGACTTCCCTAAAAAAGCGGGCGTTTCTAGCTGGTATGCCATGGAGCAGCAATAAAATTCTTCACGATGGATTCAGCAATGAGCTTGCGGGGAAACGTCGCCGTATGCAAAGGTAGGTTTGCTACACCTGTATGTTTAGGCGTGATTTAAGGTTCTCCACCATAAATCACTTGGTTCCCTTTGGCATCCTCAAAGATAATGTTGCCGTTTTTGTTGCTCACCTTGTATTTAGGTTTGTGACTCTGAATTTTACCATCGGCAATGCTGTAAAGATTTCCTTTATAATTCAGATAGTTTCCCATGATCGTTGCTGTTGATTCTGTATTGCAATTCCCGATTTCAAGAGTGTCCCTAACAGATCCACCTTTCATAAGGATAAAGCCACAATCACGGTCATTTTCATCAAGCCAAATGAAATCCGCGCTGTATGCATCGTTTTTAGCAAGTTCATCTGAAGAAGACCACGCTCTCCCTCTTTTCAGGGAATCCATTCGAACTTCGTAAAAGTGTGTAGAAACATCCCTGCTAAAATCATCGTCATCATAACCCATAAAATGATGACAATCGATATATCCACTTTCTACAAAGGTTACCTCAACAACGGCCGTTGAATCATCCTTGACTCCAATGAGGGTCCATCTGTAATATTCATCTGTTACTACATGGGTATCCATATAGCAACCGCTGACAAATACAGAAGCAAACATAACCACAAAAAGCAATGCCAATGAATTTGCCTTTACCATCAAGATGTTTCTACAGGTCATAAATTCAATCCTCAACGCACATTATTTGTACCAAGGGTGACAAGTCTTTGGGGCATTCGATGATTCTGGATTCAACTATATTCCCGGCGGAGGTAATGGTGGAATGCTTGAACCAGGCTTGCTCATAGCAATACTGAGTTTCATCATCGAGTTCATCACTTGTCCAGAAGATATCGTAATAAACAGAATTGCCGACATCTACGGGATGATCTACAGGATTATACTGTTCCTGCGTATAAAAATTCGGAGTCATCCATTCATCAGCACTTGGAATGTGGAATCCGGGAGGGCACATTTTACTTGCCTTTTCCCAGGTGACGTAAGTTTGCCTGTACGCTGCATTTAAGTGGACATCCCTTATTGCAATTTTTTCCTTGGGTTCACCGCATTTGGGATCGATCCAGGGGTAGCATCGGAAATTTTCGGCAACATCATCGATCCATTTTTCGTAGAAGGTTTCAAAACTTTCGCTTTTTTCCCTTACGTCATCCAGTTTGGTGATGTATGCTTCTGTTTCGTTTGTAACAAAATATCTTCCATTGAGATAAGCCACCTTGTAAGGAATATTGTCCATTTGCAAACTTATTAATCGGTAAATATTTCCCTGGCTGAATTCATACCTTATTTCGTTATTTTCTACAATCAAGTGTGTGCTATAACCGGACCTTCTCAATTTCCCTGTTTCCATTACGGATGCGTCCAAAAGTGAATCTGGCTTAACCGTTACAAAATCGAAAAAGCTATAGGCATCCTTTAGCTGGTTGCAAGAGAGGAACACCGATTCCTTGGGCAGCCAAACGGGAGACGCGCCCAAATTTGCGCTATCGCAGTAATGTTCATCCAGACCATGTTTTTTAGCCAGTTCGTGAATAATCATTTGTTCGTCGGTGTAGTTTTCTAGCTTCCATTTATCATCATAGCAGCGGTAGTACTGGGAATCGTTGATTTTTATATGCCGCCCTTTTTGTGTGTTGTCACAAAACTCGTCGCCTAACAGACGGCCATCTAGATCTTCTGGGGTGGCATAATTCCAGTTTTTGTCGTGACAAGCGTAATAGACGTTGTCAATATTTATGACTCGATTTTCCTTGCATTCTTCGTGATAGAATATAGGGGCGATGCTCTTTGTCCATTCATCCTTATAGCATAGGTAGTAGCCAACCGAGTCGTTCTTGAAGATTTGACCATAAGACACATAAGGGGGAATGTCAACATACTTACTGCGGTCGCAGATTCCCAGGAAATAGGAAATTCGATCGATGGAAATCCAGCCGGAATCGGAGCAAATATAATAGCCAAAATTCAGGCGTTCCTTTTCGCCCTTGCGTTCCGCCGTACACTTGCCAAATGCGGAATCCCTATAACTTAAGGGAATTTCAACAAAAGTGCTGTCTTTATCAATGCTCCCTGTGCTATCGCTAGCAAAAGAATCCTTTTCCGGTTGAGGAATTTCAATTTCTTTTAACTTCCAGAAATAGCGATCTTCCTCTGGAATTTTTGACAAGGTGTCTTTGACGCACTCAAAATTCTCTTTATAAAAATAACTGTCCTTCACCTGGTTTTGTATAAGCTTGCCAACTGTATTTGAATCACATTCCGAAAATCCATACGTAACCTTCCATAGGTTTCTATAGAACCTAAAGTTTTCGTCATAGCCAAGAACAGAACCGCTTGCTGAAATTTTCACCAGTGAATCCGCTACAAAAACAGGCTCTACAAAATCATCCCATTTGGTGGATGCGCCTAGGCTTTTAGCAAACTTATTTACAAGGCTAAAAAGTTCTTCGTCAGAAGAAGCTCCCATGCCATACACATAGGGGAGCCAGTAAAGAAGTTTCTCGTCCTGTTTTTCTACAGCCCAGAGAGTCCGCAATTCGCGGGAGGCGTGACGCTTTGCCAAATTCAGGTCATAACCATCTTCCTGCACAAATTTCCTTGCGCGATTAGACATCAGGGCTCCATGTAACGATAGGGTCGGGATAGAATCCGCAGACAAATCCATGTATTCCGTAAGGTTCAAGACTGTTGCTGAATCCTTGCCAATGCATGAATAATCAACCTGCAAAATGGAATGCTCTCCCTTATATTTTTTTGCAGTAAAGCTGTACCTGCCACTGGACGACTTTCTGAAAATTACAGACAAGGTGTCCGAAATGTTCAAGTCGTTATCGACAATGTAAGCTTCTACAGAAATAACTTCTAGAGGAAACTCTAGGGTAATTTTTCCTTGAGGTAAAAAAGATACGCTATCCGATTCTGCGAGAACAGTTTCGCGTACGGATGGAACATTCGGTTCATGGTCGCAGGCGACAAGAAGTATTGTTACTAGTGCAATCAGCAAGTTCAATAAACATCTCATTTTGCATACTCCTTTCCGCAAATGGCTTTGATTATGGGGTATGTTTTCTTTGGGCATTCCACGATGCGTTTCTGTTGTTTCCAGGTGGCGGAGTACGTATTGCTGCGGTTGGCCACAAGTTCCAGGCAATATTGTGTATTGCTGTCCTTTGCGGTGCTGCTCCAGAAAATGCTATAGAACTGTTCCTTTGTCTTGGTGCCGTCCCATACGTAGGAATAAGTTGCCTTGATGGAACTTTCTTCCTCTCGAGTCCATCCGTTATTTCCTAGGGAATAATTTTCTTGCAGTTCCGTTGTATCTGGAATGTGGGTTCCTGAAGGGCAGAACTTTACGGCAGATTCATAATCCATGTAGGATTCTTCATTGGAATTCACTAGCTCGATTTTCTGGGGTTCAAAATAATAGGTCTTTTTTTCGATATTTATTGTATTCTGTCCTTTTTCGATTGTTACGCTATCATCGACTGTAGCCCTTGCAAGCCAACTTTTGTAAAAGGTTTCAAAGCCATCACCCTTATGCACGAAGTTTTCAAGTGACATTGAAGTACTGGGACTTTCCTTACTCAGGAACATCATGTTCTTGGAAGCGTGGGCAGTGTAAGTTTCTTCATTTTCTTTTATTTTACTCAAAACCAGGTAATCACGCCAGTAAAGGCGGAATGTATATTCTACGCCACCGATTGTATTTCTGTATGTTGTGGAGTCGATAAAGGTTCCTCCGGCTAAATTGCGAGGAGTAAACAAATCTGGCAAATAACTGTTTGTTACTGAAGCTTCTTGAATTTTCCACTCACCATTTTTGCAAAAAACATGGTAATCCTTGTCGTCATCGGCGGTCCAATAGATGGAAGTTCCCGCTAAGCCTTTTTTGCATTCCCCGTCATGGTCGATGCGATGTTCGTATAAGAAAATATCATGTTCCGTAGCCTTGATCCAATGGGCTTCATCTGTCCACCAATGAATATTGCACACAAAATATTCATTGTCGGATTTGTACACCTGATTTCTTATGGCTTCTTCGCAGACGATTCCCGCCTTTACAGGTGCCACCACAAGGCTGTCCTCTACGTATGTCCAGTGGTTATTTTCGCACTTGTAATAGGATTCTCCATATTTCTTGAACAACTTTGCAGATGGGCAACTATCTCGACTCAGTATGGGAGGCAAAAGTTCCTCGTCGCTTAAAAGACGCCAGGATTTATCGCACATGTAATATTTACCGTTATAGACCGCAATGTTGTAACGGTGATTGTCATTGCAGACATCTCCATATACCAGGGGCGGTATCGTATCGCGCCAGGACTTGCCATTGCAATAGAAGTAGGCTGTGTCAATTACGGAATTACGATGAACTGGCAATACAAAGGAAGTTCCCTTCATATTGGCATTGCATTCTTGGTCATAGTATCTGGTGCCATCGTTCTTTTCCCAATAGCCGTTCTTGCAGATGGCAAAAAACGAATCCGTATAGATATATTCGCCATTACGCTCCGAGGTGCACGAACCCACTTCACGCACTACACGGGAATCGAATTCGTAAATCTCATAACCCTGTATGCGAATGCCATAAGAAGACCATTTCCCATCCTGGCAAAGGTACTCGCCACCATTAGGTAAAAAACGGATTTTAGTATCACCTTCCTTGCAGCCAAAATAAATGTCTGCCGATGCTTCTTCTGAAAGAGTTTCCCACACCGATGAATTCTTCTTGCAGGCAAAGCCTCCCATGGAACCGATAACTACGGAATCAAGGTCAAAATAACAAGGTCCTAGAAGTTCGTCCTGCTCATTTTGCAGACGCCACATGAGGCGACCTGATTTTTGGGGCATGGAATCGCAGATGACCAAATGTCCATTGAATTCACTGGAATCCTTGAGAATTTGGGAGGTATCCCCCTGAAAAAGGGGCGAGCGCAATTTATAAACGCTTTCAATAAACTCTTCGGCAAAGTTATAAATTTCATCACTATAGGAAGTGGCGTTAGTATTTATAAACCTTAAGAAATTATCTGCTACGTTTATTGTAGAAAGAACTTGGTCCCATTTTGTCTTTGTGCCCAGTCCCTTGGAAAGTTTTTCAAAACATTCGGCAAAGTTCGGCGCATTCACCATTCCACCACAATAAAGGACTGGCAGCTGTTCTTGCAAATTCCAGGTTTCGGGTGGCGTTTCCAGAAATGTCTCGGCTTTCAGGAATGCACTATCCTTCTCCCATATCAAATCCATGTCTGCTTCCTGATGCAAGGACTTTACCCAGGGCGAGAGCATGGCCGAATGAAGATTCAGTTGGAGATCGTCTTCGTAAAGAATGTCAAAATACTGGGTAAACTTCAAGGTATCACTAAAGGAGGAATCTCCATAGGCGCAACTAAAATCCACCTGGATTTCGGAGTTGGAATAATTTCGTGCTCTAACGCTGAAACGGGACTCCCCCAACTTGGCTTCAACGGAATCCCCTGGCATCATCTTCTTATCGAGAGTGAGGATCTTTACATTTAGAAGCCTGAAATTTTGAGGCAGATCCACAGAGCCCGAAAGAGTTCGATTATCTAAGGAGTAAGTCTTATTTTTATCAGATTCCGAAAAATCGTTTTCGTCGGATTTTGAATGGATATCGTAACGGGTTTCAGGGCCACCGCAACTTACAATAAAAAGCCCCAAAAAAAGAGCTCCGATATAACAAATAATCTTATTCAAGAATCTAACCTCAAATATAAAGTTAGATTTTTTTTTTATTAGTATTGAGCGTGTTTTATATATTTCGGTTATGGAAGGGAAAATTACATTTGCATTATGCCTCTTGGCTTCGATGGTTTTTGCTCAAAGTATGGCGAAACCTGTTGCTGAAGTTGATTCCGCTGCATACTATGACGAGCTGTGTACTCAAAACCATCAAAAATTCCGTGCAAATGAATCCGTATCAGATGTGTTCTTTTGGACTAGTGTGGGATTAAGCGCTGCAGTTCCGATTTCAGGTATGCTGCTTGGAGCGAAATCCATGGGGTGCAATGTGAACGAAGACAATGATTGTCGATGGTCTGCTTTGGATTGGGGATTAGCAGCGCCATTGCTTCTTTTTCTCCCATCGTGGGTCGCTTACGGGAGTTTTTCAATTGCAAAGAATATCCGCAAGCGTAAATATAATGAGTATTACCGAAAACGTGAAGATTACGTAAAACGAAGGTTGCTTGAAAAAAACGAGATGGATAAACAGTCTTTTTCCATACAGTTGATGCCTTTACTGAATCCTGTCGATAATCACTATGGAGCTTTGTTCGCTTTGAACTTCTAGAAAAGCAACGGCGTTCCCATCTCCCTAAAAAAATGTATTTTCAATAGCGTCCACATTTCTTTTTGAGGCTCGTTATGAACTTTGCTCGTGGAATTTTTGTAATCGTTTTGGCTTGCACTTCGGCGTCCTTTGCCGATGTGGTGTTTTCTGCGGATTTTGAAAATCGTGCTGCCGGCCAGTACACCAATAAGATGGCCCAGGAGGACTTTCCTAAAAAGGCAGGCGTTTCCAGTTGGTATGCCATGGAGCAGAATGGCGGTCAGAATGCAAAGATTGTGCAGGACGATGAAGAGCACGGAATGGTTCTGCAGCTGAAGTACCCCAAGGGTTGCGTAGGGCCCAATGACGAGGGCGAGCGCCCCGCCTGCGCCGGGCAGGTGAAGCAGCCGCTCGATGTTTCTGCAGAAGAAATGTGGGTGGCATACGATATTCAGTTCGAGCCTGGTTTTGAATTTGTGAAAGGCGGCAAGCTGCCGGGACTTTGCGGCGGCAAGTGCTACACCGGCGGAAATCGCCCCTCTGTAGGTGACGGCTGGAGTGCCCGCATCATGTGGCGCGCGGAAGGTGCCGTGGTGCAGTACCTCTACTTTGTGGATCAGGGCAGTACCTACGGCGATGACGCCAAATGGAATCTGGGTGAGACTGCGGAACAAAAACATTTTGTGCCGGGAACATGGCACCATGTGGTGACTCGCGTGGTCATGAATTCTGTTTCCACTGAAGGCACGGGCGACAAGAACGGCATTGTGCAAAGTTGGTTCGATGGCGAACTTTCCCTGGACTTGGATACTTTGCGTTTGCGTGATTTCCAGGACCAGAAAATTGATATGTTCTATCTTTCTACGTTCCATGGCGGAAGCGACGATAGCTGGGCTCCCACTAACGATGTGTTCGTGCGCTATGATAACTTTGTAGTTTCGACGGATTCCATTCCTGTGACGAATAAGAAGCCTAGCGAGTCTGGCGGAGACGTGGTGTCGCCGGAGGACGGCTCGTCGGCTATTAAACCTGCGCTTCTCAATAATCGTGACGGAAGTCGCGTTGGTGATTACGTCGGCAAGCGCGGTGCCAAGCGCCCCGGCGAAACCCCGAAATATTTCAAGAACGAAAAAGACTTTAACGCTATGGGGCAGTTGTTATGAGTTATTAATAGTCATTTTTTTATCGGGCTTGTTTGATAAGCGTTGGTATTCGCTCTCACTAAAAAACGAAGAAGAATCCTCTACCATTGGGTTCATTCATGTCGACTGGACTGAAGGAACGCCCAGGGGACAGAAACTGTTCAAGTAAGAACTAACAGACATATAGTTATTCAAATAAGTATAATCGTCCATAAGTCTTTTTCTGCACGCTGTTTAAGGACATTCGTATTTTTTTGCATACACCATCTTTTTCAAGCTGTGGAGAGGAAATCTCTAACAATTTTAAATCTGAGCGAACCTTTTCCCAAATCGTTTTTTCTCTCTTCTCATGATCGGATAATTCACGATCTGTGTGGGAAAATACATAACATTGTCTATCAACTGATTTCTTTATTCGTTTGTATTCGCCATACACAATCTCTTTGAATTCGTCGGATTGTTTTTGCTTACTGATTTTGCTGTCGATAAAGACCTTTACGTAACGTTGGCATGAATTGAAAATAAAATATATAGGTTTTTTCCCGTCTATCTTATTGCAAGATTCTTGATAATCCGTATCCCACATTTCTGTGGATTTAATTTTTGGGTCTAAACAGGTTTCGCAATCATTTTCAAACATAATTGGATCAAATGTTTCATCCAAAACAACGTTAAAATTTACTAGCGAACCGCTATCTTCTGTACTGGCAGAATGACTAATCCAGTATGGGTATTTTGCATTTAATTGTTCTGTTATATTGCGCAGCTCTTTTTGTCCTTTCATTGCTCGTAGAAAAAATGTGTTCTCGAGAATAGACAGTTTGTATGCTGCATCTTCCTTTGAAAAACATCCATTTTCGTAACGTTTGTCAATAATATCGTCTTCTAGTTTTTCAAGAAAAGAAATGGAGTAGTTTAGCAGTTTTTCTTGTTCGTCATTTTCTGGATTCTTGGCTAGTAGTTTTAACATTTTTTTTGCATCGCAAATTCTGTAATAGACTTCATCCTCATCGCAAAAATAATCCCTACGCATAGTGTTTGGGTAAAAATAAGTCGACAGAATGTCAAGGTGAGCTAGTTTTGCGAGCACTATTTCTTCGTTTTCTTGACACTGCTGTTCTTGCGCTAGTTTTATTACCAGAAGTCTCAGATTTTGTATTTGGGAGTAAATACAATCGATTAAGGGGACTTTCTTCGACATTGCTATGTTAGCTTCATAGCCGTTGTATAACGAAAAATATTTGTCGAAATTCTTGATTTCGTCCCTAAATTTTGAACTTTTTACCTTTTTCAGATCAGAAAAAGTGTTGCTGGGTGTTCCTATAAATGCAGCAACATCCATATCCCGGAACGCAAAATATGCATTCAATTTTTTTAGCGCTTTTTCAAATGCGGTCACATCCATAAAAAAATCCTTTTTTTTCGCATATTACGAAAATAATCCCTAAAAAAAATACATCATTTTTCGTAAATCTCGACATTCTTTCCTGTAAAAAAAAAAGGAACAGGAACCCTATTTGAACCGTTTATTTCTGTTTTTACTTTAGTGTCATCGAAGTTAGCAATAACGCTACTTCGAACTAACAAATAAACACAATAAACCTTAAGGAGGTTTGATTATGCTGAATAAATACCCTTCCCCTAATACACTTAACTGTACCATGGAACGCAAAGTGAAAGTGCACCTGGATGGAAACTATGTCTACCATGTGTGGCTTCATTTGCATGCCATGGGCTTTTCTATTGTCTGGGAAGCCTTCTTCCTTTTCATTTTAAGTTTCATCAAGGAAAAGCATCCCGATGTTAATCCTGTTTTGGACAAGAGCATTTCTTATATGTTCTGGGGGGATGCCGCTAGGCCTGATTGTCAACGCGAAAAGCTCCGCCATGAACTGCTAGTGGCTGGCATTGACTGTAAACGTAAACCGTTAAAGATGGTTGACAATCATATCGCAGATGGAAGCAAAGGCGTGAAGGAAGACGGTATCGATGCTCTTAATATTGCACATGCGTTTTACGATGCTTTTGTTGGAGCTGGAGCGAATACGATTCCTACTGCTCAGTATGGCTATTTGGTTATGTTTGCTGGTGATAGTGATTTCGCTTCGACATTTGATCTTCTCCATTCTCTAGGAGTGAAAATTATTGTAGTGTACTTTGATACGGACAAGGTTCATCGTCCTACCAGCGAATTGATCATTAAGCAGGCAGACTACGCAATCTCGCTTGAATCTTTGCTTTACGATCGTGGAAATGCCCTTGCTCAGAGCATCTTTGAACCAGTTCGTCACATAACCTCTAGTGTAAATCCTTTAAAGCAGGCTGAAACTACAACGAATATGGCAGAAACCTCAGACATTGACGTTGGTACCGTAAAATTTATTGATGCCCGCTCCAATGCCTGGGGGATTATTGAAAGCTCTAAAGGATATTTACACTTCAATGTTTCCGATGTCAAGAATAAAGACTCATTGTATAAAGGATGTAAAGTTCAGTTTAGAGTTCTGAAGCGTCCTTTGCCCAATGATGGTACCATGCCTAAGGGTATGACAAATGGAAAAGCCGCTGAAATTTCGGTTTTGTCAAAAGATGTGTCAATCCCCCAACAGTCTTCCGTACCTTCTGGAGCCGATGATCGTGCGGCAACCGCTTCTAAGCTGATTTCCAAAATAGAGCTTAAGGAATTGGTAACAGCCTCTACCCGAGAAAACGGATTCGCTCTCTTGGCAGAGGTGGGCGCAGCCTTCAAATACAAATTCGGATGTAAGCCGGATCGTCCCCTCAAGGAAATGCTTGCTGATTACCCCGCAACCTTTGAATTCTGTTACACCCCCGCGGCAAGTGTTCGTGTCATTGCGTAACATAACTTTATCCACACAATAACCCAAAGGAGATTCCCATGAGCAATGCTGATTATGACTGGCTTGTTGATACAGTGTGTGAGCTGTTGGAAGGAACGGACCACGAAGCCCTGGACTACGATATTGGAGCTATCGCCGAAGATATCGAGGATTATGCGCCAACGATTCACTCGCGAGAGGACTTCGATGATTTTGTCGAAGATTACAAATTGTAAGAAAAGGAGGTTTCTGCGAAAAAACGGGGCATTTATCACTTTCGTTGATGATGGCAACGGACTGAAGAATCGAAACATTCCCATCAAGGCATCAATAACAAAGAGAGATCAAAATGAACGAAGATGACGAAGAAGAAGTTGAAATTGAGGAAGAAGATTACATTGACCAGGGCTTCGGCCCGAATGATTACGCTCGAACCATGGGCTTATATGATGATGAAGATGGCTGGAGTAACGATGACGGAAACTTCCTAGGCCATGACTGTTTTGATTAGTAAAGAGTGACGGTGTCAACCGTCAAAAAATAAAGTGAATGTAGTGTGGGGTTTTGCCCACCAGTAATAAGAATGAATCATTTAATAATCTAGTCGGCGCAAATTTGCGCCGACGCTTTTTTCACTTCAACAAAGGCTTTTCCTATGAAACTCACTTTTACCGACCCCCGCGATAATCAAGATTATAGAATTGTCCGTATTGGAAATCAGCTTTGGTTTGCTGAAAATATGCGTTATGATGTTGACGGCTGTAGTTTTATGTACGGAAACAGATTTGTCTCTTATCAAAAGAATGGTTATCTCTACTGCCAGGACGCTTTGGATGAAATTTGTCCTCCTGGTTGGCGAATTCCGTCTATGGCCGATTATAGACAACTTTATCGTACTTTTGTGCAAGAAGTTCAAAGAACTACTCTTGTTGAAAAACTATCGGGCAAGTTACAAGACCAAAATATCCATTTACAACTTGCGGGATTTGGTTCAGAATTGAATGGAGCATTTTGCGAAGAAGAATTGTCTGCCTACTTTTGGACATCATCAAAAGGAAAAAAAGGAGACAATCAGTGCTGTGTTTTGGATTCTGCGGGAATGCGCTGCTATAATCCAGAAGATTCACGGGATTTGTTTAGCGTACGGTTAGTTTACCGTGATGCCTTTGTTGCAGACAATCCTAAGGACGGCGTATGATTCCTGTTGAACTTCAACGATATTTGCGTCGCCAAGGTCTGCTTCTTAAAGTATTCCGTTGTTGGCAATGGCTGTTTACGATTGGCTTACACAGAGCAGTCGGTCTCATTGGCTTGTTTTTGCCATTTTGCTTGCTTCTTTCTGTTTGTTATCAGAATGAGAGAGTGATGTGGACCTTAAGTGAAATTTTAGTTCTTTATGTAATCTTGTATTGCCTGATTTTTATTCCGAAATCCGTTCCTTGGTTTCTTGGACGGCTTGGAATCTGCAAAAGCATGTTTGTGAAGAAAATGTTTAGGATTTTGCATTATTGCATTCAAATAGAGTCTTCAATTAGGCTAGCTGCAGTTCTTGATTGTAAGGAACTTGGCTTGAATGAAAATGAAAAGACTTTGATGAAAAATGTATTCAAGTCTATGACGTTTGAGCCTAAATTCTTTGTTTGTTAAAAATATTCCGTTGTATTGTGTCAAAGTGGTGGGTGACTCGTCCTTCGGGGCGAGCCATTTTTTTCTTTTTATGTGCTGATTGTTTTAAGTGATTTTAGATGGTGTTCTCAAAATTAGAATCTCTGGTAAAATTTTATTGGTATTAACTAGCATCCCAATGTAGAATACTAAATTTCCACCCATGCCGAAAGCCGTAATTTTTGATCTTGATGGAACCCTCTGGGATACTGTCGCGCCCCTGACCATTATCTGGAATCAAGTGTTTGAAAGGAACAACACCGGCAAGGTGATTGTTGAAGATGACCTGCGAAATGTGATGGGGAAGACCCTTCAGGAAATCAGCGCAATTTATTTCCCGGACATGGATGCTGCGCGCCGCGAAGACATTATGAACCAGTGTGCCGTGGCCCATTGCGCCTATCTGAAGGAACATGGCGCGCCGCTGTTTTTGGACCGCGCGACGCTCTCGCAGCTTTACGCAAAATACGAATTGTTCATCGTCAGCAATTGCCCCTGCGGTTACATCGAGGCGTTCTTGGAGTCTTGCAATTTACAGAAGTACTTCAAGGATTTTGAAATGTCTGGACGCACTGGCAAAAGCAAGGGCGAAAACATCAAGGCCATCTGTGAACGAAACGGCTTGTACGCAGGTGACGATTGTAATGGTGCCGCAGTTTATGTTGGCGACACTCTCGGCGATGAAACTGCTGCAAATTTTGCGGGAATTCCCTTTATCCATGCGGCCTATGGTTTCGGCACTGCCAACAGCCCAGCCGCCGTTCTCCATAACTTTAACGAACTGCCAAAAGTTCTGGAAAGAATGTTTTAAAACCTAATTCAAAAAATTACAAATCTTTAACAAAGTAGCCCTTGCCAGCTTTTTAGAAATTGCTAACATACATCGCGAGCATTACGACAATCTCCTGAACACCTGATAAAAATTCAGGTGTTTTTTGTTTTCAAAGGAGATACTATGCCCAGAAAAAATCAAAATAATCTGCCACAGACTTACGCTACTTGGATTTCTGAACTCAAGAAGCGTTATGCCCAGTCGCAAATCAAGGCTTCCATTGCTATCAACGGCGAGTTGATTGGCTTTTATTACAGCTTGGGTCGCGATATTCAGCAGAAACAATTCCAGAATACCTATGGCAGCGGGTTCTATAAAAAACTCAGCGAAGATCTGCGCCGTGAAATTCCTAATGCCAAGGGGTTTTCGCCGACGACTCTGAAATATGCCGTGTATTTCTACGATTTGTACAAGGATTATGTAGAAGGACAAAATCGTCCACAACTTGTGGATGAATTGAACGACCGAAATCGTCAACAAGTTGTTGACGAATTGAACGATAGAAATCGTCCGCAACTTGCGGACGATTTGAAAAAAATCCCTTGGGATCATCATAGACGTATTATTGATAAGTGCAAAAATTCCCCTAAAAAGGCTATTTTCTTCGTAAAAAAGACCATTGAAAACAGTTGGTCCCGTTCCGTGTTGCTCACGTTTCTTGATACAGACTTGTATGAGCGTGAAGGTAGAGCCGTTACTAATTTCACTTCGACTTTACCCAAGGAGCAGGGGGACCTGGCTCGTGAATTAACTCGAGACCCGTATTGTTTTGACTTTGTGGAAGTTCGTAGCGATTTTGAGGAACGGGAATTGAAAGACGCTCTGCTCAAGAATATTGAAATGTTCCTGATGGAACTTGGCCGCGGTTTTGCCTACATGGGGCGAGAATATCGTTTGCAGGTCGGTGAAACTGAACAATTTCTGGATATGCTTTTTTACAACACCAAGTTGCATTGCTATGTGGTAGTTGAAGTGAAAACAGGGAAGTTTGAACCAGCTTACATTGGACAACTTAGCACTTACGTGGTGGCCGTGAATCACTTGTTGAAAAACCCAGAAGACAAGCCTACGCTTGGCATTTTGGTGTGCAAGGACAAGGACGAAGTTCTTGCGCAATATTCCTTGGAGGGCTCGGTCAATCCCATTGCCATTTCGGAATTTGAATTGTCGAAAATTTACCCGAAGGATTTCAAGAGTTGCCTGCCCTCTATCAAGGAACTGGAAGATCAGTTAAATGGATGAACTTTATTCAAAGGAGATGCCATGCCCAGAAAAAATCCAAGTTCACAAAATGCAGTTTCCATTCCTGTGGCTGTTGATACAATCAAGTCGGCCATTCTGCAAAGCCAGTACATGGCGGCAAGTTCCACCAACAAGATTCAGTTGGCGTTGTACTTTTCGGTGGGACGATTTGTTTCCCTGAATACGCGTTACGGGCGTTGGGGCGGCAATGCAATTAAGCAGATTAGCGAGCAGTTACAAAAGGAATTGCCTGGTTTGCGTGGCTTTTCGGAACGCAATGTGAAGCTCATGCGGCAATTTTATGAAGCCTGGTCTTCTGCAGAAAATGCGTCTAATTCGGCAGTCGTAACTGCCGAATTGGTGAATTTGAACGAATTTAGCCAAATCTACGGTTTTGATGCCATTTCTTTCACCCATCACATCAATATTTTGACGGGTGCAAAGTCCCGGGAGGAACGCCTTTTTTACATCGAGCGTTGCGCCAGGAATTCCTGGACGGTCGAATTCTTGAAGTCCGAAATCAAGTCTGGTGCCTACCGTCATCAGGGGCAAATGTCGAACAATTTTTCTTCTACGCTGAATAGTCCTAAGTCGGCGTTGCAGGCTATTTCCATGTTCAAGGATGAATATCTGCTGGACTTTATGAATGTGGAGGAGCTTGGCGAACGGGATAAATCCCTTGTAGATGAACGCGTTGTTGAGAATGGAATTATCCACAACATCAAGAATTTCATCATGACTTTTGGCAAGGATTTTGCATTCATCGGGAATCAGTACCATCTTGAAAAGTTCGGTGAAGATCAGTATATCGACTTGCTTTTTTACAATCGCGAGTTGAATGCGCTCGTTGCCTTTGAATTGAAGAAGGGTGATTTTAAGCCTGCGTATTTGGGGCAGTTAAGCAGTTACCTTCGCATTCTCGATGACGAAGTTCGCAAACCTCATGAAGAGCCGTCCATTGGAATTGTCCTTTGCAAGAATGCGAACAAGGCATTTGTGGAATACGTCATTCAGGACTATAACCACCCTATGGGCGTTGCCACTTACAAGCTGATGCAGGAAAAACTGCAAAAGGTCTTGCCCAGTGAAGAAGAACTGAAGAAGCTGCTGTAAAAATTTTCAACCATAAGTTGGAATATTTTACTTGAGAATATCAGTTCGCTGTGTCAAAAACTAAAATTTCGTAAACAGTGTTTACGATTTTCTAGTAACATCTTTTTATAGTCGTAGCGGTGCTGTCGAAATGGGGGCAACAGTGTTGCCCCAATCTGGACAATTTTATAAATTGAACTTGTTCTTAATTAAGGCGTTTTTTATGAAGAATTTTATTGCAAAGATGGGTGCTGTTCTGCTGGCTCTTGGAACGGTTATGGTCTTGAGTGGTTGTGGTAAAGATTCCGGAACGAATGCGAACAACGGAAATGGTTCGAACTTTGGAGCCGATGCAAAAATGGTTGACCCTCGCGATGGACAGACTTACAAAATCGTAACTATTGGCACTCAGATTTGGATGGCCGAGAACCTGAATTATCAGACTGCAGGTAGTATGTGCTACGACAACAATCCTGATTATTGTCAAAAGTATGGTCACCTTTACACTTGGCATGATGCCATGAATGCTTGCCCAAGTGGCTGGCATTTGCCCAGTAAGGAAGAGTTTGAAACTCTGCTATATAGCGTTGGTGGTGACGACATTGCTGGTACGGCCTTGAAGTCCCGCAGCGGGTGGGATGATGATGGCAACGGTACGGATAAGTTTGGTTTTGGGGCGTTACCCGCTGGCTGTTTCTACAACCCCCGCGAATTTGAATTCGAAGGGCGCAAAGGCAGAGCGTTCTTCTGGTCTTCTATGGAGTACGATGGCGACTCGCATGCGTACGGTCTGGAGTTGAACTACCGCCACGCCTACGCCGATATGGACCACACCGATAGGGACTCCGGCTATTCCGTTCGCTGTGTCAAAAATGACTAAAAATGTTCCCCCAGCATTTTTTCCATCCAGATCATATTGTACCATTGCCCGAATTTGTAGGCGCAGTCGTTGAAGGTGCCCACCAGCGAGTAGCCCATGTGTTCGTGGAATTTCTGGCTGCTGTTGTCCAGGTGGGTGCTGCCAAGCTTTGGCGAGGCGATGCAAGCGTAGGCGTTTAGAATGCCTTGCTTTTTCAGTGCGTGTTCCAGTTCGTTGTACAATGCGCGTCCGTAGCCTTTCCCGTGTTCGCCCATCTTGACGTAGATGGATGTTTCTACGCTGCGGCTGTAGGCGGCTCGGCCCTTGAAAACTCCGGCGTAACAGTACCCGAGAATTTCACCATCTTTTTCCAGAACCAGGTACGGGTACTTTTCAAGCGTATTCTGGATTCGCCCGGCAAATGTCTTTACCGAGGGCGAGCTGTATTCAAATGTGATTGCCGTATTTTCTACATAAGGCTTGTAAATAGCAAGCAATGCCTCGGCATCTTCGATTGTTGCGGAGCGAATGGAATAGGCCATGTTCGGAATGTAGCAAAAGACCTCCGCATTCGCGGAGGCTTTCTCAAAGAATACTGAAAATCACTAGTTCTGGGATCATGCCTTCGGCGTAGATGCTGCACATTCACCAAGACATGGTAAACTACATTTTCTGGTATCTTGTTTCTTGTTTCTGTTCTCTGAATTATTTCTGAACAAGAAAAAATGTTAATTTTGCAAATAGTATGAATTATACTACAAAAAATCTTGCATTTTTAAAAATGTTAATCTATATTTATAACAAGATGAGTCAAATTGAATCTAAAATTCATTTTTTAGGGGATTTTGCATCCCTTTCTGTGGGTTATGCTTTCAGAAACACTTGTGTTCCGGGTGATTTCGGAATGTTGTCGTGTTTTTTACGCGATATTGATTCTTCGGGTGTTGTAAACCTTACGGCCTTAAAAAGAGTTGAAAATGTGGAACCGAAAGAAGGTCATTTGGCTGTTGAGGGAGATGTCCTTTTTCGTTCCAGGGGAGATTTTTTTGTGGCGGCCAAAGTACCTAAATGCTCGGAAAAACTATTGGTTGTAGCTCCGATGATTAGAATTCGAGTGGAAAATCGTGAAAAAGTGCTTCCTGAATATCTTGTATGGTATATAAATGGAGTAAAGGGAGCTGCTTACTTCAAAGAATTTGCCATGGGAACTGCTATGCCCCTAATAAGCAAGGGCGTTCTCGAAAAGATGCCTTTGAAATTGCCGAGCATCGAAGATCAGCGAAAAATCATTGACTTGATCAACTTGAACAAAAAAGAACAATTTCTAATGTCAGAAATTGCCATCCGAAAGAACTTAATTTTAGAACGAGAAATTTCAAACTATCTGGAGTCGCTATGACCGAAAACAACGTCAAAAAAATTCAGCAAGACGACATTAACGCCGCAGCATGGGCCGCTTGCGACACATTCCGCGGTGCGGTTGATCCGGCTCAGTACAAGGACTACATCCTGGTGATGCTGTTCCTTAAATATATGTCCGATGTTTGGCGCGACCATTACGAGGCTTACCGTAACCAGTACGGCGATGACGAATCCAGAATTCGCCGCAAATTGGAACGCGAACGCTTTGTCTTGCCCTTGGTCCAGCTCACGAATGAAAAGGGCAATGTGATAGATGAATTCACCGCTGATTACTACAGCCTTTACGATAGACGAACCGCAGATAATATTGGCGACCTTATCAACATCGTTTTGGATAAAATCGAAACTCAGAACCGCCTGAAGTTGGAAGGCGTTTTCCGTAACATCGACTTCAATTCTGAACCGAACTTGGGCAGAACCAAGGACCGCAACCGTCGCCTAAAAACACTTCTTGAAGATTTCCATAAAGAAGAATTGAACATGTCGCCCAGCCGCGTTTCCGAAGACATTATCGGCAACACCTACATGTACCTATTGGAACGATTCGGTACGGAATCCGGCAAGAAGGCGGGAGAATTCTTCACACCGTTCGTTGTAACGGAACTCGTGGCAAAACTCGCCGCTCCCAAGGAAGGTGACAAGATTTGCGACCCCACTTGTGGCGCAGGTGGATTGCTGCTCCAGGCATCCAAGCAAATTGGCGGAAACAATTTCGCATTATTTGGCCAGGAATCCAACGGAAGCACTTGGGCTCTTTGCCGCATGAACATGTTCTTGCATAGCACCGACAGCGCCCGCATCGAATGGGGCGACACACTGAACAACCCCATGCTCGTTGAAAAAGACAAGTTGATGAAATTCAACGCCGTGGTTGCAAATCCCCCGTTCTCGCTAGATAAATGGGGCGCCGAAAATGCAGAAAGCGACCCTTACAACAGATTCTTCCGCGGTATTCCGCCCAAGAGTAAGGGCGACTGGGCCTTTATCACCCACATGGTCGAAACAAGCCTCGTTGGCGAAGGCCGCGTTGTCGTGGTCATTCCTCACGGCGTTCTTTTCCGTGGAGCATCCGAAGGCAAAATCCGTGAAGCCATGATTGAAGAAAACTTGCTGGATGCAGTTATCGGCCTGCCCGAAAATCTGTTCCCTACCACAAGTATTCCGGTGGCAATCCTTGTATTTGATCGCAGTCGTGAAAAAGGCGGCAAGAACGAAAAACGCAAGGACGTCCTGTTCATTGACGCAAGCCGTGAATTTGTGCAGGGCAAAAAGCAGAATACCCTTTCCGAAGAGACCATCACAAAAATCGTAAACACCTACAAAAAGCGCAAGGCCATTGACAAGTACGCCCACCTGGCCTCTCTCAAGGAAATCAAGGATAACGAATACAACTTGAACATCCCACGCTATGTGGACACCTTCGAAGAAGAAGCTCCCATTGACATTGACGAGGTCCAGAAGGATATCGACCGCCTTGAAAAGGAACTGGCAGAAGTCCGCAAGCTGATGGCGCAAAAACTCAAGGAAATTAAGCGTAGCTAAAAGTTACGAAATGTCGTGGGAAAGACCGGAGGCAAAATGAACCGTCAAAAAGCCGAAATTAAATTAAAACAGATTTTTGGTTTTGATCATTTCTATAATGACCAATGGTCCGTTATAGAAAAGGTATTAAACAAGGAACGAGTTCTAGTCATTCAAAAAACAGGATTTGGAAAATCCTTGTGCTATCAGTTCCCGGCAACGCAATTTGATGGGCTGACAATCGTTTTTTCTCCACTAATAGCCTTGATGCGAGATCAGGTCGCGTCCCTAAATAAAAGAGGGATTGCAGCAAGGTGTATCAATTCTAATCAATCGCAAGAAGAAAACGACGCAATAATTGAGCTGGCAAAAAAAGGTGAACTAAAGATTCTTTATATCGCTCCGGAACGTCAGGGAAGTTCGTCTTGGCAAGAAGGCGTTCGTCAAATGAAAGTTTCCATGGTAGTTGTTGACGAGGCTCATTGTATTTCTCAGTGGGGACATGATTTCCGTCCAGATTTTAGGCGAATCGTGGACCTTGTAAAAATCTTACCTATCGATGTTCCTGTATTGGCTGTTACGGCTACTGCAACACAGCGCGTTCAAGACGACATTCAAGAACAGATTGGTAACGGAATGTCTGTAATTCGAGGAAATCTCCTTCGCGAGAATCTGCGATTGTTTGTTGTAAAGGTCAAATCAGAAAGTGAAAAGAAAATTCATATTGCAGAATATTTAAAAAGTTGCAACGGTTCAGGCTTGATTTATACAGGAACGCGAGTAAACACGGCAATATACGCAGACTGGCTTAATTATGTAGGCATTAATGCCGCCATGTATAACGGATCTCTTGAAGCAGAGGCTCGTGTTGAAATTGAAAAAGGGCTCCAGGAAAATCGTTGGAAGGCGATTGTATCAACAAATGCTCTTGGAATGGGTGTTGACAAACCCGACATCCGCTTTATCATTCATACGCAGATGCCACAATCTCCAATACATTACTACCAGGAAATCGGTAGAGCTGGGAGAGACGGGCTGCCTGCAGATGTCATTTTGTTTTATAACGAAACTCTTGCCGACGATGGCGTCCCCTTTGATGAGATGCTTCCCAGGAGCTTTATAAACAACGCAAAACCTAAAATATCAGAATATGAAGCAGTAATCAACTTGTTAAAAAATGAAGCTCTTGGCGAAAAAGGGGTTATGGAAAGGCTGAACATGAAGCAAACCCCTGTTCGTACAATTCTTGCCGATCTCATAGAGCAGGGAATCGCCGTAAAGGATGCTAAAAACAAGTATGAATACAAATTTGGCGCTCCTATGCTGGATTCTAAGTCCTTTGAATCGCTAAGAAAAGCGAAATTAAAAGACTTGGACGCAATGCGCGGCTACATAGAAACTACGGAGCCGCGAATGGACTATTTGCGCCGTTATCTTGGTGACAAAATAGATTCTCCATCAAGTAATTGTGATAATACAAATTTGAAAGATAGTCTGAGTTATTTTGCCCAGAGCAACCTGTGGGACGATCTCAAAAAGTTTAAAAACGACCGATATCAGGAATTAACTCCCAAAAAGACTTCATCTTTGGATGTTGGTTTTGCCTTGGACAACTACATTCAAGAGGAAGGCGAAATCGGTCAAATTTTGCATCGCTGTAAATACGAAAATGGCGGTGAATTTCCTGATGATCTGGTTAAGCGAATGTCTCGAATGATACAACGTAAATTTTCATCGGAAACATTTGATTTCATGCTCTATGTACCCCCAACAATTTCTGGGGATTTAGTCAAAAATTTTGCAGAAAAGCTTTCTATAAGGCAGAATATTCGTCTCTGCCATGATTTGAAGAAAAATAGGGAAACAGAACCTCAGAAGATTCCTCAAAATTCCATTTTGAAAAAGAAGAATGTTCTGGGTGCATTCGCATTTGAACACGCTGAAGTTCTAGCTGATAAAAACATTCTTCTGCTAGACGATATTTATGACAGTGGGGCGACCTTGAATGAAATTGCTAAAATGTTGAAAGAAAATGGCGCAAAGAAAGTGACTCCTATTGTGATAGCGAAAACTGTCGGAGGTGATTTATGAACAACATGAATGAATTAGCATATTGGATGACCCTTGCTCATGCGGCTGTAAAAACTTCTGTAAAGAACGACATTTTGATAAAATGCTTTAACGCCCAAAAAAGTGTCATTGATTTCTTTTCAATGAATGAACAGGATTGGAATGCTGTATTTGGATTGGACATTGCTGATATTGATGCTCTTTTAAGGGCCAAGGAGATGCTCCCAAACAATGCTTTTACTGCAGAAGATCTACTGAATCAAGGCTATTCCCTGATTCCTTCAACATCGCCTAAATTTCCGGAACTGTTGAAAAAAAATCTTCGAAAAACGGGATGTCCCGTTCTCCTGTACGCCAAGGGAAATATTGAATTACTGAACCAGCCATCTGTTGCTGTTGTTGGTGCTCGTTCTGCAGGAGAAATATCCCTTGATTTCACAAAAAAAATTTCTGCCAAGTTAGCTTCAGACGGCAAGGTTATTGTGAGCGGCTTTGCGAAGGGCGTTGATAGAGAGGCTCTTGATGCCGCAGTGACTGCAGGTGGTTCCAGCATCATTGTCTTGCCTCAGGGGATATCTACTTTTTCTACAGGATTTAAGCAATATTACAAGCAAATTGTTGAAGGCAAGGTACTCGTTGTTAGCGCTTATGCACCCAAGGTTCCTTGGTCAACACGTTTGGCCATGGACAGAAACAACTTGATTTATGGTATGGCTAGCGAAATCTATGTTGCAGAATCCAATGAAGGTGGAGGAACCTGGTCTGGCGTAGTAAACGGCCTTAAACGTGGATGCAAAATCTATGTCCGTAAGCCGAATGAAGGTGAGAAAAACGCCAACCAGCTCCTGATTGAAAAAGGCTGCAGCGCAATAGTTCTAAATAATGAAAAACTGATAGAATACCCAACCGTCGCTCCCCAAATGCTTACTGCTAGCGATTCGAAGGCATCCTATAACGCATCAAGAAAGAATGACCTGGTTCTTGATTTGTTTGAAAACCAAACTCACGGAAATTAAGCGGTAGGGTCCCCATGAACTTTAAAGACCTAGAAAGACTGATTTCGCAAGATGAAACAAAATCCCTGGAATTGAAAAAATCTACTGGGGAGCTGAAGGAAGGAATGCGCTCGGCCTGTGCGTTCCTGAACTCTGATGGTGGAATTCTTGTATTCGGCGTTTCTCCGTCTTTAAAAATTATCGGGCAAATCGTGAATGAGTCCACCCGTCGTGACGTGGCTCAAATAATGTCTGGAATTGAACCTGCCGTTAATCCTGTTGTGGAATACATTGATATTCCCGGAAAACCAGGATTTCAGGCTATAGTTTTAAAGTTTAATCCGTGGGTGTATGGCACAAGACCATACACGTTTCAAGGCAAGCCCTATTATAGGGTGGAAAGCGTGACTAAGGTGATGCCTCGCGATTTGTTTGACGAAAGAATCATGCAGAATCGCCCGAGGAAATATGCCTGGGAAATGCAGCCCGCCGAAAACATCCGTATCGAAGATCTTGACGAAGGCCGAATCAGAGGCGCAGTCCGTGTTGGCGTGGAAGGTGGACGCATTTCAGAAATGTCCCTCCACGCATCTCTCGAAGAAATCCTGGAGAAATGGGAACTGCTCGAAAATGGCGTTTTGAACAACGCTGCAGCCGTGCTGTTCTCTAAAAAGAAAACCCGAGATTTCGAACTGAGAATGGCGCGCTTTCGCGGAACAGACAAGCTCCACTTCATAGACAATCAACGGGTACACGGGAACTTTTACGAACTGATGGATGCTGGGATGGCTTTTTTCTTTAAGCATCTATCTCTTAGCGGCGAAATTACAGGCTGGTACAGAGAAGAACATTTGGATATTCCAGTAGCGGCATTGCGCGAAGCCTTGATCAACGCCATTTGCCATCGCGACTACGAAAAATACCAATGCTCCATCGGCATCGCCATTTACGACGATCGTATCGAAATAGAAAGCCCGGGACTGCTCCCGAGAGAATTGACTCCAGAAAGCATAAAGTTGCCGCATAGGTCCTACCCAAGAAACATCACCTTGGCGTCTGTATTGTACAGCACCATGGTTTTGGAAAACTGGGGCTCTGGAGTAAAGCGCATCATGGACGCCTGCAAGGCCGAAGGCGCCGAAGAACCTAGCTGGTTCGAAGAAACTGGATTTGTGGTAGTTTCGTTCCCGTTCAACAAGCTAAACGGCGTTGAAATCAAAAAATCGGACGAAAATTCTCGAAATGTCCTCCAAAATGTCCTCCAAAATGTCCCTCAAAATGTCCCTCAAAAAACAAGGAATCGTTTGATCGGAATAATGCAGGAAATACAAACGAATAATGCCGTGCCAAGAGACGCTCTGGCAGCACGATTTGATGTGACCGTCAAGACAATCATGCGCGATTTAAAGTTAATCGGCATTAAATGGGAAGGTCCTTCAAAGACAGGACATTGGATTAAAAAAGAGAAAGAAGGAGAATAAAGATGGTGTTGCCTAGTGGATGGAAAGAAGTGAAGTTGGGAGATGTTGCAAAAGTAACATCTGGCGGGACTCCTCTAAGATCAGTTGCAGAATATTGGAATGGAAATGTTCCTTGGGTAAAAACTGCCCAAATTCAAAATAGCCATATAGCATTAAATCAAGTAGATGAGTATATAACAGAATTAGGCGTTTCTGAATCCTCCGCAAAAATCATTCCTGCGGGGACTCTACTTATGGCAATGTATGGTCAGGGAAAAACAAGGGGCCAAGTTGCTATTCTTGATTTTCCGGCGGCAATAAATCAAGCTTGTGCAGCATTCAATTTGGATAAAACACAAGTTGCCAGAGACTATTTATATCAATATTTTTTATTCAGTTACGAAGACCTGAGAGCAGTAAGCAATAGTGGAGGTCAACAAAATTTAAGTGCCGACCTTATAAAAAAATTTACGGTGACTTTACCACCTCTTGCGGAACAGAAAAAGATTGCCGAGACTCTTTCTGTTTGGGATTCCGCCATTGAAAAAATGGAGAAGTTGGTGGCGCTTCAAAATAGAAGATTTCAACAAATGTTAAAGAAACATATTGTTGAAAAAAATGATGATGGAGTATGGGATACTTGCCGCATAGGCGATCTTTTTGATGCCGTAACAAGAAAAAATAAAGAAAATTGTAAAAATGTGCTGACATCTTCTGCGCAGCTAGGTTTGGTAAATCAGCAAGAGTATTACAAGAAAAGTGTTTCTGCTTTAGATGTTACAGGTTATTATTTGTTAAAGAATGGCGAATTTGCGTATAATAGAAGTTCTTCCACAGGTTATCCATTTGGTGTTGTAAAACGTTTGGATAGGTATGAAACCGGAGTGTTATCCACATTATACCTATGTATGGGTATAAAAAACGAAAAAAAATGCTACTCAGATTTTTTTGTCTACCTATTTGAATCCGGTTGTCTGGAAAAACAGCTGTCTTTGATTTGTCGAGAGGGCGCTAGAAATCATGGTCTTTTGAATGTTTCCAAAGAAGATTTCTTTAATATGTCAGTGCCTATTCCATCTTTGGATGAACAAAAAAGAATTGCAGAGTTTATGCTTGCAAATGAAAAAGAACTATCTCTTCTCAAACAGCAACTCGCTTTATACAAAAAGCAAAAACAAGGCTTAATGCAGAAACTTCTCACCGGCGAATGGCGTGTATAACGGCGGAATAAATGGCACATTATTTGGCTTGCTAAATAAAGGAAAGGTCTAAAATTTTGAAAAGTACAGAAATAAAAAATCTTTTTGAACAATTTGAAAATGCCTCACAGATTGTTGGAAACATTGCTTGTTGGAGTGCTCGTAATTTACAAGGTCTTTTAGGCTATTCAAAGTGGGAAAATTTCAATAAGGTTATTGATAAGGCTAAGGACGCTTGTAACGGAGCTGGTCAGAATATCGCTGATCACTTTCCTGACGTCAGGAAGGTGATAGAAGCCGGTAAAGGAGCTCAGCACGAAATTTCGGATATTTTGTTAACGCGCTACGCCTGTTATTTAATCGCGCAAAATGGAGATCCGAAGAAAACCGAGATTTCCTTTGCACAAACCTATTTTGCTGTTCAAACTCGTAAAGCTGAATTAGTTGAACAAAGAATTCGTGAAATAGAACGCATAAAGGCTCGTGATAAACTTGCCCAAACAGAAAAGAATTTGTCGGGTGTCTTGTATGAACGAGGGGTTGACGAAAAAGGTTTTGCAATCATTAGGTCTAGAGGAGATCAGGCTCTATTTTCTTTGAACACAACACAATTAAAGAAAAAGATGAATGTTCCTTTAAGTCGAGCTGTCGCGGATTTCCTTCCAACAGTAAGTATAAAGGCAAAAGATCTTGCTGCAGAAATGACCAGTGTGAATGTTCAAGCAAAAAACTTATATGGCGAACAATCTATAGGAACTGAACATGTTGATAATAACAAAGCTGTTCGAAGAATGCTTCTTGATCGAGGTATAATTCCTGAAAATTTGCCACCTGCAGAAGATGTAAAGAAGTTGGAACGTCGTTTAAAGAAGAACGAAAAAGAAGAAAGCGCCTTACTGCCTCAAAATAAAAAGTGACCTGAATTTTTGAGAAAATTATGAACACTCCAGAACTTGATTACAAAGAGATTCCTACGTCGCAGATTCCTGCGATGCGTTTGCTTGCGAATTTGGGCTATAAGATTTTGACTCCTGCAGAAGTCAATTTGCAACGCAAGGGGAAGCTGACGAATGTTCTTCTTGAAGATATTCTAATGTCCCAACTGCGCAAGCTGAATTCCTTTACCCATAAGGGAGTCAAGCATGACTTTAGCGAAGAGAACCTGCGCAACGCAATGCTCAAGCTAAAGAATCTGCAGTTCGATGGTCTTGTTCGTACGAACCTGAAAGTTTATGATATGCTGACTCTGCCCCAGTCCGAAGAAGAATCGGTGGAAGGCGATAAGCGTAGTTACAATATTCGCTATGTTGACTGGCAGGAACCCGAAAACAATGTTTTCCATGCCGTTGCGGAATATTCCGTAGAGCGTTCCAAGTCAACGAAATGTGCAACCCCAGACATCGTTCTCTTTGTAAACGGAATTCCCTTTGCTGTCATAGAAAATAAATCCCCCGAAGAAGGTATTGGGCAAGGGATTTCTCAAATGCTTCGAAATCAGAGCAAGGATTTTATTCCAGGGCTATTCATTTATTGCCAAGCATTGCTTTCCGTCAGCATGAATGATGCAAAATACGCAACAGTGGGAACTCCTGAAAAATTCTGGAGTTATTGGCACGAACTGGAAAATAAGGACTCCGAAATAGAAAGATTGGTAAACAAGATCCTTTCGGAAGAGGATGAAGATAGACTTTTTTCTGAACCAAAATTTAAACAATTCCGCAAAACCTGTAAGCAGACAAAACGCAAGGTCACCGAACAGGATAAATTGATTTACAGTCTTTGCAAGCCATCCCGCCTGTTGGAAATCGCCTATCGCTACACATTGTTTGATGAAGGCAAAAAGAAGATTGCCCGTTATCAGCAATTCTTTGTAGTCCGTTCCGCACTTGAACGCATTCAAAATTTTGATAAAGAAGGTAAACGCAAGGGCGGCCTTGTTTGGCATACGCAAGGTTCGGGCAAGTCTCTTTCCATGGTAATGCTTGCCAAGGGCATTGCACTTACAGCGACATACGATCCGAATACAAATATCAAGAACCCTCGCATTATACTTGTAACCGACAGAACCAATCTGGACAAACAGATTTGTGACACCTTTAAACATTGCGGGCTCGATGTAGAAAAGGCAACCTCTGGCAGGAATCTTTTAGACTTGCTGGGCCCTGATCACTCCGCTGTCGTCACAACCATCATCAACAAGTTTGACAAGGCTCTAAACGTTCGCAATTATACGGAGCCTTCTGACAACATTTTCCTTTTGGTGGATGAGGCTCACCGCACTCAATTCAAGAACCTTAATGCTCGCATGAGACAGATGCTCCCTAACGCCAGTTACATCGGCTTTACAGGAACCCCGCTGATGAAAAAGGAGAAGAATAACTTTAAAAAGTTTGGCGGCCTCATTGGGCCATCGTACACTATTCGCCAGGCAAACGAAGATGGCGCCGTGGTGCCTTTGCTTTACGAAGGTCGACATGCAGAATTAAAACAGGACAAGGAAGCGATAGACCTTTGGTTCGAAAGATATACTGCCGGCTTGACGGATAAGCAGAAGGCCGATCTTAAGAAAAAGTACGCCCGTGCAGACATGCTTAACAAGGCTGAACAAGTCATTTATATGCGGGCCTTTGACATCAGTGAACATTTCCGTACGAACTGGCAGGGAACTCCGTTTAAGGCGCAACTTGTAGCTCCCAATAAAGATACCGCCATTCGCTATCATGAATTTTTAGAAGAAATCGGTTATGTTTCATCTGAGGTGATTATTTCGGGCCCAGATGAACGCGAAGGCTACAGCGAGGTCGATGAAGAACCTACTGATCGCGTGTTCAAGTTCTGGAAAAAAATGATGGAAAAATACGGGTCCGAAGAGAACTATAACAATTCCATTATTGATAGTTTTGATTCCGGTAGTGGTCCTGAAATTTTAATTGTATGCGACAAGCTTCTGACTGGCTTTGATGTGGAACGAAATACTGTTTTGTATTTATGCAGAACATTGAAAGAACACACGCTTTTGCAGGCTATCGCTCGTGTAAACCGCCTTTTTGAAGAAGACGGCAAAGAGAAGGAATTCGGTTACATCGTTGATTACGCCAATGTTCGAGACGACTTGGATTCTGCTCTAGCCTTATACGATTCCCTGGAAGGATTTGACCCAGCAGATCTTGAAGGGGCTTTTACCGACATTTCTTCACAAATAGACAAATTGCCCCAGTTGCATTCTGCTGTTTGGGATATTTTCAAGGGTGTAAAGAACAAGCAAGACCCGGAACAGATGGAACGCCATTTGGCGGATGAAAAACGCCGCAATGATTTCTACAAGGCCTTGCGTGATTTTGGAAAGTGCTTGAGCATCGCAATATCCTCTCAAAAATTCCTTGAAAAGACACCGAAAAAAGATGTCGATCGTTACCGTCAGGAATTCAGAGCGTTTACAAACCTGCGAGTGTCTGTGAAGCATCGTTATGCCGACGATGTTGACTATAGCGAATACGAACCAAAAATCAAGAAACTGCTGGACACTCATATCAAATCCAATTCCGTAACGCAAACGCAAGCTCCCACAAACATTCTTGATAAATCTTTCCGCAATGTTCTTTGTGAAAATGAAGCTGGTTACGATGCCCGAACCCCGGCTGCCCGCGCTGATGCAATTGCACACGCCTTAAAAAAGTCCATTTCAGAAAAGATGGAAGAGGATCCTGCATTCTACGAGAAATTCTCCAAGATGATTCAGGATGTTATCGACCTGTTCCTGGCACACAAAATTTCCGATGATGCCTATTTAAAATCCGTAAAAGAATTGCAGGAACAGGAACGGAATAAAAAACGCGATGACCTTCCAGAAGAACTGGCTGGTAACGATGACGCAGCAGCATATTACGGCGTGGCTCTGGCAGCATTCAAGAACGGAAACAATTGTGATGAACAAGAGGCCAAGCGATGCGCTTTGAAAACAGCGTTGTTTGTTGATGCAACATTTTGTAAAAATCGTAAGGTCCAGTTCTGGGATGATCCTGATGCGCAGAATCGCGTGAGAGATGAATTAGATAACTTGCTATTTGACGAAATTCAAGTTCGTGAAAGATTTGACTGGTCCAATGATGACATTGATGATTTTGAAGACAAGATTATGAATGTGGCAAGGCGACGCTCTCATGAATAATGAATATCGCATAGCCTATGGTGATCGGCAAATTTCCTACGTGGTCGAGTTTTGCGAACGAAAAACCATGGAAATTTCCGTATTGCCAGACCGATCCGTTGAGGTAAAGGCTCCAGTTGGTTCGTCACAGGATTTTGTTGCCGCTAAGGTGAAAAAGCGAGCTGCATGGATTGTTGAAAAGCAGGATTGGTTTGCAAAGTTCCCTCAAAAAAAATCTCCACGGCAATATTTAAGTGGAGAAACCCATCTTTATTTGGGTCGCCGATATCGTTTAAAAATCGAAGTTTTGGATGCGCGCGAGCAATGCAATAAACCTGTGAAAGTTTCAGGCGGATTCATTGTTGTTTCTGCAAAGCAAGATAATCCGCAAACTGTAAAAAAATTACTTGATGGGTGGTTGCGCGAAAAAGCAGTGCTCAACTTCGGAAAAATTCTTGATTTTTACAAGGCAAAATATGCCATAAAAGCGCCCCTGCAAATGCAAGTGCGCTTTATGAAAACTAGGTGGGGTTCTCTCTCTAAAAAAGGGATTCTAACCCTCAACTCAAAACTTATCGCAGCACCCAAGGAATGCATTGAGTATGTGGTTGTTCATGAATTGTGTCACCTGGTTCACGATGATCATGGCAAGGCTTTTTATCAATTGCTAGAACGCAGAATGCCAGACTGGGAACAAAGAAAAAATCGTTTAGAAAAAATGGGATAAGAAAAGACCTCCGCATTCGCGGAGGCTTTCTATATTCTGTAGGCACATCGTGCCGTTCAGGTTTCTTACAGTGTCAGCACGAGCCACGCGACCCTCGCCAAGACACTGGAAGAACGCAATTCCTGACTCCTGTATTCTGTCTTCTGTTCTCTGAATTACTTCTGCAAATTCAAGCTTGCGTTTGCAGCGCCGTAAAGGCTGATGCTGTAATCCTTGATCACATACACCGGAATCTTGTTCAAGAGCGGGCGGATGTTCGGGTTATAGTTCTTTTCAAAGTATTCCATGAAAAGGTTGTCGCGTTCGAGCCAGCGCAAGTCTTTTTGCACTGTACCGCCAGCGAGGTAGAAGCCGCCGAGCGGGAGGAAGAGCGTGCTTGCGTCACTTGCAAAGCGTGCGAGCATCTTCACGAACAAACGCATCATTTCTGCTGCGACCGGGTCGGTGTCGCTTGCACGGCTAATGTACTTTGGACGGTCGTTTGGTTCAGTGTCTTCAATCTTCTGGAATGCTTCGTTGCTTGGAACGCCGCGAGTTTCCTTCCACCATTCGTACATGTTGCGAAGGCCCATGCCGCTAACGAGCGGTTCTACGCCCGGAACGCAGCCGATTTTCTTTTGAATGTAGTCGTGGAATTCCTGGGAGTCCTTGTCGAACGGAGCGAATGTGGAGTGGCCACCTTCAGATGAAGCCGGTATGTACTTTTCGCCGTCAAAAGCGAGGAAGCCAACGCCCATGCCGGTGCCCGGGCCAATGACAGCCTTTGTAGCCTTCTGCGGCTGCGGCTGGCTGCCGTCAGTGTGGGTGAGCTTGTGGATCTGCTTCGGGTCGTCAACGTCGAGAGTCGGAATACCGTAGCTGATTGCCATGAAGTCGTTGATTACAAGCGTCGGGATGCCGGTTGCAGATGTGATTGCGTCGCCATCTACAGACCACGGGAGGTTTGTCATGACGCACTTGTTGTTTGCAACAGGGCCAGCAGCGCTAATGCAGACATGGCTTGGCTTGAGGTCAGCGCGAGCTTCGCTTGCAATCTTGAGTGTTTCGCGAATCGGGGAGTCGAGGCCGTCAATGTCCTTACTCGGGCAGACCGTTTCGAGAATGAGTGTGAACTTGCCTGCCTTGTAACCGACAAGGCCGAGGTTCGTGTTTGTGCCGCCAATGTCGCCGGCAAGAACGAGTCTATCAAATTGTGCATCTGGGTTGAGCCATTTGATTTCCATAAAAAACTCCACGTTGAATATGTTCTTAAAATAGTAAAGTTAATGCGCTTCCTTGGATTCTGCCTTGTCGTCCTTGGTCTTTTTGAAGAAACCGGCAACGTTATCTACCGGGAGCGAGAACGCAATGCCAGGGCTTGCAGTGCCGAGCCCAGCCTTTTTGTAGATGGCGTGCAGAATGTCGTCCTTGATTTCTGTAGGAGCAAGAATCATCACGATTTCTTTTTCAGGTTGTATCGTAATGTGGAAGAATGCTTCCGCTTCCTTGTTGGCCGTGCCGCGGGCGTTCAGAACGGTGCCGCCACTTGCGCCAGCTTCTTTTGCGGCGTCCATGACCACGTCAGAGAACCCGGCGTTCACAATGCAAAGAATGAGTTCGTAATCGAATTTTTTGTTAGAAGCGGCCATTAGGACCTCCGTACCTGGGAGCGGTTGTCGCTCAAGAAACTAAACATGGATGTGCCGATAATGCTTGAGAAAGGAATCGTGTAGGCAATGCCGCGGCCACCCTTCACGGAATTGAACATGTCGGTAAGGCCGTCGAGTGCGGCCTTTACTTTTGCCTCTGTGATAATGCTAAAGATTACCGCCTTTTGGGAATCGACGAGACCGAGCATGTTGAGCATTTCCTGGTTTGCCGTGCCGCGACCGTACATGATCATTTGCACGTTCGCGCCAAAACTTTGGATCTGGTCGGCAAAGGAATCTGCCTTGGCGCGGCTTACCACCGTGACAAGCAACTCCAGCTTATTCAGCGAAATCTTGGTGTGTTCCTGTGGCTTTTTAACTGTATTTTTATTCATAACACCACACTACATAAAATCAATAATCTGTTCATCGTCGGCGTCAAGGATTCGCTTCATGGCGATGCGCTCCTTGAGCTTTGCAGAAACAATGGCCCTAAAACCAAGAATCTGGATTGTGATGAGCGGGGTCATTGCGACCATGGCTACAATGCCGAATGCAAAATTCAGAATGGCAGAATTTTCGTCGTAGGTCGCTGCGCATGCACCGATGGCGAGCGGCAAAATGAAGCTGGAAGTGAGCGGTCCGCTGGCCACGCCGCCAGAGTCAAATGCGATTGCCGTATAGAGCTTTGGAACAAAGAACGAAAGACCTAAAGAAATAAAATAGCCTGGAAGCAGATAGTAGATGAGTGGGAAGCCGTAAATGATGCGGAGCATGGAGAGCCCGATGGAAACGCCCACACCGACAGAAAGTGCGATGAGCATGGAACGTTTTGTCACGAGGCCGCCGGTAATGTCTTCGACCTGCTTGTTCAACACATGGACTGCAGGTTCTGCAAGCACCACCACCATGCCAACGATAAAACCGGAGGCAATCAGGAGCTTCGGGAATTTGGCGAGTTCCTGGCCGAGCTCAAAACCGATAGGCATAAAGCCGACCGTTACTGCGGTCAAGAAGATGATCAGGCCGACAAAAGTATAGGCGATGCCAAATGCAATCTGCTTGAGCTTTTGTGTGGGGAGCTTCAAGGCAAACAACTGCAGAATTGTAAAGAACACGACTATCAAGCCGAGGGCGATCGCGACTTCCTTTGCGACGCCGAACACGGTTGGCAAAAAGTTCGAGCCGAGGCTTGCGTCAATGGAATATGCAGATTCAGAAAGTTCATAGGTCAGCTCGCCCTTGGAGCAGAGCAAAAGGCTCATGAGCGCAAGGATTGGGCCGATGGAGCAAAGGGAAATGAGTCCGAAACTGTTTTCGCTTGCGTTGCGCCCGCCGATCGCGCCCGCCACGCCCACGCCGAGCGCCATGATGAACGGCACCGTGATCGGGCCCGTAGTTACGCCGCCGGAGTCAAAGGAAAGCGGCACAAAAAGCGACTTGTCAAATTCAAGCAGCAGTGAGCCGAGCATGAAAAGCACCATGTAGAAAAACATCAAGATGAGCGACAGGTCTTTCTTGAAAACAATCTTCAAAATGGCGAGCAGCAAAAACAAGCCGACGCCAATGCCCACGACGAAAATCAAAAGCGTCGGGTGAACCGCCTTTTCTACCTGGCCTGCGAGCACGGAGAGGTCCGGCTCTGCAATTGTAATGAGCACGCCCATCACAAAGCAAACAGAAAGCAATAGAGAGAGCCTGCGGGACTTCGTGAGGCCGGAACCGACCTGCTCGCCCATCGGAGTCATGGCAAGGTCTGCGCCGAGGTTAAAAAGGCCAATTCCCAAAATCAAAAAGACGGCGCAAATAAAGAATGTTACGAGTTCCTTTGTAGAAAGAGTTACGAAAGGCGTAAACGAAACTGCAAGAACGATGAGCGTTACCGGCAGAACCGACGAAAACGCTTCTTTTAACTTTGCCCATAGAATTTTAAACATATAAATAAATGTACAAAAAAAGAGAATCCCCTAAAAAGAGGATTCCCTAAAATCAATGCCGTAAGCTACCTAGTACAGATACCATTCCCATTCAAGTTTGTAATCCGAAGCGTGGGAGTCGCTCTGGTATTTAGTTTCGTAATTTTCCATGTGGCCAATGAAACTTACAGAGTAGCAGTAACCAGAGGAATAATCATCGTTGAATGAAGCGTCAACGTCAAGCACCGATGGGCATACTTTAATCTTGTATGTTGCAGAAGGGATCGAAATCGTTGTTGAACTTGTTCCGCTCCATGATGTGATATCCTGTTTTTGCAGCAAAACGCCTGTGCTCTTGGTTGCTAGAAGGGTTTCGTAATAGTCGTAAAGCTTGATGCTAAAAGATATCTTTGGGTCCCCTGCATTATCGAAAATGTCCCAGTTGCTTGTCACTTGCCTGTAATAGGTGAGCGTAAATTTCATGGTCTTGGCTTTTGTAAGGGATGCGCTTTTTTCAGAGGAGCTGCTGTAATAATAGTCGTCCCAGTAGTTGTAGGAGCTGCTTGAGTAGCGGCTAGAGGAACTGTAGGATGTAAAGCAATAAGAGTATGTATAGGAACCATACTGGTTGTAGCACCAGTTACAATCGTAAAGGCTGTATTTTGCCACGCACGATTCTTTTTCTTGGCGTTCTCTTTCTTGGTGTTCTTCATTACGAGAATTTACCCAGTCTTGTTCATCTTCTATCAAATCCTCTATTTCGTCGGGTTCAATGGGGCCGTTGCCACAGGCGGCCATGAGCAATGCGCATGCAAAAATAATCAGGCTGAATAATTTATTCCACTTCATAAAAAACTCCTTACCATGTAAACTGCATGTTCACGCGAAAGCTTTCTTCTAAATCATACAGGTGCGCGTTCCCAGTCCTGAATGCAACTGCCATCATTTGGTATTCGATTGCAAAGTGCTGCGCGATTTCAAAGCCTATGCCAATCCAGTCAACAAATTCCCAGTCTGCAGCTCCATAAAAATCACTTTCCCAGTCGCCATACTCATCTACCCATGCCCAGCCGTAAATTGGCTTGCGCACGGCAAATGTTTCGCTGATGAACGGCGCAAAATACTTGATTGGAATACCAATGCGAATGGCTAACGGCAATTCCAAAGTGATGTTGTAATATTCCGCTTCCATATCCATGTAACGACTTCCGCCACCATAATAACTTCCAATATATTTCCAATTATCTTCATAGTAGCTATGGTGCCTAAAGTATGCGTTTAGGCCTGTCTGGAACGAGCCCGCCCTGTAGAAATACCATTTTGCAATAAATGAAAGCCCCGCTTCAAAGTTGCCGTCTTCTATTGCGTTTTCGCCATCTATACTATAGTCCAAAAAATCGTTTTCGTCATAGCTGCCAAATGTAAGGCCAAAGCCCTTGTAAAAATGCTGTCTCTTTTCTTTTGGTGCGGGCTTTTGGGCGTATGCGCTGTTAGATTTTGGCTCTGGCTTTGCAACCTGCTTTGTTTCTTGTGGGGCGGGGGCGATTACCGCTTTAGCTTCTGCTTTTGGCTTTTCCACTTTTTGAATTGCAACAAGCTTCATGGAGTTGCTTTCGTACGAGACCTTGACAATGCATTCGCTGGAATCGCCAAGGCACATGCTTGCAGCAAGCCCGGCAATATTTTCTGCACCATCCAATTTTGAAAGGCGGTCCTGCGCGTTTGTGGAATCGTTTTCTGTAGTATCTGCAGTGTCGCTTGCGCTCAAATCACTTGCATTCCTTGCGTTTGCAATTTCGCCCTTGGTAAAGACATCGTTTTCAAAATAGAGTATTTGTTCGCAAACGCTGTTGCTGCAATCTTCAAGCAAGTTCAGGGTAAGCTGCTTTTTGCCGTTTGAAATAGCTTCATTTCTTGCTTCTATGGCAGCGGCTTCTGCAGCTTCGGCTTCCGCTTTTGCGGCGGCTTCAGCTTCTTGTGCCTTGGCGACGCTGTCTAAAACAACTGCGCATCCGCAAAGTGCATCTGCCTTTACGCAAGAGGCGTCATCTATGTTGTCTGCGCAGGGAGTGCACAGTTCAACGCACATTGGATTTGCCCACGACAATACCGAGAAAAGGCCTACGGCAAGACCTGCAAATTTTTTCATAGATAAACCTGTTAAGTTAAGCTAAGTGCTTTTTTGATTAAAACCAGCGGAAGCCTTGGCGTTTCATGCAGTTGCTGACGAAGTCGCCGCGGTCCACATGGTTGATGCCAGCTTCGTATTCACACTGGGAAAGCGCATTTTCCGTGTCGTAATCAGAAACACCCTGCTTATGCCAGCCAGCGGCTGCGCATGCGGAAAGAAGACAGATGGCTGCTGTTGTGATGGCTATGATAAAAGCTTTCTTCATAAATACTCCTAGGTTATGGGAATGCGCAACCTGCTTGAGCTGATGAAGAACTGGCCTGCATGCCATAGAAAAAGGCGTGGAGTCATTCATCGCTTATCTACAGACTGAGGCTCGGCAAAGCCATTACGCATAAATAAACGACAACAACCCACGCCCCTAATGGGACGTGAGCAATTGCCTGTTATCTTCTGCGTTTGTGAATTTTGCCGATTCCAGCCTAGAAGATAAGAGCAAAGCTCTAAAAATCCGGTCGCGGTTTCCCGCTATGTAATGACAAAAATAAATAAAAGCGTTGTTGTTGGCAATGAAAAAAGCTACCTAGGCGGGTGCAGGTGCGTAATTGCCGAGCCAGTCTGCCTGCAAGCCTAGGTAGCCGCTAATTATTTTTTAGGGTTGCTTGCTCCTTTGTAGAGGCTGTTGTTTGGATTCAGCTGGTTTGCATGGTTGTTCATTGCGGCTGTATAAGCCCTGTTAAAACCGCTTGTGCCCTTGTTTGCGTTCAGCTGGTTTGCGTGGTTGTTGAGGTTGGTTTGCTTAGACATGGTGTCTCCTTGTTTGGTGTTTGTTAAACGGCAATTCCTGCGGTAGCGATTGCCGATTTGATTGTCGCCGCAATTTCTGCGGTGTTGTTCTTGAAAATTTTGCTCCTTGGCGTTTCATTTAGAGGTAGCTTCCTATTTCTTTGCAAGATTTAGATTTGTCGATAGGGACAAAAGGGGACAAAAAGACCATGGGCTTTTTGGGGAATAAAAAAACCGGTAGATTTTGGCGAATCTTACCGGCTTCGGATATGGATTGGTATTTTATACTTGTCAATCAATGTTTTTCACTTCTTCCCGAATCTTTTTTGACAGTTTGACTATGATGCTGTCCATGGCTGGGTCATCAACCAAATGCAGTAGGGGTGCAGGCTTTATGAGGTTTTGCCCTTGAAGGTAGTCCCGGAGCTTTGACAGTTCCTGGTATGGCTTTGCCTTTGTGTTTTCGTCAAGGCGGGTGCGGTACTTCTTGAATTTCTCGATCCAGCGTTTTTCATCGATTTTTTCGTCGGGGGTGATTTCTGTAATCACCGAGGTACGGTATTCGCGGACTGCGCTTTCGAAGGACTTGCCTTGTTTGGCAAGGAGGGAGTCCAGTTCCTGGAGAAGCGTATTGTTAGTAACTTTATTCATTGCAGCGGATGGTGAAACTTTGTAGCTTGTCGTTGGGGTATTCCTTTTGAAGTTTCTTTACCTGCTTGATGCAGCATTTTACCTGCCGCTCATATTGATAGGAATACATGTTTTCGCCATGTGCGTTGATGCAGTTGTGTATGGCCTGGAACTCGTTTTCGATGGGTGCGCGGTTTTTGTATTCGTCCTGTAGCTTGGCATATTTCTCAGCGTTACTCTTGACCAAGTTTTCAAGACTTTCCAGCTGGTTGTCGCGAATTCTAACCTCGTTTTGCTCGGCTTGATAGGCGTTCACGTATTTTGCCTTCTCGTAAATGAGGCTGTCCTTGGTTTCCTTGCATTTCCTGTACTGCTCTATCTTTTCATCTGCACAGTCCTCTTTCTCTTTCTTGAATTCTTCGGCTAGTTCAATATAGCCACCTAATTGCCTTATGACGCGTTGGAGAGAATCGATGGTAATCCTGTAATACGAGATGGTTGAGTTGAGCTTTTCCTGCCGTGCCAGCCATTCGTTTTGCTTCTGGGCGGCTTCTTCCATCACCTCCCGGGCGATTTCGTAAGGTTGTCTTTCTTGCTCAAGCTTGTCATGCTCGTCAACTTTATCACCGCAGATGTACCCGCCCATGGCACAAAGGGCGCCTGTGGCTCCTAGGATTTTTGTCTTTTCAAGGAATGTCTTGTTCATATTTTACCTTTGATGAAAAAATATACTTTTTCTCGAAACTGCGAAATTATTATCCCCAAAATATTGAGATTTGGTAAAACCCTTGTGTTGCTCAATGGCGCAATATTCCAAAGACATAAGGTATTATTCCGTCTTTTTCTAGAAAATCTTGCCTTGTTTAACTTAATAAGTTAAATTTTAAGTTAAAATGAGAAAAACGCGCAAAAGGGCGGAACATTATGACGAAGAGCATCGGCGGAATCACCTATAAGACTATCAACGGTAAGCGTTATGCGTATTACCAGTGGATGGAAGATGGCAAGCAGCGTTCCCGCCGCGTGAAGGGCGATGAGCTGCCGTCGCTTTTGGCAGAGATTGAACAACGCAAGGCGGCGAAGTCGGTTGCAGCGTCGCTTACGAATGGCTTGTTGCTTCGCGAAGATTTAGTAGTTTATAATGCGGGTTCCATGGGCTTTGATACGCAAAGTTTCAAGACGGAAGTAAAGGTTGGGGCTGCCCTTACGAATTTTGCTGCCAATGTTTTGCAGTGGAAAAAGCGCGATGGCTTTGAGCGTCTGCACGATTACATTTATGGCCCAGGCAACGACCGTGTTTTCATTCTGTATGGGCTTCGACGCACGGGTAAGACAACTTTGATTCGTCAGCTGTTTGGGGAAATGTCGCCTGCGGATTTGATAAAGTCGGCTTTTATTCAGGTGAATTCAAGGAACAGTCTTGCAGACTTGAACAGCGACCTTAAAATTTTGGAGGCGAGGGGCTTCAAGTATGTATTCATCGACGAGGTGACCATGCTTGCGGACTTTATCGAGGGTGCGGCCCTGTTTGCAGATGTGTTTGCCTCTTGCGGCATGAAGATTGTGCTTTCGGGTACGGATTCCCTGGGCTTTGTTTTTTCTGAGGATGAACAGCTTTACGATCGCGCGGAAATGTTGCATACCACATTTATTCCGTATCGCGAGTTTGAGCGTGTTCTTGGAATGAATGGTATTGATGAGTACATTCAATATGGCGGTACCATGAGCATGGGCGGCCGTGAATACAATAAGGACCGCTTTACCTTTGCGAATGTGAAGAGCGCCAATGAGTATGTGGACAGCGCCATCGCGAAGAACATTCAGCATTCCCTGAAGTGCTACCAGTACGAAGGCCACTTTCGTTCGTTGAAATCTCTGTACGAGGCGGGTGAGCTGACCAATGCCATCAACCGCATTGTAGAGGATATCAACCATCGTTTTACCTTGGACGTGCTGACCCGTGATTTTCGCTCAAGTGATTTGAGCTTGTCTGCGAAGAATTTGCGCAGGGACAGGTTCCGCCCTACGGATATTTTGGACCGGGTAGATGTGGTGAAGGTTACTGCACGGTTGATGAAAAGTCTTGATGTGAAAAATCGTCAGGAGATGGGAGTCGCTATTTCCCAGGACCATGTACGGGAAATTCGTGAATACCTTGACTTGCTGGATTTGACGGTTGACATTGATGTGGAAAACTTCGGGAATTTCAATCAACGGGAGCGGTTGACCGCGATTTCACAGCCGGGACTTCGCTATGCTCAGGCAAAGGCTCTGATAGATTCCCTTTTGCTGGACGATGCCTTTCGTAGCTGCTCCTTTGTGGAACGTAAGTCCATTGCGGAACGCATTCTCAATGAAATCAAGGGCCGCATGATGGAAGAAATCGTGTTGCTCGAGACCAGAATGGCGCGACCTGATTGCCATGTTTTTAAGTTGCAGTTTGCGGTTGGCGAGTTCGACATGGTTGTGGCGAACTCTGAAAAAGCGACCTGCGAAATCTATGAAATCAAGCATTCCGAAATCGTGGCAAAAGAGCAGTATCGCCACTTGAAGGAGGCAAAAAAGTGCCGCGATACGGAATTCCGTTACGGTACCATTGTAAGCAAGAACGTGATTTACCGCGGCGCTTCACAGGTGATTGACGGAGTTAATTACCTGAACGTGGAAGAGTATCTGAAGTCTTTTTGAGTTTTGTTATATGGCATGCTTCGTATGCATATAATGCGGCTCGGCAATGCCCGCTTGAGTAAACTCGGCGGTCGCAGCTTTGCAACGCCGTGCCTTGTACGTTGCGAGGAACGCACCGCCGCAGGCCGCGCCGACGCAGTCGTAGAAACTGCCGACAGCGTTTACGTTTTTGAATTCAAGCTAGATGCAAATGGCACTGCTGAAGACGCTCTCAGGCAAATTGACGACAAGGGCTACCTGGTGCCTTACACAGTTACAAAAAAGGCCGACGGTTCGCCAAAAAAGTTGTTCAAGATCGGCGTCGCCTTTGATGCGGAAAAGCGCACCATTGGCGAGTGGATTGTCAAGTAGATTTTTATTTTAGGCTGTGCCATTGAAGACAAAAAGAGGACTTCCGTGGGGAAGTCCTCTTTTGCAAAAAAGATTGATTATTCAAAATCTAGCGCGGAAGTATCGTATTTTTGACAGGTTTTTCTACCCAGTGGAATGTATTTGGGCTGTCCTGCGATACCGAACTGAGACCAGCTTGCGGCTGGAATCTTTTGGAAGGCGACGTCTTCTTGCAATTGCTGGTTGATTCTGCAGAGAACGATATCATCTTTGTTGATTAATTTTCCTGTAAGGACGTAATAGACCAAGCCGGATATGTAATCGTTCACTTCTTCTGCGATTTCGTAATTTGCTCCCCATTCCTTTGTTGTTTCTGGATTGCTTATGAGTTCGCTTATCCAACCGCATGTTGCCGACCATTCCATAATGTCGTTCATTTTCGGTTTACGTTTACCGATGTGGTAATTCCCGGTGGCGAATTTTAGAACCAAAGCCTGGTTGACATCGTTGTTGGAAAAAGCGTCCATGCAGTTTTGCTTTTCTGCAAAAACATTTGATACTGCTAATGAAGTTGCCAAGATGGCGGCTGCGCAAATTTTGTTCATTTTTTTGACCCTTAAAAAATTATAGGTTGTTGAGTCTGTTTACAGCCCTTTTGATAGCTCGACATTCTTTGGAATAATCGGGGTTTTCCATGCATTTTTCAGCAGCGCTCTGGCATGCCTTCATGTCTTGATCTTCTTTGCATTTTTCTATGTCACTCTTGCAAGCGAAAAAAACGCAGGAGAGCGCGGCGATAGTCGTGACGGTCATAATTTTTTTGATCATATATTATTTCCTTTTTTTTGAATTGGTTGCTTTCAAATATAAATTGCATGAATATATTTGTCAATGTTAAATACGATACGAAAAATGGCTTTTTTCTTTAAAATACACGAATACGATACTATTTTGTTTGATTGTAACGATACGATACACGCTTGGGATACGGCGCATTTTGGTTGTGCAATCTTGAATTTTATTTTTGAAAAAAAAAGGATTCCCATTTATGGGAATCCGCTTTGATGATTCTAGAGTAATATTATCCTACAGTTGGAAATCCTTGCAGAATCCCCAGAGTACGCGGAGCAGGGCTCGCATGCCGACGGAGAAGATGTCGTTGCTGTCAACCCAGACTTTTTCGCCATAACGGATTTTTGCTTTTTGGGAAGCCCAGTTGCCAAGGAATAGTGCTACAATTGTAAGCACAATCAGGAGTGCTACGATTACAGTGTAGAGATGCCCATAAACTGACATGACGCGATTCTTCCAGCCCACGGAAGCCTTTGCAGCAAGTACGATGCTTACGATGATTCCTATGCCCATGACGACTGCAATGACAATGGGGGCGGCACCGATTGATGATGCTCTTGCCCACATGTAAATGGCGTCAATCATAAGGATAATCCATGCGGCCAGTGTGACGATCAGGCCTGTTTTGCCGCCGATAAAGAAGACGAGTTCCTGGTCCTTTCTGCTCTTGATGAATACGAAGATGTAGGCGATTAAGGAAATGATGACAAGGGCTAAGATGATGTAGCCGAGAACCCCGAGATTTTCGCTCTTGATGGAAGGGCCGTGTTTTTCGTTGGAACTAGGTTTGCTATACTCTTCCTGCTCTTTTCCCACTTCTCCCTTATCGTCCAGGTTGCCCGAATTGCCGCTAGCCATGGCCATGATGCCTGCACAAGTTTCGTCTCCCAGGAAATTTCCATCGGTATCGTAGCATTCGTCGGGCATGTCTCTCTTTGCCGCACGAACGCAGCGTACAGACATGGCCCCTTGTTTGGAGTAGGAATTGCAGGCCAGGTCAACACTCTTGCCACTAAGATAGCAGTAGTTTGCCTTTTGGGAATCGGTTTCATCGCTTGTCCAGAAATCGCCGCGCTTGCCGAGAAGTTCGAATTTGCCCTTGCTGTTTCGGAAACCTGCTGCCAGACCGGCAAAATCTGTGTTATCGCCTCCGTTTCCTGCTTCCCAGCTATGTTCTGCCTTTAAATTGCCGAAGGGGCCAAGAGTTTTCCATTCTGCGAGGGAAGGCAGATGCCAGCCATCGGGGCAGACTTTCCGTGCGGCGTCCCAGTTATAGAGACGACCATACTTGTCGCAGTTTGCTTCCTTACCATCATAGCAGTAGGAAGAAGCGGTCTTTGTGTTCACGTTTTCAGTCATCCAATCCAGATTTCCGATTGTAATGAACTTTTCAACGGCCTTTGCTTCTGCCGGGATGGAGCCGAACCCTATCAGGGTAAGCAAAAGGGTGAGCAGTAGTGAATTTGCATGTTTATTTTGGTTCATGATATGGCGTCCTTTATTAAAATGAGATGCGTCGTGCAATGAAAAATAGGCAATGAAAACTTAAATGTCAATATCAAATACGATACGAAAAACGATTTATTTTAAATAAAATCGTTTGTTTTTAGTATTTTTATTTCTATATTGCGATACGATACACACTTAGAATACAGGCAGTGCTTTACCTTTGTAAATGCTTTTGAAAACCTGTGTTTGTAAAAACCTAAATTTGGAAACGAAATGAAGTCGATACTCGAATACCTGGATTATCGCAAGTTCATGCAGGACTTTTACTCCGAAAAGAAGCGGACCTCTGCTTTTTCGTGGCGTGATTTTGCCGCCCGCGCGGGCTACTCTTCGCCGGTGTTCTTGAAGCTTGTATGCGATGGCAAGAACGGACTGAGCAGGAAGGTGGTCCGCAAGGTGGGCGAGGCCATGAACCTGGCCGGTTACGAGCTGGATTTTTTCCAGAACCTAGTGGAGTTCAACCAGGCAAAGCGCGATGCCGACCGTAAGGCCGCCTACGAGACCATGAGGGCAATTGCCAAGGAGCATAAGGTGGGCGCAATTGATGATGCCCACTACAGCTATTTCTCCTCCTGGATCTATCCGACTATCCGTGAACTGGCACCGACTCTGGGTCACGCCGACTGTTCCGAGATGGCAAAGCACTGTGTCCCGAAGGTGTCCGCGGCGGAGGTTGAAAATGCCATCCGTTTTCTGATGGAGAACGGCATGCTTAGGGAAGGCGCCGACGGAAATTACGAGATGACAGAGAAGAGTGTTGCCACTGGGCCTATTCCCGTGGCGTCCCTTGCCGTCAGGAATTTCCATAGGCAGATGAGCACCCTTGCCTTGGATACTCTGGATACTATCCCGACTTCAGAAAGGAATTTTTCTGCGCTGACCCTTGGCATCAGCAAAAATTCTTACGAACAGATTTTAAAGGAACTGGAAGAGTTCCGCAGAAAGGTAGTGGCGATTACGACAAATGACAAAGAATCCGATCGCGTCTACCAGATGAATTTTCAATTGTTTCCACTAACGTATTCTAAAGAAGAAAAAGATGAAACGTAGATTTCCTGTTGTGCTTTGTTTTTCGGCTTTGTCCTTTTTTGCTTGCTCCGATGGAGATTCCCATGCAGGCGGTACTACCGAAGCCGAAAACTCGATTGCCATTGTGGACAAGGTTGTTGCGGGCGTGTCTCAGAAGGGGCCGCTCATTAACGGTTCCAAGATACAGGTCTTTGAACTGGAAGGTTCTTCGATGATTCAGACCGGTAGCGTGTTCAAGGGCGCAGTCACCAGCGATAATGGCGACTTCTCGGTAGCGCACATCAATCTGAAATCCCAGTACGCCCTGCTCGAGGCAACCGGCCCGTATTACAGCGAACTGACTGGCAAGATTACGGCAAGCCCCATCACCTTGAATGCATTGACGGACCTTTCTGACCGCGAAAACGTGAATATCAATTTGCTTACCCACATGGAATACGAGCGCGCCCTTTGGCTTGTCCATAATGACAGCCTTTCCGTGAAGGACGCAAAACTCCAGGCTGACCGCGAAATCCTTTCTGCCTTCGTGAAGGACTCCTTGGACGCAAGCCCTGAAGACTTGAACATCTTTGGCGAGGGTGAATCCAACGCCGCCCTGCTTGCTGTTTCTGTGCTGATGCAGTTGGGCCGCACGGAGTCCGAGTTCTCCAAGGCTGTTGCTGACTTTGTGGGCGATATCCAGCAGGACGGTGTCTGGGACGATTCTACCGCCAAGGCCTTTGCAGCAGACGAAGCCTACAGCGCGAACCTGGATTCCATTCGTAAGAATATTCTTTCCTGGAAAATTTCTGAAAAGATTCCTGCCTTCGAAAAGTATGTGGAACTTTTCTGGAATGGTGCTTATGGTTTGAATGTATGCAACTCCGAAATGGAAGGGGCAATTCTGCCAAACATCAATACGAAATCCAAACTTTATAAATCCAAGTTCCGCTGCAAGGAAGGGCACTGGGAACTTTACGAGCTGTTCGTAGAAAAAGAGAGCCTATATACTACGGAATACCCTGTGGTAGCAATGGATACTGTGGCAAAAATTTCTGAACTGGATTGCTCCGGCTCCATGTACTGCCCAAGAGACTGCCGCTATGTTTCTGACCCCGACCGTGGTAAAGTCTGCAGCCGTGTCAACACGGAACTGGACGACGGCAGCGATACCTTTGGTTATATCTGGTGGACTACCGATGAATCTTCCAATGTAGTTTGGCCGGGCGGCGATCTGGGTTACGGCTTTGAAGCTGCATCGCGCGATAAGTACGGTTACCTGTACGGCATTTCGGAACTGGGCGATGTAGACAAGCCATATACCATTGTGGGCTTTGATGTTTCTGGCTTGGAAGGGAACGGCAACGACCTTACGAATTGGAAGGGCTTTTGCGTGGTCTATACATCGACTGAAGACATGTTCATCACGCTTCGTTCTCCAAACGACAGCTCCATCACGAGCTTTGACTACTACCAGGCAAAACTTCCTGCAACGTCAAGCATTATCAATGCCGATGTTTCTTGGGACAAGTTCGTGCAGCAGGGCTGGGGAAAAAAGTTGAACCGCGATGATGTGGTAAAGAATGTAAGCCAGGTTCACTTCAAGTATTTCCAGCCGGGCATTCGCGCATCCTTCAAGATTTTTGCCATCGGCAAGCTTGGGACTTGCGACCAGTAGATTATCCTTTCTTTGAGTAAATGCCCCTTCGGAGCGTCATGCCGTTTTTGTAGAAATCGGTTTTTGCCATGATGCCGATTGCAAGTTCCGGGTGTTCTTCGATAAGCATGGAGCTTGTCTTGGATATTGGCGTGTACAAGATCCATTCCACGGGAACCTTGTGGCGTTTGCCGTCGCCGCCCAGAACGCTTACATAGTCAACGCATTTTTCGCCTGCGTAGCCGTGGGCGGTAACATTGACGATTGCGCTTTTTTCGTTTTCGTCGGATAAGGAAGTCTTCAGTATGCAATCCGTGATGCAGTCCCTGTGCTTGAAGGCTTCCACGCCATGCGAATTTGCGATGGCTTCCCATTCCCAGTAAGATGACTTTTGGTTTTCGTCGCCGTAAATGGTTTTGCGCGTGCGCATTTGCTGGTAGAGCGGTATCGCAAGGAGCGGCGCCATTGCAAAATAGACTGCCCTAAAGTATTCCTGGTTGATGCTTACGAAGTTGCTTTTTGTGCGTTCAAAGTCAAAGTCGGCAAATTGATTCGGGTTTGTGTCTAGCCTTAATTTTTTTAAGTGTTCTGGAATGATCAAGTTGATTTTTTGCTGCTTTAGGAACTTGAAGTCATCGCCAAAGGCATGGGTCGAATCCTTGATCAGGTTCAGCATCTGCCTTTGTGCAAGTGCCGTAAACAGCAACCTGTATTCCACTTCGTTGTTGCGGTTCTTGGTTTCAAAGAGGACTTCGAAATCATGGTTAGCCATTAGCGTGTAGTCGGAATCGTCTTCAAGGTTTCTTGAAAATTTTTGCAGTTCCTTCAACTTTTGCTTTCGCCTGAAATCCTGGAAGAATCCGTCTTCGCTTAGCCCGGCTGGAATTCTCAAGAACTTTAAATTTGGAGCGGCCTCGTTCCCGTAAAGAACAAACTTCTCCTTGCTGTATTTGGGGCATGGCTTTTCGACAGTTGCCGTAAGCGTCTGCGATCTTGAAACCCTGTGGTATTTGCCGTCAAAGCCTTTCGTGGTTGTTGTCCAATGGATTGTCTTGTGCCCGGTGTATGTCTCAGTCCCCATGTGGGTCGTCTTGACTTCTGCCACTACGAACGGGTTGCCGTTAATGCTCCCGCTTTGCGAATAAATGACCGAAGCGTCTTCGTTCAGGGAATTGTCATAGCCAAAGTCATTTTCAAGCTCCGCCATTCTTTCTTTGGTAAAGTACGGGTCAAAGTGAAGTATGGGAATCGTCTTTTCGATTAGCCTTGCCGGAATGTCCCAGCTGAAAAGGCTGTTCAGGGGTTCCATCTGTTTCCAGGCTTCGTTCTTTTTTTGCTTTACGTTGAAATCGAGGTCTTCTATTTCTTCGTTTGCTTCCCTGATTTTTTTATTTAGCGAAATGAATATGAAAAGTACAATGGATATGCCTATGACAAGGCAGGCGATTCCTATGGCTTGCTCGCATACGCCAAGCGGCAAAATGCAGCATAGCGTTATTGCAAAAATCCAAAGAATAACGCGTACTAAATTTAGACGGGAGCGTCTTTTTTTTAGGTCATCGAGACTGCTTTCCAGGTTTGCAATTTCTAGGCACAGCTTTTTATTTGCTTCTTTATCGATGCCAGCCTTTTCTGCAATTTCCTGGAATGCGTCTTCGGCATTCTTGCGGAATGCGCTGCAGAATTTATCGCGATAGCTTGCGAGCGGTTCGTAAACTATGTCTTCCATTGCGGCTTAAAAGAATGTGCTGCGTGCGCGAGCCTTTGTTTCGGCAGAAGCTGTAAACGGAATGCGCGTGGTGTAGCCATTGCGTGCCGCGACGATCATCTTTGTTGGCCAGGCATAGACATCGGTGTTCCACTGGTTTACTGTGTCGTTGTACAGGTTGCGCGCCGCCGTGATTTCGCGCTGCAGGTAGTCGTTTTGCTGCATGGCATCGGCGATTGCCTTGTGCGCCTTCAGTTCCGGGTATGCTTCCACCTGCGGGAACAGGCGGCCAAAGCTTCTGTCGAGGCTTTGCGAAATTTCGTTACGGGTTTCGTCTGTAATGTGGGCGCCGCCGCGATAGGCGGCAACTGTCTTCATGACATCTTTATCCAGGTCGATAGCCTTGTTTACGAGCGGGGCTACATTCTGCAAAATCTGCACGCGCTGTTCCAGGTAGTTGTCTATGGTAGAAGCGTCTGCCTGCAACTTTTGCTGCAGTTGCTGAAAGTAATTTTTTGCCCCAACTTTCATGAATATGAAAATGATGCCAGGGATAATTCCGCAGACCCAAAGCAAAATTTCAAAAAGGACGGAACCGAACCCTACGCGAATGGGAAGCTGCTTTTCGATAACATTGATATCGCGACCTTCTGCGTTGACGTTCCCTGTCATTTCATCAAGTTCGTTTGCCATAGAAGTCTCCTGATTTGAATTTATCCTTAATATAAATTTTTTTATGAAAATATTCCGCTTTCCTTTTTTGATTTTTAATCTATATATGTATAATAGGAAAATTATTATGCAAAGTCAGAACATAAGAACAAAACTCGTTTCCATTTTCAAGGATACTCTTGAAATGATCGGTGCTTCCGAAAAGCTCAGGAACGCAGTCGCAAATGCAAACGAAACTGTGTTGTATTTAGAGGGCGAAACGCCGACATTTGAACATGGCGATTGTAAAACTACCTATGACGTGACAAAGCACAGGTCCTTTGAAGCGGCAGGTCTTTTAAAAAAGCAATTCCCGGGTTCGAAAATCGCGGTTCTCAATTTTGCCTCGGCAACACACCCGGGCGGTGGCGTAGAATCTGGCAGCCGTGCGCAAGAAGAATCGCTTTGCCGTTGCTCTACACTTTTCCCCTGCCTTAACCGAAACTCACTGCGTGAGAAGTATTACAAAATTCATAATGTGGCAAAAAATCCGCTTTACACGGACGGCTGCATTTATATGCCGAACATTTACGTGATTAAGTCGGATACCGATTTTCCGGAACGCTTGCCAGAAAGTGAATGGTTTAGTGTAGATGTTTTGACTTGTGCAGCTCCGAATTTAAGGCTTGTGGATTCCATGCCAAATGAAGAACTGTATAAAATCCATGTGAAGCGTGCACGGCACATTCTTTCGATTGCAGCAGCAAACGGAGACGAAGTCCTTGTACTTGGTGCTTTTGGCTGCGGTGCCTTCATGAACGACCCGAAGGTTGTCGCAAAGGCATTCAAGGATGTGCTAAAAGAATTTGAAGGTTGTTTTAAGCACATTGAATTTGCAATCTACTGCAGTTCAAGGGAAACCGAGAATTTCGATGCGTTTGAACGCGAATTTGCCTAACAGAAATGAGCCCGGCTTTTGGCCGGGCTCATTTCTGTTTAATTCATTGAGCTAGGAATTATTCCTGGTTCATCATGCGTTCATAGAACTTGCGGTAGTTATCCTTGTCTTCGGTCTTGCGGACTTCGATGGCATCCTTCGGGTGCAAATTCAAGGAACCGGTAATCATCTGCGGAATGATGTAGCCCCATTCGAACTTCTGCTGCAGCGGGAGGAAGAGTTCCTGGATAGCGTCAAGAATCGGGCGAACGTCGAATTTCGGGTTCTTGAGGAAGCTGAGGAGGAGTTCGGTGCAGCAGTTGCCTGCGCCACGGCCCATGCCAGAAACAGATGCATCGAGGAAGTCGATGTGGTTGAGAACTGCCTGGATTGTGTTGCTGAATGCGAGCTGCTGGTTGTTGTGGCCGTGGTAGCCGAGAGTCTTGCTTGTGTGACTGCGGTAGCGGCGTGCGAGCTGGTCGATTTCTTCCTGGTAGAAGTTGCCGAAGGAGTCAACGAGGTAAAGCACGTTGGCTTTGCATTCCTTGTCAACCTGGTCGAGAGCTTCGTCGAGGGCCGGGCCACGGTCGCGGCTTACTGCCATGATGTTGAGCGTGGTTTCGAAACCGAGGTCGGCAAATGTGTTTACAAGTTCAATGCCCTTGTCGATGTTCTTTACGTAGCTTGCTACGCGAACCATGTCGTATGGGCTTTCGCTTGCTGGCTTGATGGCGTCGAGGTTAACGCGGCCAACGTCTGCCATGACGGCAAGCTTCATCTTGGTTTCCGGCATGCCGTCTTTCAGCTTCCACAAAAGATCGTCTTCGCAGAACTTCCACGGGCCGTATTCCTTCGGGTCAAAAAGATCCGGGGAATTCTTGTAACCGACTTCCATGTAGTCAACGCCAGCCTGGGAGAGCAGCTGGTAGAGGCGGCGAACAAATTCGAGGCTAAAGTCGTGCTTATTTACGAGACCGCCATCGCGGATGGTGCAGTCCAAAACTTTGATTGATTCGTAGTACATTTTTACTCCTTTAATTGAACGAGCCAAAGATAGATTGCATTTTTGTAGAATGCAAGAGCTTTTTTGGGTGGTGGTGAAAAACATTCGTTTTGTACGCATAATTTGCGTTTATATGGCGTAACTTGTTGATTTTAATAGATTTTCAAGATGTTCTTTGCCGTTCTTTTTTAAGATTTAAAGTGAAATCTGGCGAGGAACATAAAAAATCAAAAGAAAATGCTAGGCCAGGCTCTTGTTAACTACGCATAAAATGCGTATATTTTATTGAGAGAACAGAGGACAGAAATAAGAGGACGGAAGACAGAAGTCAGAAGACGGAAGATAGTAGTTAGTAGGAAGTAGGTAGTAGGAAGGATTTGTAGATTACCTTGTCTTGGCGAGCGAAGTCCTAGAAGTCGGTATTTGGAATAATTAAAATTCTTAATTCTGAAATTCCCCAACCCCTCTCGTCTATTCTATACCCTAGACCCTGAACCCTATACCCTAAAACCCTGGAAATCAACATTCACTAAATCCTAGATCCTAAACACTGGAAATTAACATTCCTATGCTTTACATTTACCAATATCCAGACTGGACCAAGTTCCGCTACCAGCAGGGGGCGGTGGCAAACGCACTCTGCAAGGCCCGCATGGAGCAGGGCAAGCTTTTGGGCGTCGCCGCCATGGTGCTTTCTGCAGAAGATGCGGCAGGCTGCCTGGAGCAGGACTTGCAAGCTGTGTTCTTTGCAGACTCGCTCGAATTGCAAGATTCGGTGAAGGAAAAATTTTTGGCGACGGTGCGCAATTTTGGCACCGAAGTTACGGACGAGCGCCTGAGTGCATGGCATGCTTCGTGCGTGCGCGGCGGCGGTCGCTTTAGAAACTCTGCAGGAACTGTTCCCGGCGTGGAGCCGGAACGCATTCCCCGCGAGCTGTCGCGTTTTCTTCGCTTTTTCAATGAGTCCGAAATGGACGAGGTGCTGAAGGCCGCCATTTCGATGTTCTGGTTTTTGACGATTCGCCCCTTTGAAAATGGCAATCTGGTGCTCGCCTGGCTGCTTGCGCAAATCCAGCTTTCCAAAAGTGAAAATTCTTCGCGCAGGTTCTATTCGCTGTTTGCGCAGATGCTTGCGAACAGGCCGGTTTTTGACGAGAACATCTTGAAGGTGCAAAGTGGCAACGGCGAAATTACGCCGTGGCTCCTTTGGTTTGTGGAACAAATGAATTTGTCCATAGAAACATCGAAGGGCCTGTTCGGCGCAAAAATTTCGGGAGCGAAAATTTCGTTGAAGCTTGGCAGCACGCCGCTCTCTAGCCGCGAACTGGATTTAGTGCGATATTTGCAGGAAGGCGGCCTGCAAGCCGACCGTGCGGAAGTTTCTTCGACGGAGTGGGCAAAGCTTGCAAGTATTTCGCACGATTCTGCACTTCGCGATTTGCAGGATATGGTGCAGAAGGGCGTGCTTGAAAAAACTAAGGGCGGGCGCGGAACCCGTTACAGGCTAGCGCAGTAACTTGCTTGCAAGGCATTCGGCCAAAAGCCCGCGGCAGCCTTCGTTCACGTCTTGCCAGGTGGCTTCGAAGTCGCCCGTATACCATGGGTCTGCAACATCGCCCGGGCGGCTCGTCCAATCCATCATCATGGAAATTTTGTGGGCGTCGTCCTTATACTGTGCGTCCGAAATGTTCCAGCGCAGGTTCCGCAGGTTGTTGCGATCCATCAGTACAATGTAATCGTAATGGTCGTAGTCGCGTTGAGTTACCTGGCGCGCTGCATGGCCGTCGCAGTTGATGCCGTGCCTGTTTAGCATTCGCCTTGCCGGCGGGTAGACCGGGTTGCCGATTTCTTCCGTGCTCGTAGCAGCGCTTGCGATTTCAAAATCATCTGGCGTAAGGCCAGCCTTGCGAAGGTCACTTTCACGATCCTTCACCATCTTCTTCATTACAAACTCAGCCATCGGGCTTCGGCAAATGTTGCCGTGACATACAAAAAGAATTTTGATCATAGCGAAGCCAAACCGATAAGTGTGAGGCCCAAAAGAATGGCGCCGAGAGCGCTCCATTTTTTAAGGTTGTTGCGCTCCTTGAATATGATGAGCCCCGCAAGGAACGAGATGATTACGCTGGAGCGGCGGATGATGGTGACGAGCGAAACGAGCGTCCCCTCTTCGTGGAGCGAAAGAAAATAGAAGCGGTCGGCAATGAGCAGGAACACGCCCACAAGCAGCATGATCCACTTGAACTTGAATGGTTTTGCAAGGCCCTTCTTTTGACGCGGGTACCAATACAGGGCAACGACGAGCCCCTGGATTACGCACATGTAGACATTGAACCAGAATTGCAGAACGAACGGCTCATAGCCGAGTCTCTGCAAAAGAACCTTGTCGTACACGCCGCTGCAGGAGCCAAGAAACGTGCCCACGAACATGGCGATTACAAAAGGATTTTTCCAGTATTTGCTGCCTGTTTCGCGCCCGGCCATCCTGAACAGGATGTGGCCGCCAAAGCAGCAGACAATGCCAGCCCACTGCAGGGCCATGGGGCGTTCACCCATGAACAGGGTGGCCATGAAAATCGTAAAGATCGGAGCGGTCGCGCGGATTGGCGATGTAATGGAAAGCGGCAGGTGGGCGATGGCGTTGTAGGTGAACGCCCAGCTGGATGTGACGATGGCCGCCTTCACGAGCAAGGTCAAATGGTCTTTCAGAGCCGGAGCTTCGGGGATTTTGTAGACCAGGAGCAAAACGACATTTGTGAGGCTGCAGATCAGGAGCAGGGGCCAGACGGCGTTCTTGTCTACGGCCCGTTTTTTGCAAATATCGTAAATGCCTAGAAAAAGAGCCGAAGCGAGTGCAAAAAAGAGCCAAGTCATAGGGTAGAGTACAGAAGACAGAGAACAGGATTTTGTAAAAAGTTAGAAATAATAAACGGAGCATTTGGGCATTGGAAGAATAAAATATCGCCCCTTTCAAAAAAAATTACTTATTTTTAAGCCAACCTAACTACAGGAGTAAAAAAAATGTCCATTAAAGGTAAAGCCTCTTCCCTCATGGAAGAATTCAAGGCATTTGCGTTCAAGGGCAACATTGTCGACATGGCTATCGGTGTTATCATCGGTGGTGCATTCGGTAAAATTGTTACCTCTTTCGTAAATGACATCGTTATGCCGGGCGTTACGGCCATCATCGCCATGGGCGGTGGCAAGGATGCCGGCACAGGCCTCAAGGAACTCGTTTACACCACTGAAGCTGGTGTTGCAATTCCTTACGGTAACTTCATCGGTGGCGTCGTTGACTTCCTCATCATCGCTATCGTCGTCTTCCTCGTCATGAAGAAGTTCCTCGGCTTTATGCAGGAAATGCGCAAGAAGGAAGAAGCCCCGGCTCCAGCACCTGCTGAACCACCTCCGCCGCCGGCAGAACAGGTTCTTCTTACTGAAATTCGCGATCTCCTCAAGAATCAGCAGAAGTAAAAAAAGAACACAGAAGACAGAGCACAGAATACAGGTTGCTTGCATCTTCTGAACAAAATGCCTCGCCGATACGGCGAGGCATTTGTTTTTCAAGAAAAGTTTAGAGGTTGCCTAAAGAGGCTGTTTACTTTTTCCAGTAAGTGAGCTCTACGGAGGAACCGCTTTCGCCGTTGACAATTTTGCCTGCAAGAATGAGGTATGTCGTTTCGCCTTCTTCAAGGACGAACCAGGCGTTTGCCGCGAGCTCCACTTCGGAACCGCGGGTGCTTTCGTAAATGGCGACCTTTTCAAGGCAAACTTCCTCAGGAACGACGCCTGCTCTGAAATTGCCGGAATCTTCGCCAATTTCAAGACCGCTTGCAATGGTCTTCAAATAGAGGGCATCGTATTCGTCAATGGCAAGCATCGCCTGCATGTCGTCTTCTGCAGTGGAAACTTTGCCGGTAGCAAAGTTCACGAAGCGGCCTTCGCCATCGCTCATGGTAGAAACGACGACGGAGCCTCCCTTTTTCATCGGGGTGCATTCAGAAATTTCTTCCTTGGAAGAGGAACTTTCCGGTTCTTCGACTTCTTTGCAGAGTGATTCTGCCTTCTCGAAATCGAGCGAATCTACAGCGGAGTAAACTTCCCTGGAAGTACCGCTTGCATAGGCCCAAATGTAGGCACGGAACTTGCCGCAGCCGCCAAGGTCGTCGAACATGATTTCTGCAGAGTTCAAGCCGACGCTAGTTGTAGGGTAATCTGCTTTTACGTTCAAGGAAACCACAGTATTCTTTGTGTCAAGATTGTTGACCTTGACAACAACGCTGTCGAGCTTGGAATCGGAAGCGTCTGCCACTTCGGAATTTTCTGCGTCAATGAGAACGGTTCCGGTGAGGCCGAGCTTGAAGGATTCGCCTGCAATCATCTGGCTCTTGTCGAGCTTTTCAAAAATGATCGGCGCAAATTCAGAAACGGAAGAAGAGGACTCTTCGACAGAAGATGAGGATTCCGGGGCCGGAGAATTGGAACTGTCATCGGAGCAGCCGATGAGGGCTGCTGTAAAAAGAAGCGGCAAACAATATCTAGCTTTCATAATGACCTCAGTGTTTATTTAGTGCGTTTAAATCCAAATGTATTAATTTGATTGACTCGGTTTGCGTACCCGCCAATCTGTACATACCATGTAAAGGATGTCAGGTAGGCGCCAGTGCCGACCAGCCTGCCTTCATTTGTAATGCCGTTCCAGCCAATGTAGAAGTTGCCCGGATTGCTGATGCAGCTCTCGCCTTCGCCGAATATCCGTTCGTCATCGCAAACGATTTTCCCATTTTCCGATGCCACGAAATTTCCAAGGTTTGTGAAGTATTGGATAGAATAGAAAATGGTCAAGTCACCGATGTCCAGGGAATCGTCCATTCGCTTGTACTGTTCGTACAGTTCCGGCAAGTCGATTGCTATCCAGTGCCCGATAGTGCCTGCAAGGGAATCGTTAGAAGCGACATCGGCAATGGTTGCTCCCAGCGGGAACAAGGCAATGGATGTTACTTCCTTGTTCTTTTGGTGCTTCTTCGTGATTTCGCTGGAAGGGTCCAGTTTTGCAAATTTCTTTTCCGAAATTTTTACGGTGACTTCAAGGTCCCCGGTAATGGTTGCCCAGGGCGAGGGGCTTGCAATTTCGTACGAGGTCGGGAAATTGCCGAGCGTGTCAGAAAGGACGCCCGGGGCAAAACGTATGTAGTCTCCGACCAATGGCGTCTTGAATACGTTGCGGTCGCTAACATGCTGGTATGTAACTTCTGCAATGGATTGATAAATGTTGGCAGCCTCAGTGGATGCGGGGGTGTCGAACTTTTGGTCAACGCTATATTTTGAAGCTGAAGGCATGTAGTACGAGAAGGCTTTTGTCAAATCGACTGAATCCGGGTGCGACACCGGTTCCGAAAAGAGAATCTCAATATGGTTGAGTTCCCTATTGTCCTTGTCAATCTTGAAGTATGCCTTTGTGATTATCGGAGCTATTTTTTCTGAAATCTGTTTGTCAAAAGGCTGTACCGTCAGTTTGCCATAGTTCAGGAAGTTCATGTAGGAGGTGATTTTGCCGGAGCCTGCCGTGCGCATGCCTTGTGACAGGTTCAGCCCGCCAATGGCAAGAATGCTGTCTGTATTTGGCGTGCGGGAATTCCAGGCCTTGACAATGTCAAAATAGCCGATCGTATCGGAACAGGAAATTTGGGAATCGCCTGCGGAAACTTCGCCGTATTGGCTGAGAGATGCGGCGGCATTGAATGAAAATGCCTTTGAACTATCCCAGAGAACGCAAATCATTTTTGGCAGTGAATCCGCTATGAGCGGCCTGTTGTAGATGATGCGTATGGAGTCTGCAATGCCGTCTCGGTAGTTTTTGTTTGTTTCGTGGTATGGGGACGGAATGTCCAGTTGCGCTGTCGGTCCGGTTCCGTCATAAATTTCGCTTTCCGTTATGTATGGCACAGGAGGCATCTTGAAATGCATGTTGCCGTAGCTTGCCGATAGTAGGGACGAATTGATTGCGCTTGCAATTTTGATGCTTGCTGCGCTGTCTTCGTATGCTTGGCTGCTGCTCACAAAAACGGACCCGACGCCGTTCACGATGTTGTTGATCTGGAGCGTCAGCCCGTTTGACTTTTGCAGCGTGAACAGGTCGAACGAACATTCAGTGCAAAGCGAAGAGTCTTTCGAGTTTAACGCAAGTACGGGGAGCGATATTTCTGAACCCAGCCAATTGAAGTATGGGACTCCATTCAAAGAATCGGGATCGCTGCTTATTACTTTCCAAGATACGATGTTGCCGCTAGCGTCGCGAGCGATGTTGTTTGCAAAAACGATATAGGGGGCATAGAATACGATGGTCGCCTTAAGCGTGCTTACGCTTAGCTGCACCGAGTCAACGGCGGAATGCATTGCATTCAGAGGAATGGTTACCCATAGCGTGTCTACGCCAGATGGGTTTACCGTGAGAGGAGTTTTGCTTGTGACGAATTCTCCATTTTCCCTTGCCGTGTAGATTGCTCCGTTGAATTCCGGATCGTAATAGATTTTGTAGGATTCGCCGGCTGCGCCTTCAAGGTCGAGCGTGGTTCCCGAAATTTTTGAAATGTAGATCGGAACCATCGTTCCTGCGGTTGCTGCGCCAACAAAGTTCCATGCAGTGCCTTTTGGGTATATGGTAGAGGCGTTGCCTGCATAGGTCATGTCTTTGTTCACCACGTCGATTTTTGTGTTTCCCATGACGCGGAAGTTCATGTAGGTCTTTTTGCCGTCGACATTGATCCACAGACGGTAGGAACCCTCTGGAAGTCCAACGATGTTGTTTGTGTTGATGCTTGGGTGGTAATAGTTCGTGTCGGCGAGGTTGATGCCGCCGTACCAGATTTTTGCGGCGTTCAGGGAATCGACATGTTCGCCGGTGCGGGTCGTAATCGTGTAGGTAACGTTCAGGTGCAGGCTGTCTTTGATTGCGGCCCCGCAATAGCGGACCGTATCCATCTTTGTCGAGAGCGATGTGCCGCAGGTGTTGCTGGAACTGCCGGCGATGCGTTCGTAGCAGATTTCATAGTCGACGAAGTCCGTGACCTCGTCAAGCTCACCGGCCGTAAAGTCAATGCTGCTCTGTTGCGTGATGTACATGTTCGTGCGAATGAGCACATTTGTCATGTTCGTCATGCGGTCGCAGAAGAAGATGTCGATCGGGTAGGTTTTGCCGTGAACGAGCGGATTCTTGTTTTTGTCGACAAAGTCCTTGAGTTCAACATAGCCAGGGCTCGACCAGTGCGCTCCGCCGTTGTCAACGGCGAGGCGGCCAGCAATGAATACCCAGATGTCGTCGTCGCCACGGAACGAGAAGGCCTGCGTGGAGTCGTAAACGAATGTCGCATGGCTTTCAAAGCAGTATTGCTGGTTGCGGGGTTTGCCGGTCCATGGCGAACCTCCGAAATTTCCGAGGTTGCCGTTTGCGTTTAAGCCCTGGCAATCGATGCCTCCCTTCCAGCCGCCGATTTCAGGGCCGTTGCAAAGCTTGTCGTAGTCGGTGTAGCCCTGGGCTACATAGATGTTTGCTGGGCCACGGAGCGGTGTCTGCCCGTTTGCGGCTCGTGTCTGGCGGCATTTTTCACAGGGTACCTGCGGGTTGCCGTCAATTTCGAGGAGCTTTGCATCTGTTGTCATTTCGACTGGGTAGAAGCCGCCCTTGAGCGTTCCATCCGCTGCGCCTGCGCCGGTGTTGTACATGCTGTAAGACATGTCCTCCGCATTGAATGTCCAGCTGCCGAGAGTATCGCGTGTGAGTTTCATTTCGTAGCAGCTGACTTCGTTGATGCCCGGCCTGTAATTGAACATTCTGTTGAAGAGGGTGGTATCGTTGTTGAAGCACTTCTTTGCATTTGCGGAGCCTACGTTCAATACCATTTTGCTGTTGGCGTCGAGCGTGTCAAGGACAATGCCGTGCTGAATGCCGCGGCATGCGCTTGCAAGGGCCCATTTTTCGCCGGTGAGGTTGTCCCAGCTAGAGAACAGCGGGTTTACGTCCTGGTCGGAGTCATAGATGTATGCGGCGATCGTGTATTCGCAAACGCCGGTTACGCCCGGGTCGCTCGTGTACCAGCCGTTGTCAGAGGCATTTGGTCGCTTGGAGGCGTCCGGAATAAAGTAGAGATCCTTTGTCGCGAGGGAATCAAAAAGTTTTGTAAGCGGTATTGGTGTCGCGTGGACATCCGTTTCTGCAAGGCCCTTCATGCCGATCTGGTCGCTTTTGTTGTTGCTGCGGTAAACGATAGCTTCTTCCGGAGCGTCCTTCATGGTGAGCGAGAACCAGCCGCAAAGATTGCGCTCGGCGCGCATCAGGGTTCCGGTCTTGCCTCCATCGGCGCTGAGCATCGGGGCACCGGTCATCCAGCCGGAAGATTCCGGAGTTAAAATGTAGAGCGTGCCAGAAATTCTGCCTGGCATTTCGTTTGCAATGACGGTTTTCCCCATTTCGTTTGCGTAAATGTAGAGTTCCGCTGTGCTGTTGAAGTCCTTGCAGGCGAAGGTGTTTTTTGTATTCAGCTTGGCAATGTCGTAATCCACAAAATCGACATAGTGGATCGATGTGCCGCTGTTTGCGCTTGCAATCACAAAATTTCTGTTCTTATTGCTTGTGTTTACTTTTGAGGCGTCGATAGAGAACCAGCCACCTTCTGTGGCCGTCATTGCGGTAAAGCGCGTAGTTTCGTTTAAAGTGTACGCTTTTTCCCAACCATCAGGAGCCTTGAAATAGATGGTGCCCGTACAGTTTAATGCGGCAAAGGCGCCGCCTGCCATGGCAAGCAGCGTGCCTACAAGAATTTTCAAATATTTTACACCCAACATAAGCCAACCTCCCTAAAAAGGGAATTCTACACCTAACTGAATATATATTCAATATAGTGAAAAAGGTGTAAATATGTTAAGTCGCGTGTAAGTTTTTTGGTACTATTTGCCGTAGTCCCTTAAACGAAGGAGTGCTGCTGCGACTTCGCTTGTTCTTGGGAGGGCTGCGTCCTTGGAAAGCCCCTGGGCAATGCCCCTGAAGCCCACGTTCTTGATTTTTTCGAAGCGGTCTTCGATCATTTTCAGGCTAGGTACGTCTTCTGCGCTCTGGAGCATGTTCAAAAGCAGAAGGCCTGCGCCCAGGCGCGAGGCGGCGTCCGGGAACGCAACGCCCGAAAGGTTGGCTGTCAAAAAGCCGATCTGCATGTTTGTGCCTTGGCACTTGACCTTGACCTGGCGCTCTACGCTTGAAGTCGGCTTTACAGAAGCCTTGAGTTCCTCGATGAATGCGTTGAAGTTGCGGGACTGCCCGGCCTGGTAGCGGAACGGGGCGAGTTCACGCTTGGTAAAGCCCTGGCAAATTTCCTTGGCTTTTGCCGTTGCGCATTCCGCGTTGTAGTTTGCCATCAGAATTACGTTGTCTGCCGCTTCCAGGTAGTCGCCGCAGGCGCCAGCCACGATGATGAAGCTTATGCCGCCTTCTGCAAAGTCCTTGATGCGGTCGATAAGCGGCACGAGCGGTTCGCGCGCGTCCCCTACGAGGGCACGCACGCGTGCGTCGCGCACAAGAAAGTTCACTGCCGAGGCGTCTTCGTCAATCAGGACTGTCTTTGCGCCAAACTCTAGCGCTTCGAGCAGGTTCGAGGCCTCGCTCGTGGAGCCGCTTGCAGAGGCCGTAGAAAAGTCCTGCGTGCTCTTGCCGCCCGGGAGTTCGTGCACAAGGGCTGAAATGTCTGTGTGGCGCACGCTCCTGCCGTCTTCTACGCCTACGCGCACGGCGCTTTCGTCCACGACAATCCATTCGCGGCCGTCGCCCTGAATATGCGGATAGACAGCTTTGCAAAGAGCAGAGAGCAGGGTGGATTTTCCGTGGTAGGCGCCGCCGGTAATCACGGTAATGCCTTTTGGAATGCCCATGCCGCAAATGCGTTCGCCGCAGGCTTCGAGTTCGACCTGGAGCTCCGCCGGGGCCGCAAAAGGCACGGCGTTCTGCAACGGCTTTTCTGAAATTCCGCTTTCGCGCGGCAGTATCGCCCCGTTCGGAACAAAGGCCGCAAGGCCATGTGCGCGGGCTGCGTCAAGCAAAGCTTCACGCATTTCAAGGCTCTTGATCGCTGCCGTTGCGCGTGCGATTTTGCCCGAGTCTGCATACAGGCCCGCAGTAAGCAGGTCCGGCAGCGTAGATGTCAAAATGTCTGCCAAAAGTTCGCCGTTGATCAGGCGCTTTTCGCCCGGCAGGTTCACCTGGAAGCATGCGGTCACATTGCCGTTTTCTACCCAGAGGGCGTTCCTGACCATGATTTCCTGGCCGGGGACAGCCATGATGATGTCGGCGTTCTTTTCGGGGTAGCGCTCCTGGATGATTGCCGCCAGTTCGCGGTGCAAAAAGTCGGAGAGGGCGAGCCTCTGTGTGAAGGTGTTCGAAAATTCCCCCTTCCAGCCGAGCATGGCGAGCGGTGCCGTTACGGTCGCTCTGGACGGTGGAGCATACGGGTCGCCCTGGATATGCAGGAATTCGAGCGTGAAATCCCCGAAATCCCACTTTTTGGAAGCCAGTTGCTTATATAAACCATACGGTTTGCCCGTAATTTGACGAATTTTTTGATAAAGTTCCTTCATGACCCGATAAATTAGCTAGAATGTGGTATAAATTCACAAAAAAAAACAAAAAAAGTTGCCCTTTTGGGGTAAAATCTTTATATCTTACGGCTATCCCGTAATTAGGAGTAAGTTTATATGTCTAAAAAGTTCTCCATCATCGCACTTCTTGTGCTTTGCATGTCCCTCATTGCTTTCGCAGACGAAGACCCACCACCGCGCGGTAAGCCGGCTACCATCACCATCATCACCAATCCTCCTGGCAGCCAGGTGTTCCTTGGCGGTGAAGACTTGGGCAAGAGCCCGATCGTGAACAAGGCCGTTGAATCCGGTCGCCAGCGCGTTACCGTGATCGACCAGGGTTACGAACTCGTGAACCAGCGCATTAACGTTTGGCCGGGCAAAGAAAACAAGTTTGAATTCGGCACCACCATTCCGAAGGGCCACATCGAAATCACGACAATCCCGAGCAAGTGCCGCATCTTTGTCGATGGCGAACTTGCCGACATGACCGATGGCGCTGCCCTTACCGTGCATAACCTCGAAGCAGGTGACCACATGGTTCGCGCAGAATGCGGCGGCAAGAAGAATGCCGAACAGCTCGTGACCGTCGAAGGCGAAAAGACCAAGAAGGTTACCCTCGACGCATCTGGCAAGAAGAAGTAAGTTTCATTTCTCCTCCTAGGGAAGGCCCGCCGCAAGGCGGGCTTTCTTTGTTTTTGGGGCAAAGCCCCAGTTCCATAAAACCTTGCCTGCAGCTCTGCCAAAGCAAAATCCCCGGAGTTCACTCCGGGGATTTTGGCTAGCCTTTCAACGGCAGAAATTACTTCTTGGAGTCGGACTTCGTTGCTTCTACAGGCTTTGCTTCTGGCTTGGCGGCTTCCTGTTTTGCAGCAGGCTTTGCGTCTTGCTTTGCAGGTTCTGCGGCCTTTGCCTCTGGCTTTACGTCGGCCTTCGGTGCTTCAGCCTTTGGAGCTTCGGCCGGTGCTGCCGGTGCGGCTTCTGCGGGCTTTGCCGTAGAGTCTGCAGCCGGAACGGCAAGGGTGTCTGCCGGTGTCGGATTGGCCTGGACAACTTCAAGAAGTTCCACTTCGAAAATGAGCATGGAGTTGCCCGGGATGATTGGCGGGGCGCCTGCTTCACCGTATGCGAGCTCGCTCGGGATCCATGCGGTAGCCTTCATGCCGGCCTTCAGGTTGAGCAAAAGTTCCTGCCAGCCTTCGATGACTGCTGTTACCGGGAATTCGAGCGGTTCGCCGCGATCGTAGCTGGAATCGAACTGCTTGCCGTCGAGAAGCGAGCCCTTGTAATGGACCTTGACTCGGTCATCTTTTTTCGGGGTAATGCCTTCTGCGTTCTGGGTAATCTTGTACTGGAGGCCGCTTGCGGTCGTAATCACGCCCTCTGCCGTCTTGTTCTTTTCGAGGAATGCCTTTTGGTCGGCTACGGACTTTTCTGCAGCTGCCTTGGCGTCGGCTTCGCGCTTCTTCTGGAGCTCTGCGACAAGTTCCTGGAGGGTGGCGTCCACTTCTTCCTTGGTCATGAGCGGCGGCACGGTGCTGTCGATTGCGCTCAGAATGCCTTTGCCGACCAGGTCAACGCTCAGGCCGAGTGCAAAAACGTCCTTTACGGATTGGCCGATGTTCTGGCCGAGGGCATAGCTGTAGCGGTCTGCCTGGGTGGCAAGTGTATCCTTTTTTGCGGCAGCTTCGACTGCCTGCGGGGCGGCTTCTGCAGCTGCCGGTTCAACGGTTGGCTGTGGTGCGCTGGAGCATCCGATGAGGGTTCCGGCGGCAGCGAGTGCCAAAAAGCCACATTTCTTCATAAGAATCCTTTAGTTCGTAACTTATTGAAAATTCGTCAGTTAGCGAAAATTTTCGTTCAACTTGAGCACTAATTTAAAATATTTGAGCTCAAAAGAGTAGTGTTTTAGGCTCTAGGAACACTTTGGGAGCACTTTTTTTGTGATGGATATCACATTTGCGAATTTTCCCCCTTTTCTTTTTGTTTACAAATTCCTATACTTGGCGCAGATATTCGAAAAGAGGAAAAGTAAATGAGCGAATATTTCAGCAAAATCATTGCAAAGACCGCTGCAGAAACAGCTACTTTTGAAGAATCCAAGCAGGAACTTCGCAAGCAGATTTCCGTGTCTGTCGTGAATGCAAGCCAGGCCACGGGCGCTTTGCATTTCCGCAAGCGTGAAACCCTCAAGGGCCTTGCAGAAGCCTAATCTAGATAGCTTTTACATTGTAAAGAAAACGGACCTTTCGGCCCGTTTTTTGTTTTTTAAGGGATTTTAGCCCTTTTTGCGGAACCAGGATTCTACCGGTTCACGGCCCGCCTCAAACGCGTTGACATGCGAACCCGGCAGGGCGCGGCCAAACGGGAACACCATGGCAATGCTTTCGCCTTCCAGTTCCGGCATGACTTCGTGATATACTTCCGGGTAGCTTGCGGAACTTGCCTGCGGGCAGCAAGAGTAGCCGAGGCTTTCGAGGCCAAGCATCAGGTAGCCCGCAAAAATGCCAAGGTCCATGAGGGTCGTATCTACATGTTCCGGGAGGCAACTCAGCACGAATGCCTGCGGCGCGCCGAACAGCTCGAAGTTTGCGCGGTCATGGCGCTTGCGGGCAGCCTTGTCTTCGCGGGCAATGCCCTTGTGCGTAAACAGAGCCTTGCCGAGGGCGATTGCGCGCGGCCGGTAGATTTGCAGGAGCGTGGAGTCAAAGTCCGGGTGCGGGGTTTCGCCTGCGTCGAACTTTTTGCAGAGGCCCTCGCGGAGCTTTTCGAGAGTCTCGCCCTGCACGAGCGTAAGCTTCCAGGGCTGGGAATTCTTGCCCGAAGGCGCGAAGCGGATAGCTTCCAGCAGATTTTGGAGGTCTTCGTTTGAAATGAGCTCGCCCGTAAATTCGCGGGCGCTCTTGCGCGAGCGCATGTTTTGCAATGTGGAGTTCATAAAAGTCAACCTAGAAAATATCTACTTGAAATAAAACCCTGAAAAATGCATTTTTTGCTAAAAACTGCTTAAATTATTGATTTTAAAGTAGTTACGCTTACCTTATGGCAAAATTTATTTACAACTAAAAGTAAATTTATTATTTTGTTACCGAATGGGCTAAAGGAGGAATCTTTATGCTGAAAAAGTTTTTGGTAATGTTTGGAATGGTCGCCGCGTTCGTGGGGAATGTGGGGGCTGAGGCTGTAACTCCTAAGCAAGAAACTACCGGAGATAAGTGCTACCTTATTGGGACCGCTGATGAGTTGGAAGGGTTTGCGGGTATTGTGAATGGTAGTGCCACTGCGTTTAAGGGCTGCGCCAAGTTGACTGCGGATATCCATTATTTGGGTAATGCTCAATTGTTGAACGATGCTGGCGATGGATTGGCTTGTGGTAACAATTGTGGCTCTGACAAATCGTGGACTCCGTTAAAGAACTTTGCTGGCACTTTTGACGGCCAGGACCACACGATTTATGGATTGTATGCGGCAGAAAGTTCACCTGCATTTATAAGAAATACCAAAGATTCTGCTACCGTGAAGAATTTAAAGATTGCCGATACTTATTTCTATTCAACGGATGGAAATCCTTGTAGTGGAAATGGAAATAACGCAGAATGCGTTGGCGTTGCAGGTGGTTTTGTCGGCTATGTAGAAAAAAGTGCAAGGTTGTTGATGGAGTCTTGCGGCTTTTCCGGAGCCGTAAGTGGCGTTGAAGCAACTAATAAGCGAAATGGTGGTTTGATAGGCACTCTTGGAGGCTCTTCAAAACTATACCTAAAAAATAGTTATAACGAAGGGTTTGTTAACGGTGGTGGCTTGATTGGTGCTACTGTTATGAAAGCTGATCTAGATGCTAATAACTGTTATAATATTGGAACGACGGTGTTCCCTTTGCTAGGACAAAAATATGGTAATGGTGGAAATGTAGTAGCGACAGGATCAAATCTTGGTTGTAATGCTAGTTCTGCAGAAGATTGTTCTGTTAACTTTACCTTGTCATCAAATGTTGCTTATGTAAGTTCCGACCCTGCCTCTATCGTCGCCAACTATTGGGCAAATATCTATGGCAAGATTCCTGAAGATCCTGGCTCAGGTGAAGGTGGCGGTGATAGCGGCGAAGACCCTGTTAATCCGCTTGAAGCTGCTAAACAACATCTTCAGGCACAGATTGATGCTTTAAAAGAAAAAGGAATGAAAGGCATTGATTTTGATTTTAAGGAAATCAAAACATGCCATTTAGAAGGAACTGAAAATGTGTGCAACACAAGTGTGGTTCTTGTTGCAGTTCTCAAACTGGAATTGACCGATACCGTATCTACCTTGAATATGCCTGAGAATTTCCCTGTATATGGCGTAGAATACAATCGTGTATTTTCAAAAAATTCTTCTGAATGTGCAAATGCTAGCACAAGTACAGATCCAACCACATTGCCGTTCTCTACCACAGTTTTGCCATTTACAAAGGATGTCAAAGATATTCAAGGAGCAAAGTTCTTCGAACCTGTAGAATTAGCCCCTAATGGAAATGATAAATATTGGCATATTGGTGTTGTAGAAAAAACAGGAAATATTGAAGCTCACAAACCATATCTTGTTTGCCCAACTGCAGAAAAATTAACCTTTAATGGTTCTACAACTGTAATGCAAACAAAGGGAGATGGTATTGCAGAAATTACTGAATTTGAGCGCAAACCGACAGACCCTGCAGGACTTTGGCAGTTTGTAGGCCTTTATAGAAAGAGAACTTTTGGCCCAGATAGTTCTGACAATGGCCGTGCTTATGGTTTTTCTGGTGGAAGCTTTTACAACATCGGGGAGGGCAGCAAATCACCAATTCTTAGAGCTTTCATTTTGGCCCCAGCAAAATCTGATCCAAGTACAGCAAAAAAGATGGCTCCACTTCCAGGTGTGCAAAGAATTGCATCTAGTGAAGGAGTTTCTGTAGATGAATTTAGACCGGCACAGTTATTGTTAAAAATCCTTGGTGATGATGCAGATGAAATTAACTGGGTTCCTGTAGATTACTCTCTTGTACCCCCCGATTCTACAGAAGGCGATTTGACTGGTTTCCAAAAGCCTATGATTTTCCCTGCTAAGAAAAATAGCGAAGCTCCTTGGTTCGATATGAAGGGACGTCGTATGAATCGTAAGCCTTCTACAAAAGGTGCATATTTTAACAATGGTGTTTCTACCATAATCAAGTAAGGAGCATAGTATGAAGACAAATGAATGCCGAAAGAAGAAGGAATATATCGCTCCTAAAATGGAAGTATTGGTAATGGCATGTAATTCCAACTTTCTGTTGCAGAATAGTTGCCAAGGAGAAAGTTGTTATGCTGAAGAAAAACGCACTATGATTCTTGAATAATTTTCATTTCATCTAACACAAAGTCCTACCCGGCCGGGTAGGACTTTTGCGTAATATCATTAACGCTCCACCATTGAAACGGACTCCGTCCGTTTACCAAATGCTCGGCTCGGCCATGCCCAAACTTCGTTTGGTCGCGTCGCTCGCCTTATGCATTTGTCGCCCACGGCTCGTGGCTACGCCTTCGCTGCGCGAACGCTCCACCACTCGCCTTTGACAATCTCTTCTTCGATTGCAAGGCCGGCTTCTTCAAACCAGTCGGTAACGTAGTTCTTTTCAACGGCGAGCTGCCCAGAAATCACGAGGCGGCCGCCTGTTGCAAGCAGGTTTTCAATGTCGTCGCGGAGCGGCCAGAGTTCGCTGCGGATCATATTGCAAACGATTACGTCAAACGTTGTGTCGTCCTTGAACGCGTCAAGGAACCCGAGCACGGCGTCGCTGCTTGCAAAGCCGTTGCGTTCAAAGTTCTCTGCAATGCACGGGATTGCAAGCGGGTCGATTTCTGTACCAACGGCAAGGCGCGCGCCACGGCGGCGAGCAAACATCGCCAAGATGCCAGTGCCAGTACCAATGTCAAGAACGGTCTTGCCCTTGAAATCAACGCCTTCCATGAGGGCCGCCGTGCTGGAAGTCGTTTCGTGTTCGCCGGTGCCAAAGGCGGTCTTCGCCTCGAGTTCCAAAACAACAGCTTCAGGGTCTTCCGGGGCAAACTCCACCCAAGGCGGGCGAACCCACAAATGCGGGCTTACAGAAACCGGCTGGGCACGGTCGCGCCACCACTTGTCCCAATCCTTTGCAGGCTCTTCGTCAGTCGTAAAGTTGTATTGCGGGAACTCGGCCACAATGCGGTCGAGTTCTTCCTTGTCGCCCGTGTAAAAGCGGAAATCGGTGCGTGAAGGATCCTTGGAATCAAGTTCTTCGAGAGTTGCAACGCCAGCTTCAAAAAGAAGGTAGCTTGCAAGTTCAAATTCTTCTGCCGGGCAGTGGCCTTCGGCCTTATACCATGTTTCTGTTTTTTGCATGCGTGAAATATAAATTCTTAATCAAGCTCCAATGATTTTTGAATCAGAAAAAACTTATTTTTTAAGCAGGATTTGATTGGGGTTGTTCTATGAAACAATTTTTGTTCGCTGTTGCAGGCCTTTGTGCTGCTAACTGTTTTGCCATTGTGCCGAATGCAAACTTGAGTATTGGCAAGAGCCTTTATGTAGATGGCGCCGTGAATTCAAACTGGAAGCCAGAAGTCTATACTGACGGCCACCTGGATTTTAACCAGGTTTCATCAGTTTCTGATTTTGCGTTGAATGTTGGCGAAGGCCCTTCAAAAATTTTCATTACCTGGGAAACCCGCGGTGACGAAGCATGGCTTGATGACAACTATGTGCATGCGGCTTCCTGCACGCACGCCCCTTCTGCGAATGCAAGCCTTGAAAATTTCAAGGTCATGGTCTCTGCAAATTCTACAAACGGTGCTGACGGCGATTGGGAAACTGTTGCCGAAGTTGGCGAAAGCGGCGCAAGGAGCCGTGGCATTGCCATTGATTTTGCAGGCAAGTCCTGGTTCAGGATTGTTGCAGAAAAGCCGGTTAGCAACCTCGAAGAAGTTGGCGTTTACGACATGAGCGATGGCGGCAACGATACCTGGTTCTTCATGGGCACAAGCATTAGCCAGATGGGCTTAAAGCAGTTTGAGGTGGATTCCAATTTTGCCCAGTTGATTCATGCGCGTTATCCGGATTACTACCCGGCAATGCTCCGTGGCGGCATTGGCTGCGTGAATACGGACGGTGTTGTGAAAGGCCTCAAGTATTACGGCGAGTATGTTGGCAATGTTAAGTATTGGGCTATCGAAATGGGCACGAACGATGCCTGGGGCGATGAAACCGGCTGGAACGTTGAACGCTTTAAAAAGAACATGCAAGAAATCATTGATACCGCAAAGGCCCACGGTGTTACGCCAATCATTGCGCGCATGATTGCCACGAACCCGGAAGTTGCAAAGTGGCAAGTGTATAAGGGCTATCAAGATGCGATTGACGAATTGACCGAGAAAAATGGTTTACCGAAGGGCCCGGATTTCTTTGAATATTTTTCGAAGCACCCGGAGGAACTTTCTACGGAAGATGGCGTGCACCCGACAGTAAAGGGCGGGCAGAGCATGCACCGCCTTTGGGCAGAAGCCGTGGCGCCGTTGTATGGTGCGGGCATTACCGACGAAGACAAGGAAGAAAAGCCGGGTAGTTCGGTGCTTGCGCAGAATGTGCGTTTTGCAATGCCGAAGGTTCAGGTGCAAAACAGGTCTGTTGTCGTGAGCGGCTTAAAGGAATCTGCGCATGTGACGATTCTTGATGCGATGGGCCATGTTGTAAAAAATGGCAAGTTGAATGCCGGAAATTACCTGGTAGTGATTCGTGGCAAGGGTATGTCGTATTCCGCTAGGGTAACGGTGAAGTAAACCCTGCTACAATTTCATGAAAAGAATGCCCCATAAGTCATGGGGTATTTTTGTATACAAGAAATACTGCAAGGTCATTCAGGGCAAGGATCGCTACTACCTGCAATGGCGCGAGGCCGACAAGGTCAAAACGCGCTACATAAAGCTTTCCGAGTTGCCGGAATTGTCTGCGCAAATCGAAAGGCGCATTGCCCTGCAGCAAAGGCTTGCGGAACTTCAAGTTGCGTCCGTTCAATACAATGTCGGTGGGGCATCGGTAAAAATGGCTGCAGAAAATGGCGAGGAGTTGTTCACATCTTTTGACCAGTCCTTTTTTTATTTCAGCAATTTGCTTTGACCGATACTTTCCAAAACGGTCATCTGCGAAATGGCAATCTGGTTCAGCTTTGTCAAGCGCTCGCTTTGTGCCACGCCTTCGTTAATCAATACGGAGTTTAACGATTCCATGTTGCTGAGGCAAATCAGCTGGTTGACCGTCGCGTAATCACGGACGTTCCCTGGTAGTGCAGGGTTGGCTGTGCGCCACTCCGCTGCTGTGAAACCGAACAGAGCCTTGTTCAATACGTCGGCCTCATTGGCATATACGAAGGAAATTTCTTGTGGAGTGAGCGTCGCTGGAATCAAGTTCTGCTTGACTGCGTCAGTGTGAATATGGTAGTTGATCTTTGAAAGTTCCCGCTTTACGGACCAGCCGAGTTGTGCCTGCTCGGCTGCCTTGAGACGCTGATACTCACGAATTAGGTAATATTTGAATTCTGGACTGAGCCAAGAACCGAATTCAAAAGCGATGTCGGAATGTGCGTAGGTTCCACCGTATCGACCGGCAGAAGAAACGATACCAATAGCGTTTGTTTTTTCAATCCATTGCTTTGCGGTAAGAACATTTCCATTTGCACCAGCATTTGTTTTAATGTTACTGAATTCAGTAACATTAAAATTGGAATTATTTATAGTTTCCCAAATACCTAAAAATTCGATAGCAAAGCGCGTACTGAGCCAATGAGAAATGACAAGACCTGTAGCCTCAGGATTCTTGTATCTCGCCATATCGGTTAAACTTATATAATCCCCGTCATGATTCTTTTTAAGGGAAATACCTGTATTCATAACTTCAATCTTGCTCATATTTACTCCTTTGTGTTACAAGCTGGATATAAAAACACAAATTTAATGCACAAATGTTCTAGTGAACAAAATATAACTAATTTTATAAAAATGGGCAATAGGTGCGTTGAAAAATTTTGAGTGACACCTACTGACATGTTGGATTAACTATATTCCCTATGTACATAAAGAGTTTTGCTCTTGTTCCTCACCCGAAACTTCGACAATTTCTGAACAGGGAATAAGGCGACGCTCACGCTTGCTATTGGGCTTTGCTTGATGGCATCGTTTTGCTACATGCATATTTAATAGATCTGCCTGTGCGCAATGCGACCCTTTTGGTGCTTTATGCACTAGCTGCCGTTTTTACGGCACGCTTTTGGGGCGTGGGTTGTTTGCGTTTATTTGTTCAAGGCAGTCGAAGGCCACAGGTGAGTAAGCGCATTCAACCTCACGCCTTTTTTCATTGATATCGTGTGGAAGTTTCGCAACAAGAGTGACTCTTGCTGGGTTTGCTCTTATTCGCACCTGAAACTTCGACACTTTCTGAACACGAAATAAGACAAACGTTCGTTGACCTATGGTTACATAGGCCATGCTGTACCCTGGGCGTACTGTATCCATTCGGTGCCTGGGGAATTCGTGCGTGTATCCACACGTGCGTTTGCGAGCGTTTTCTTTGCTTGTTTTGACATCGCGGTTTCTTGCTCCCGACTGAGGGTGAACTCGTTCACCTTCAACTCGAGGAACGAGATACATGGCTAAATCCAAGAATGACGCAAATGCAAAGTCCATTCAGGAATTTCATTTATTCGCAGGTATAGGCGGAGGAATTTACGGAGGTGAACTTCTTGGACATCAATGTTGCGCTGGTGTTGAAATCAGTGAATTTTGTCAGACGGTTTTGAAGCAACGCCAAAAAGATGGCTGGATGAATGAATTTGAAATTTATGGTGATCTTCGTTCCTTAAACGGCAAAGATTTTAAAGGAAAGTTTGATGTCCTTTGTGGAGGTTTCCCATGCCAAGCATTCAGTACCGCAGCGCACGGAAAAAATATTGCCGAAAAAAATCTTTGGGACGAAATGTTCAGATTCGTAAAGGAATCTGATGCGCCAGTAGTATTTGGTGAGAATGTTGTTTTGCGAGCAATAAGTAAAGCGAAAACGGATTTAGAAGCCGTTGGCTATAAGGTTAAATTCTGTAGATTGAGCTGTTCAGATTTAGGTGCTGACCATCAAAGAAATCGTTTTTGGTTACTGGCAGTTAAAGATGAAAAAGTTTTTGAACGAATAAAGGATCACATTCTTTCTCTTCCTGTATTCAAGGGAAAATATTGGAGTAATAATCCTGATTTGCTTGGCGAGGAGGCCGCTGTAACTGATCGTCGAGAACAACTAAAGGGCGTAGGAAATGCTCAATCTCCGTTTGTTGCAGCTTCTGCGTTTCGTGTACTAGTGAATCGCCATATCGAAAATGGCGAGTATACAGAAGTTGTTTCTGATGATGAAATTGCGAAGGTTTTTGAAATACAAAAGACTTGGATTAAACAAACCTTTGGTGAGGAAATGGGTTTGGTTCATACTCCCACCACAATGGCGAATTATTCTGCGCCATCTATGATGAAACATCAAGGATGCAGAAATTTCAAAAAAGTTTTTGATAGGCCGTCGCCCAAGAATGCCGAGTATCTTATGGGATTTCCTCTTGGTGCAAGCTCTCCAGAACCTCAGGGTAAGACAAATTTGAAGAAGTGGGGCGCATGATGTTTGGTAAGTTCGATGCTGAACGCATATTTACAAAATATGGTTTTAATAGTTCTCTTAAGAATGATGAAACCATTGAAATGACTGCGAAAGCATTTTCAAAAAATGAGTATACTGTTGCTAATGGTCCTAAAGGAAGAAATCGTTTAAATAGTGGAATCCTTCGCAATCAGTTTATTCTATTGCTTGATTCCTTAAATGGTCGCCCACTTAACGATTATGCGTTTTCTGGAGTATCGCTGTTGCATGATGACCAGTATGTTCTAGTACATCAAAATGAAAACAGTGACATTTGGGAAGTGTACCAGGGCAATACGCCAAATTCTCCGCGAAAAATTTATAACGCGATAACGTTGGAAAATTTTTTTGACGAGATGAAGGAAAAGAAATTAAAAAAAGAAAATCCTGAAAATATACTTTTAGAAATAGATGAAATAATCAACGATCGTAAGACTGATTTTATAATATGGCTTTCTCATAATTGCAATGGTAAATCGGAATTTCAAAAACATATAGTTGATATAATTGAGAAGTGGTTGGACGAAAAAATTCCAAATGCCAACATCGGAAATCTTTTTCGATTTGCAAAAAGTGCTAGTTATGAAATTGAAAAGAATCGTATTTTAAATCTATCGACATGGAATGACGTAAATGAAAAAGATCAAAACGGTCGTCCTCTCACAGCTTTAAATCATTATTCAAATTTTCTTAAAGAATCAAATGCGATAAATTCATCATCAAGTCAACTGTCTGATTACCCAGTATTCACCCCCTCCCAAGTCATCTACTACGGTGTTCCCGGCTGTGGCAAGTCCAATGGCATTAAGGAGCGCTTGAAGAGTGTTCCCGACTTTAACAAGGTCAGTGTTGTTTTCCATCCGGATTATACGAATGCGGAATTCATAGGTCAGATCCGTCCGAAGGTAAGGAACCATTCTGTAACTTACGAATTCATAGCAGGGCCTTTTGCAAAAATTTTGCGTCGCGCCTATCTGAATCCGAATCAGGAATTTTACTTGGTCATTGATGAAATCAATCGCGGTAAGGCTTCTGCAATTCTTGGCGAAGTTTTCCAGCTGTGTGACCGTATAAAGCCAAATGATGAAAAAGACGAGTTTGGCTATGGTCCTGGCTGGAGTGTTTACGGCGTTGATCACGAAGATTTGAACGACTACATTCGCGATATCAAGAGCTTTGCAAGCGAAGTTCACGAAGGCTGTGACGCTCCGGTAGAATTTGCCGCAGAAGACGGAAGAGGCGAGGTTCTTGCCTACAAGGCCATCGACATCAATTGGCCGGGTTTTGGAAATGATAGCAAACTTCATTTCACCGAAAATACAGCAATCCGCTTGCCGCCCAACCTGTCCATTTTTGCAACCATGAATACCAGCGATCAAAACGTGTTCACTTTGGACAATGCGTTCCAGCGTCGCTTTGATATGGAACTTGTCCGCAACGAATTTGCAAAAGGTAGTGTTGACGGTTTTAAAACCGAAGCTATCTGCAATCAGCACAATGCAAAAATTGTTGGGACAGAAACCACCTGGGGCGAATTCTGGGAATGGGCCAATAGCAAGATTACGCAGGTGCTCAAGGGCCTATCCAGTACCGAAGACAAGCGCCTTGGCGTGTGGTTTGTTTGCAACGTGAATGGCGAAATTCCAGAAAAGGTCTTTGCCGAAAAGGTTCTGAAATATTTGTGGGATGATGCCTTCAAATTCAAGCGCCCGCAGATCTTTGCCGAAGGTTGCGATACGCTAGAAAATCTGATTTCAAGGTTCCATGAGGTCCAATTTGGGGTATTCAAGAATTTTGGGGCGTGATAGCTACAAAAATTAAAAATACTCTGCGTTTTTAACGTTATTTCGGTATAAAATACTTTGCGTTTTTAATATAAATAAGATGTTTAATACCTTGCGTTTTTTGTAATATTTGTATTCCGCCATACATGGTGATTTGCCTGTGAGATTGCAAATGCAAAGACTAAACGACTACTGCACCTGCGAAGCGAAACTGAACGGAGACGAATTCGTCGGCATCCGTAACAAGGGCCGTTTAGAGATTTGTTTTCCCGCTGGATATTTTAAGGATAACGCCGCCATCGCGGAACTTGACGAAGATGAACTTCGCCAAGATGTTATGCAGTTGTTCGATGTGCTTTCCGATTCGGAGTTGTTTGAAGTTCACGAAAATTCAAATATTATCGGGAATGAACCTGAAAAGCAGACATCAGATTTTCCAATGCGAGCTTACGTGAACCTGCTCCGTAATTTTATGGAGTACGGCTATTACTCCGAACAGGAAGTTGTCTTTAAGCAGGGTGGAAATGGCAAGGTTGACTGGAATCGAACTATAAAGACTTTGAAACCGGATATTGTTAACGATAGTGTAGTCTATCTGGATCCAATTACGCGGCAAACGGATAATAACGAACAGGAACTGATTTCACTCATTCATAAATATTGTGTGTGGGACGCTGCAAAAAGAATTGGTTTTGTTTTTGGTGTTGAAATCGCGGAGCCGCCTGCACTTGACTTTGACTATGAGATGTTTTCTTCTGTCTTGATGATGAAGTCTTCTAAAACATTCCACGATCGCACACTTGCGCTTTTCCAGGATATGCAACGTATTGTGGAATATCTCGGAAAAAACGTGTCTGACGAAAATGTAATTCCCGATGAATTTTATTTCGGGGTAAATAAGTTTGAGCGTGTGTGGGAAGCAATGATTGAGCGTATTTTCGGTACAGAGCATCGTGAAGATTATTACCCAAATTGCGGTTGGGTTATTGATGGCAAAAATGCTGGCCGTGTTGAAATGCGTCCTGACACTATCATGAAAGTGGATGAAAAAATCTTTGTTCTGGATTCCAAGTATTATACTTACGGTGTTGACGGAGGAACATTGCCACAGTCTGAATCTATCACCAAGCAGCTTGCCTATGCAGAATTTGCCGAGCAAAAAACTGGCAAGATGGTTTATAACGTGTTTCTGATGCCTTATTGCTCTGAAAATTTCGGTCATGTCCTTGCGGAAATTGATGTGCAATCACATTCACCTTTTATGATGAAATATCTAGGCTACGCCTATAGCGACTGGAAAAATACAGGTGCTAATATTCTCGCCAATAAGCCTTACCACAAAATTCACGGCATTCTGCTTGATACAAAGACTGTGATGCAAAATTACAGTAAGAGCAATGCTGCACAGAAAGTGCTTGCGAATATAATTACGCATAAACGATTTTACTGCACATAAAAAGTGAATTAAATTTAAAACACTTATTGCGTTAATCAAAATTCTTTATTATATTTTGAATAGAATTTGGCAAAGGGGATTGCTTGAAGGTTTTGTTCAAAGACAAAGAGCTGGAAAAATGCGCTTTGGATGCCGAATATGGTTCAAGAAAGCTTGGGTCTCGCAGGATTAAAATTTACTGGAAAAGATTGGAATTTATAAAAGAGTCTAGTAATTTTGAAACGCTGCGAATATTGCCAGGTCACTTTCATGAACTTACAGGGAATCGAAAGGGTGAATGGGCTTGTGATTTGGACCAGCCATACCGCCTGGTTTTTAAAGCTGGCGAAGATACCAATGGCAAGAAATGGGTCGAAATCACCAGTGCCGAAATTTTAGAGATTGTGGATTACCACAAATAGGAGGTTTTATGCCTGATGTCATAAAGGATTTTGCTCCTGCAGTTATTTATCCGCCTGGAGAAGATTTGGCGGAAAAACTTGAAGAAATGAAGATGGATGCCAATGATTTGGCATCGCGTATTGGTCGTACACCTAAAACCATCAATGAAATCTTAAAAGGCAAGTGCGCACTGACACTTGATGTTGCTATTGATCTAGAATGCGTAACAGGTATTCCTTCCGATTATTGGATGCGCCGTCAATATAGTTACAGTAATTTTATGGCAGGTAAAAAACGCGAAAAGGGCCTTGGCGCAATCCTTGAATGGATGAAAAACTTCCCTATGGCAGAAATGCTAGAACGCAAGTGGATTGACGCCTTGCAGGCCGCGCCCGAAAAGGTTCAGCCATTGTTCAAGTTCTTTGCGCTTTGCTCCCCGAAGGCTTGGGAAAATTATTACCACAAGCAGCAATTGAAGGTGGCGTTCCGTATTTCGCTTGCGGAGTCCCGGGATCCTTATGCGTTGTCTGTGTGGCTGCGCCGTGGCGAAATCCTTGCAGATGAAATTCAAATGGATGCGATTCCCGACAAGAGCGTTCGTTCCAATATCAGGAATATGCTCCCGGAATTCATTGCTCTTGCAGCGAAATCTGCCCCGATAAGCGCTCCGAAATTTGCAAAGGTAAAGAAGAAGCTTGTGGTGCTCTGTGCAAAGGCAAATATCAAGTTACTTTTTGTCGAAAACTTCAAGACCGCCCCGGTCCATGGGGCTTCTCGCTGGTACAAGGACATTGCAGTCATTCAACTCCACGATGGTTTTGAAACGGATGGCGGTTTTTGGTACACGTTCTTCCATGAACTAGGCCATATTCTGATTCACGGCAAAAAGGACATGTTCCTGAAAAATGTGGATTACGCTACTCGCGATTTGATTAAAGATGCCGAAGCAGATGCATTTGCCCAAAAACAGATGGAAGCTATCGAAACTGCAGGCAAAACTTTTAACTAAATCCAGTAACAACAACTCTTACATTTTGCCCTCCGGGAAACGCATGTCTTTTTTGGGGGATTTTTAGATTTTTTTATAAAAGTTATTGCCTTTTTATTGGATTGGAATATAACTAGAAATAGTTAATCGTTAATGTTCAAGGAGAACGTATGAAATCCTATTTGAAAGAGGCAATCGTCATTGCCCTTGCCATTGTAAGCCTCGGCTTTTTTGGTTATTGCGCCGTGAGGGACACGGCAGAAAGAGAACGCCTTGTAGAAGTCCGTGGGCTTTCTACGAGGGTCGTCAATGCGGATCGTTCCGTATGGAATATATCCCTCAGTTACGACGGATTGAAAAGTGGCTGGAGCATGTATGATACTTTGGAAAACAAAACTAACCAGTTGAAGGCTTTTCTTGTTAGTGCCGGGTTCAAGGAAGAGGAACTTAATTTGACTCCGCCTTCCATTGAAGGATATACGGAATATTATGACGACGATAAAAGGGAAAAGTTCGAAAGAATCACTGCTGGAATAACGGTCATTTCCGGCAATATCGATTTAGTTCGCAAAACGATTGCTCGCCAGACTGAAGTCTTTAAGCTGAATATTCCTATTGATAGCTATAGCTGGCAAAATAGAGTGTCCTACGATTACACAAAGCTTGGTGCGCTCAAGCCAGAAATGATTGAGAAGGCTACAAAGAACGCCCGTTCCGTGGCCCTCAAGTTCGCAAATGATTCTGGCAGCAAGCTTGGCAAAATCAAGAGAGCTTCCCAGGGCTACTTTACCATAGATGACCTAGACGACAATACGCCTTTCAAGAAAAAGGTGCGCGTTGTGACCAACGTGGAATATTACCTTCAGGACTAATTGCGCTAGCCTCCAAAATTCAATTTTGGGAGGTTTCCTATTTTTTCAGGTGCAGCTTTCTGAGCACTTTGCCGAGGAGTTCGTTCAAGATGTCGCCAGCATCCCTGCTGCCAAGAATCTTCTGGATGAAGAGCGTGACGGTGAGGAGGACAGCGCCTACGGCGCAGCTGTAGATGATGAGCACGACAAGGTTTGCGCTACGAACAAATTCGCCAGAAACCTTGTCTAGGCCAAAGGCCGCAAAGATCATGATGACGAACGCGGCGATGGCGCGGGCCATGTTCAGGAGCGCTTCCTTCATGCCTTCGGTGCCGTTGCGCTTTGCCCACATGCAGATCATGGAGACGACTTGCAGAATGGCTCCGAGAGCGCCGATGATAGGCACGCTCTTTATGCCGAGCGGGGCGCCAAGCGCAAGGTAGGCGGGTATTGTCAACGCGAAGATGCCGGTGTTCAAAAGTGTCGGCGCCCACATGCGTTCGGCGGCGTAGAAGCTGCGCACAAGCACTGCCTGCAGACAGAGGCCGAGCGATACCGGCAAGTACCAGCGCAAAATTTCGCTGATGGCTTCGGTCGTTTCGCGGCTGAATGCGCCGCGTTCAAAAAGGATTCGCACGGCAGGGAAGCTGAGGGCATATACGGCAACTACCGCCGGTATCAAGATGCAGAACATGCGGCTCAGGCTCTTCCATATTTTTTGGTTGAGCGTTGCAATCTGGCCTTCCTTAATGAGGCGCGCCATGTCTGGGTAGCTTGCCACGCTTACAGAGAAGCCAAAGACCGCGACCAGGGTGTACATTACGCGGTAGGCGTAGTTAAGGCTAGAAATGCCGCTGGTGCCAAAGTTTGCGCCAAAGCTGCGGATGATGAATTCGAGGCCGAACATAGAACCTACGCCAAGCGACATGGGGAGCATCATCTTGAAATAGCGAATGATGTCTGGGTGGGTCGGCTGGATAACCAATTCGTAGTGGACGCCGCCGCGCTTTGCACCAAAAATCTGCAGGGCAAAAAAGCCGATGAACGCGCCGACCGGAACGCCCCATGCAAAACCTTCGAGACCGTAGTTTACGCCGCTAGCTTTGCTGAGCCAAATGCAGGCGGCGCCGCCGACAATGATTGCCGCGTTGTAGATGAGGCCTGTGAGCGAAGGAATCAGGAACTGCTTGCGTGTGTGCTGCACTGCCACCAAGATGCTGCCCACGAAGATGAACACCTGGCCTGGCAAGATGATGCGGCCGTAGTATGTTGCGCGTTCCAGAAGTTCCGGGGTTGCGCCGCTCGTGGTGAGCAGGGTCAAAAGCTCCGGCATGAAGATGAATGCGGGCACTACCAAAATCAGCAGCAGCATGCCGAATGTGTTTAGCACGTTGCTGAAGAACTTCCAGCTTGCATCTTCGTCGCCCGAAACCTTGTAGCCCGTGAAGATTGGAATGAAGATGATGGAAAGAAATCCGGTGCTTACCACATGATTCAAGATGTCTGGAATCATGAAGGCAAGGTCGAGGGCGTTCTTTTCGAGCGAAACGCCTGCGGCGTGGGCAAGGAGCATTTCGCGGAGGATTCCAAGCACGCGGCTAAGGAGCATGCTGACGGCAATGATGAGTGCAGCTTTGTTCATGACAGAGTATGGTAGGAATTTGTTTGCTTGGGCTAAAAGTTAGAAAGATTAGCGCGTTATGGGAATTTTTGAAGTATTTTTCAGGATTTGCAATTTTTTCGTTACTTTTCTTTCGTCTTTCGTCTTTCGTCTAATTACTATCTTTGGCCTCAAATAACCCAATAAAGCAGGTTTAATATGGCAAAATCTACAAAGGTGGCTGCTCCGATGCTCGGCACTTCTGCCGAAGCTTTCAAGCAGGCTTTCACAGACCACATTCACCATACTTTGGCCCGTAACAACGTTACCGTTACCGACCACGAAAAGTTCCTCGCAGTTGCTTATGCAGTTCGCGACCGTCTTGTTGACCGTTGGATCAAGACCCAGGAAACCTACTACGAAAAAGACGTAAAGCGCGTCTATTACCTCTCCCTCGAATTTTTGATCGGCCGTACACTCGGCAACTCCGTTCTCAACCTCGATGTTGAAGGCGCTGTGACCGAAGCTCTCGACGAGCTCGGCATGAACCTCGAAGAACTCCGCGAACAGGAAGTCGATGCGGGTCTCGGTAACGGTGGTCTTGGCCGCCTTGCAGCCTGCTTCCTCGACTCCATGGCAACTCTCGAACTCCCGGCAACCGGTATGGGCATCCGCTACGAATACGGCATGTTCAGCCAGAAGATTGTGAACGGCGAACAGGAAGAACAGCCGGATAACTGGCTGCGCCTCCCGAACCCGTGGGAAATCGCTCGTCCGGCAAATTCCATCAAGGTTCCGTTCTACGGCTACGTCGTAAGCTGGATGGACGACAAGGGCAAACTTCGCAACCGTTGGGAAACCAA
>JAZLFR010000062.1:0-4084 GCA_045615885.1 Fibrobacteraceae bacterium
AGGAACTCAAAACCTACATCGAGTACTACAACAATAAACGGATTAAATCACGCCTAAAAGGAATGAGCCCGGTTAGATACCGGACTCATTACGCTGTTTTATCCTAATTTTAAACTGTCCAACTTTTTGGGGTCAGTTCACCGGAACCGGCCTTCTGTTTTTTTTCAGCAACTCAGCTGAGTCCGCACGCCGGATTCATTCTAAACATAGTCGCATTTTTTAACACGCCCCCATTTCACAAAAATTATATTTCACTCCATGGAACTTCGAACCCTCAAATACTTCTTAGCCGTTGCCCAGGAAGAAAGCATTTCCAAGGCGGCAAGCGATGTGCTGTTCGTTACTCAGCCTACCCTTTCCCGACAAATGCAGGAGCTGGAGGAAGAGCTGGGCGTAAAGCTGTTTGAGCGTTCCAACAAGAAGACCATCCTTACCGAAGACGGCATTCTCTTCCGCAAGAGAGCCGAAGAAATTGTGGCCCTTGCAGAACGCACCGCAAACGAATTCAAGGTCGCAAGCCAGCAGGAACTGACAGGCGACATTTTCGTAGGCGGCGGCGAAACCGACGGTATGCGAGTCATCGCCAAAGTCTTCAAGAAATTCAACGAAAAACATCCTCAAGTCCGCCTGAATCTTTTCAGCGGAAACGCCGCAGACGTGACCGAAAAACTGGACCAGGGCTTACTGGATTTCGGCATTCTCATCGAACCTGTAAATAAGCAGAAGTACGATTACCTTGCCCTGCAAAGCAAAGACACCTGGGGGCTCCTCGTTCGCAGAGATTCGGAACTTGCAGAACGCAAATTTATAAGGCCCGCAGACCTAACAAAAATTCCGCTGATTGTTTCTAGGCAATCCTTCAGGAGCAACGAATTTTCCGGCTGGCTGGGCCGCATTCCCCTGAATGTCATCGCAACATACAACTTGCTCTTTAACGCATCCCTCATGGTAAAGGAAGGCGTGGGTTGCGCCCTCTGCCTAGACAAAATCATCAACACCTCTGAAGATAGCGAGCTGAAATTCATCCCCCTGCGCCCCGCACGAGAAGTGGGTCTGGTGGCCGTCTATAAAAAGAACGCCGCCTTCAGTAAGCCGGCAGCGCTCTTCCTGGAAATGCTCAAGCAGGAACTGGAATAAACAACAATAGAATCACTAGTTTTCAAAACTAAAAATTTACTTTTGGGCGTTCCCCCGGCTCCCGGGACACGCACAACAGAACCGCCGCCGGGGTCGGGCTGTATTCGCTTCGCTCACCGAGCCGCGCTACGCGAGTCTCGGCCCATACGGGTAACCATCCCTAACGCGAATGCAGGATGCAAGATGTTCTATATGCCTCAGGGTGAGGCGTATGGGAAACTAGGCAAATTCTGATTAATAAAATTTATTTTCAGGGGAACGATGTTTTAGAAAAACTAAATTTAAAGGGAATATATTCGGAGTTTTTTTATGAAGAAATATCTGTTCCGTGTCATTCTGAGCGCAGCGAAGAATCTAGCATTAATGGGTCTCGTCGTTGGATTTTTTGCCTGCGGTGATGACTCGGGCTCCACCAGCGCATCTGGCGAAAACGGATCCTCTCACACGTCATCCTCGACCCCGATCGAGGATCTAGACGAATCATCCTCCAGTATCAACGACGACTCTTCCTCTTCCGTCATTCCAGGTTCCTCATCAAGTGTCATCCTGAGCGATAGCGAAGGATCTAGCAGTAGCGTCAAGGGCAGTGTCCCTGCCGATGGGGCGTCATCCTCTTCTGTCATTCCCGACCCCGATCGGGAATCTAGCAGTTCCTCGGAAAAATTCAGCAGCAGTTCGGCTAAGTCCAGTTCGTCGGTGAATTCGTCTTCTAGCAATAAGCAAAGTAGTAGTTCTTCCGTCAAACAGTCTTCATCATCTTTGGCTAAGTCTAGCAGTAGTGGGGAGTATGTTCCATATGCTCATACGTCTGATTTGGGACCCCTATGGTTTGATGACGTGTTTAAACAATTTGTGGACACAAGGAATAATCGATCCTACTATTATTTAACCATTTACAACAAGGATCATTCAGATTCGTTGACTGTGTTTGCGGAAAATCTGAATATTGGTGAAATGGTCGAGTTTATAGATAGCACATCTTTTCAGTCAGACAACAAAAAAATTGAACGTTTTTGTTATGACAATGATACGACCAACTGTGACCGTTATGGGGGACTTTACCAGTGGGCGGAAATGATGGGATTTAATGACAGTTGCAATACCAAGAGTTGCGCTCATTTGATTCAAGAGGACCATCAAGGAATCTGTCCGAAAGAATGGCGCTTAATGACCTATGATGATTACAAATTTATCGCTCAATCAGAAAATGTTATTCATAATAGCTATGAAGATATGAGAACGCAAAATGGCTTTAACGGCTATAATGCAACCGGATTCAGTCTTGTGCCAGCAGGGTATATTTGGTGGAACTCGTTTCAAAGTTTACAACAAGGTACGTATTGGCACTACCCTGCGGAGAGCGTTAAATTTGACGCAAACTTGTATTCAAAGGGTGGATATGCAGGAATGTCAGGAGGAGGCCTTAACGAACAGAATACAAAAAAAAGATATGGTCTCTCGGTTCGCTGTGCAAAAGTTGAATAATTCAATCGGAGCCTAGACAGAGACTGCTTTGCGTTATACAACCATTGAGGTCGATGCGTCTAAAAAAATCAGCAAGGAAAATTTGCTCGTGATGACTGCAAAATCGGCATCCTTCAACAGCGCAAGATTTGCATAGACACATTTAACAGAGTTTTAATATGAACACATTCAAAAAAATTACACTCACCAGCGCGGTCGCTTTTGCACTGTTCGCATTTAATGCCTGCGGCGACGACTCCAACTCCACCAGTGCTTCTGGCGAAAATAGCGCGCTAAGTTCCGTAGTTGAGGACGATGAATCATCCTCCAGCATCAATGACAATTCTTCCTCTTCAAGTGTTATCCCAAGTGATAGCGAAGGTTCTAGCAGTTCCTCTAGCGTAAAAGTCGATGAAAAATCAAGTTCTTCGATTAACAAGGTAGGAAGCAGTTCTTCTTCCAGTGTGAAAGGGAATGGAGTTTCCAGCAGTTCCCAAATGATATGTTCCGTAGATAAAGAAGGTTCAACCAAAACAATGATGCAAACCGGTATTAGATACATCTGCACAAATGGTTTTTGGGTAGAAATATCATCTTCTAGTTCAGCGACATCCAGCAGTAGCTATTACGACATGTCGGAACAGTTCAATCCGGACATAGAATATGGCTCCATGACAGACCCCCGCGATGGCAAGGTCTATAAGACAGTAAGAGTGGAGTACGGATATGACGACATTGATTCCATCACGATTTTTGCAGAAAACCTGAATTACGGTAAGCTGATTCTCGGTGGTACAGTACAAAGCGATTCCACTAAGTATTGTTACAACGATGATCCTTGGTATTGCGACAATGGGTTTGGCGGACTTTACAGTTGGAGCAACGCCATGAATTTCCCTGCCGCGTGCGATAGTAACGCCGTGGGCACCGATGCGTGTCCTGAAAAATTTGATTATATCAACGATCTGCTGCAGCACCAAGGCATTTGTCCTGATGGCTGGCATGTGATGGGTACTTTTGCATGGAATGAATTACTTCATATAACACATTTTCCTGATGGAAGTCTTTTCCGTAGTACACATGGCTCCAAGGCTGTATTCGGAGGTTCCAACGAATATGGGGTATCCATACTCCCCGGCGGGTACTGGGAATCAAATCATAAGAAATATTTGCTTATGGGAGATGCCTCCCTCTATTTCTGTCCTCAGGAATATAAGTATGAGGATATGACAAATTTAGCATATTATGTTGGAATCCATTCCAACTCATTTAACCGCACTACTTCTTTGTACAAAAGTTCAGCAACACCCATCCGCTGCGTTCAAAACTATGATAGGGAATAATTAATTACAGAATTTTTCAAGAGAAATAAGACCGTCCATTTGTAGCCAACGAGGTCGATATGTCTAAAAAATCAGCAAGGAAAATTTGCTCGTGATGACTGCAAAATCGGCATCCTTCAACAGCGCAAGATTTGCATAGA
>JAZLFR010000063.1:0-60899 GCA_045615885.1 Fibrobacteraceae bacterium
CACTGCCATGGCGCTGTCTGGCCCATCGAACGAGTATCTAAGCAGGGTGGTAGTATCACTAGCCGAAAGACAGGCGTAATCTCCGGTATCATCGTGGATCCAGGTGCTGCTAGAAGATTCTGCGGCAATGCTGCTGGAGGAATCAGAAGCGGAGCTGCTGTCGTCGCCACAGGCGATTAACATTGCTGCTGAGCAAACAAATGTCGGTACTAAAAACTTTTTCATACTACACTCCGTAAAAAAGTGAAGTTTTTGATTTTGAAAGTTCAAACTACTATGCAAATATAGCATATCAAACATAGTCTCTTTAGCACAAGTAGAGAGGAATGTCTGATTTCATCTGATTATCGTTTTGGTACCAGAAATTCCCTGATTTTGTTTAATGTTAAAATTCCATAATTCTGGGAATTGAAGATTGAGGCATGGGAGCCCAGCGTTGCTTTGTAAACCTCGTTGTATATGTCGTTTAGTGAGAGGTCAGAATCGTTTTGCGGCGAAATCGCTGCGCGGTCTAACATAGACATGAAATTATACGAGAAGCTATTAGTTAGATTGGCTCTATATGTTGAATTATACATGAGTGCTTTGGAGGTTTCATTTTCATTTGCTGCGGTCATGCACAAGGCTCCTTTGGCCTTGACATCGTCAAAGGCTTTGCAAACACTGCCTGAATAGCAGGTTTCAACAAGCCAAAGCATTTTTCGGAATTTTTTCTCTTCTGATAATGTAGATACAAGCGTTTGCATATCGGCGTAAGAAAAGCTGCCCTTTGGCCATAAAAAATTACCATATTCACCATGTCCGCTCCAAAATACAAATAGGTTTTGAGTAGAATCGGATTGAATAACATGGGGCAATCGCTCACTCTTTTGACCTGATAGAATTTTTAAAATATCCTGAGGCTCTAATTCGCTTATCTTGTAGTCTATATTGAGCCCATCACTGACTAACTCTTCGTTGTAATCGATTACCGTGCCTGGCACTGGGTTGTGGTGACTTGATGCAATGTCGTTTTCTGCAATCAGAATTATGTGATCGTCGTCATAACCGTACTTCTTTAGTTTATGATACATGCTGAAAACATCTGCCTGGTGTCTGTAATTTGGCCAGGAAGTGGAGGTTGCTATGAGTAAGGCGTAATTGCCTTTTAATGGTGCATACTTTAAATATTTTGTAGAATCGCTTTCTAAAATTTGCGGTATAATGTGGGAGAACATCCATTTGTACGAAAATACAGCTAGGTCTGTTCGGTCGTTGCCAAATGTCGATTGATAACTTAAAGGAAGGAACTTTTGATCTTTTACAATCCAGTGCGTGTAAATGGTTTCTGAAATAAGTGAATTATTCTTTTCGTCAAAAAGCAGTCTGCTTGAAGCTCCACTGAAATCAACCATTCCTTGTCCCTTTTGAATTTTCTCTAAAACTCTTGACATGCCAAATGGTTCCCAAGCCCAATTTTTTGCATCGCTATTTTGCTTTACAAGTTCTGTTATGTGCTCGTCTAAAAATAGGCTGTCTTCGCTAGCTTGCATTCTCGTTTGAGCAAACGCAACAAGCATAAGGGCGTCGTAAAACTGGGCGCTACCGATGTTTGGGTAACTATCGAATTTTGTTGAGTATGCTACATCAAAGCCGCCTTCTGGGCTTGCTCCCGGCGTTATCGCTTCAAGGCCTTCTGCTTCTGGGTATTTAAGGATTTCTGGGTCAACTGCATTTTCGCTAAATAAAAGCCTTGCTGTTGACTTTTGCTTTTTGTGGGCCTTGAGTATTTCTAAGGTTTCCGTATAATTCGCTGGAGTGCATATTACAAAGTCCTGCTTTGTAGAAAAGAAATCTTCGGCAACTGCCTTTATGTCCGATAAGTCTTCGTAACTTTTAATTTCATTTATTTGTAATCCAAGCTCCACGGCTTGGAAGGCGAACCAGTCCAAGAATGTCTTTTCTTCATTTACTTTTGATGTCAAGAGAGATACGGATTTTGCGTCCAAGGTCTTTGCGCTTGACAGCAAAGTTACGCACAATGTTATGTCAGTTTCTGTAAGGCTAAAGAACCATTTTTCGGCCGCATATTTTCGTACAATTTCTGCGGCAGTCGCTTTGGGTGCGATAAGGGTTTTTCTTGGGCCTTCCTTGTTTGATATTGCCAGATACCCTGCGAGACTATCTAGTTTGTCTTCTTTCAGTGGACCGATAATTGCCTTGATGTCGTTGTCTTTCGCAAGAGTTTCACCTAATTCTTCCATGTTGGAAGAGTTTTCATCAAACCATTCCAAATCAAGTTTAACGGAAGAACCCGAGACTAAACGGTTAAAGGCCTTTTCTAGGTTTTCTTCAAACCAATCTGCGGTATTGTGCCAATGAAAAGAACTGCTTTCGTTAAGTGGCAGAACAACGGCGACCTTTATGGTTGTCTTTTGGTGGGCGGCATTATTTGCCGAAGAACCGTTATCGGAACATGCGTTCAGGAGCAAGGCTAAAAAAAGAAATATGAACAGCCTCATTTTGCCTTCCCTATATATGAATGTTCTGCATCTTGTGCTTCTTTTTGGTATTTGTCAAAGTGTGATTGCCAATCACTATAATTTTTAGAAACCACAATGCCTGCGTATTTTGAATCTAGAGTGCCGATGAAATTATTTGGGATGTCTTCTTCGGAAACCCATTTTGAAATAAAGTCAAGTACAAGCAGGTCGGCATTTTTTTCAATTGAAAAAGGAATATTGTTACTTAGATGTTCCTGGTTTACATCCATGCCGCAGCTATAAAATGATATGGAGTCCTGCATTTCCCTCATGAATCTGTAAATCTCGAGGCTGCTACCTCCCATGACAGGAAATATAAAGTCAAAATGTTGTTCTTCGTAGTAGTTGTACGAGGCAAATAGATATGCCAATTTCGCGTCAAAACCAGTTCCTTCGTCGTCGCCTAAAAATCCGATGTAGTCGTCGCCGGAAAGTCTCATTGAAGAAGCTTTTTCATAACCGTCAACAAATCCATGTATAGCATCTTGCACTGCTTTTGATTTTGGGTTTGCTCCTATAACGCCTGCAGAGTCCATGCCTAATTCGTATATTGTTCTGCCTGCGAGGTAGCTTGCTCCATAAAGAGAAATGTCCCAGGCGTATGCGTCAATGGAATCCCTGTTACCGCCAATCACAAGAATTGAATTGGTTTCACTTTGCTTCCATTTTGGGTGAGATTTGAAAAGACCGTTGTATTCGTCTGTTGAAAGAAGAAGCAGCCTTTGCGTATAATTGCCTCTTTCTGTTTCATCAAAAAAAATCTGTATGTATTTTTCTGCGGAATCCAAGGAATGTGGATGTATGTTTTCTACGGAAACTGGATAATCTCTCGTGGCCTTGTTTACACCACGGTAAATCAGGTCTTGGTAGCCTAGGTCTCCGATCCCTGCTACAGAATATACTGCATAGATAATGCACTTGTCGGGAGTGCATCCGGGTTCAGAAACCGCGCTTGAACTATTGGAATCGCCGGAACAAGACGCAAGGCATGCTGCAAGAAGAATTGATAGAAATGATAAGAATTTCATTTGCGCTTTAGTTTGTCGTAGGCTGCTTTTTGATATTCCTCAGGAATTTGCTTATGGTAGCTGGTCGTAAGATCCAAAATGTTTTTTGGATCTTGTTCCAAAAGGTAATCTAGAACAGAATTATCAATGTTTCCTCTAATGAGTTTTACATTATCGGCATCAACTCTTACTGCGGCCAGCTGGATTTTGGGAGCTGGATTTATGATATGACCTATACTTTTGGGATTGCCGAGCACTGCAGTAAGTTGGATCTCTAAATCCGGATTTTGCAGAAAGGCGATTGTGAATGGGTTCGCTTTCACAGCTTGTTCCTGCAATTCCTGGGAAGGATTCGGGATTTGAGAAATGCACTTGGGATTTTTCTTGATTGCAATTTCTAATAATTCTTGAGAAAGGTCATATCCATGTTTATAAAGCTGACCTACAAGTGAGTCTTCGTCTTGGGCAAGAGCTGCGCTAAGAGAACCTTCACCCATCCGCACATTATTTTTCAGCATTTTAAAAACAAGTTTAAATTTCTTTTCAATGGCAATTTTCAAGGTGGAATCTGCAGGGTTGCGGATCCACTGGAATGCCGAAGGATTGGCTGAAACAGCGATGTTCTGTAACTTTTCCGGTTGAAACTCTTCTTCGTCAATCAGTTCAGGAAACGTTGCTATGGCAAGTTCCACGATCTCCATGGGTATCTGGTACCCATGAGCGCGCAGCAATTTAAGAGCGTCCTGGTTGCGTGTTGCAACGTCCCTGATATTTTCTAAACTCAATGAAGCCGAAGTGTTTAAGAGTTCTTCAAGAACAAATGCTTCCTTGTAGCAAATCTCATCTACCACGCTTTTACAGGGCGTTTTGATGAATTTGATGCTGTAGATGTTTGAATGCACTGCTATCCGTTGCAACTTTTCGGTCTGTTCCTCCCCGGCAATAAGATGCGGAAATTTTCTGATGGCCGCTTCCAAATGTTCTTCTGCAATTTCGTACCCATATGACCTGAATAACTCAAGACCATTTTCATGCTTCTTCAAATACTCATGCATCGCAGTTTCGTTGACTTTAATGCCTCTTTCAAGAAGGATCGTGACCGCTAAGGAAAGGTTTGTTTCGCAAGCATTCTCTATAACCATTTTTGAGGGTTCTGGAATATACTTTAAAAATTCTGCAGACTGTTTGGCTGCTTGTTGGTAAAGCCATTCCCAATCTTCGAAATCGTCTAGGGGAATCACTTTTCGCGGATGATTAAGCGTCTGGCTGTAGTAGCTGTTGTACTCATTAATATAGATTGTATAAATTCCGTCCTCATCATCATCCCATGTATGATGCGAGACTTGGTATGTGTGGCCTTCGGAATAGTCGTATATCAGAGTCCACTTTTGTTGTTCTGTGGAGTAGCCGATTGTTGCCTTGAATGAGATTCCATCGTTACAGATCTGGAAATAAGTCTGGGGACGGCGCGTTATGTAATCTTTCTGCCAATCGAAAAAGTTTGGGTTCCATTTTCCGCAAAAAAAGCAGGATGACATTGTGTAGATGAAGTTTTCTTTTGGTGCAACCTGCTCGTCATCAACATCTCCATTCACCCAATGAGCGTTAATCAATGCGTTGATGATTTCCTTGCTGGGATTCTTGATGTTCCTTGCAAACCAAAGATTCTGAAGATACGCACTTTGAAGTTTTTGGGGTATATAAGTGTCTTGATTCAGCTCCTGTATTTTTGTCGAGGCTTGACTACGTAACCAGTCCCAATCATCAAAATCCCTAATTTCAATTTCTGTGGAATCGTCAATGTGAAGAACGAAATCGTCGGAATTCGGTCTCCATAGAATCCGGAAAGTTGTTGTGCATTTTTCGATGATCGACCTTGTCATCTTAACTTTGGAGAGTGCGCCGACCAGATGCGTCCACGAGTCATCGTCCTCGAAAGTGTAAATATTGTTCAATAAGCTGGAAATACTTTCCTCTGTCAGGAATTTCGTCAAGTAATACTCGGACTTTTCCAGAGCCAGTTTGATAACATCGGGATCCGAAATGCAGTCCTGCATCAGGACAAACGACTGCCAGTTGCTATCAATAAGGTCTTTTTGCTGTTTGACATCATGGACTTGAGCGTAGTTGAATCCACACTTTCCGCAGAACAAGTCTTCGAGCAGGGATTGTCTCCCGCAAACAGGGCAGGTTTTCTGTTGCGGAATTCCACAGTGAACGCAAAAAAAATCCCTCTTTGTAAGGTTGCTTCCACACTTCAAGCACTTTGTCATACGAATCCTCTGGATTGTTTGGAAAAGTAAAAAATTTTCCCATGTCAGAAGGAAATGTTGCGTGAAATGCAAAAAGCCCAGGACGAATGTCCTGGGCTCTTTTAAGCGTTTCTCGCTTGTAGAATTATTACTTAGTGAAAGGAACGAGTTCTACGCGGCGGTTCTGCTGACGGCCTTCCTTGCTCTTGTTGTCAGCAATCGGCTTGCTGGAGCCGTAGCCTACAGCGCGGAGGCGGCTGGAGTCGATACCCTTCTTTGTGAAGTAGTCAACGACTGCCTGTGCGCGATCCTGGGAAAGCTTCTTGTTGGTTTCGTCAGAACCGTTTTCGTCGGTGTGACCTTGAACTTCGAGGTTTGCTTCCGGAATAAGCTTCATCAAAGCAACGATGTCATCAAGTGTGCCATAGCTGTTCTTGGTGAGCTTTGCGGAACCAGTCTGGAAGTTGATGCCCTTCTTCAAGTTGTCAAGGTCCTGCTTCTTGTTGACCGGGCAACCGTTAGCGTCGATCTTCACACCCGGGAGTGTGTTCGGGCACTTGTCCTGAGCGTCCGGAACGCCGTCCTTGTCGAAGTCGAGCGGGCAACCGGTGGAGTCAACAGACATGCCAGCCGGAGTGTTCGGGCACTTGTCCATAGCGTCTGCAATGCCGTCCTTGTCTGCGTCGAGCGGGCAGCCGGTTTCGTCAACAGTTACGCCAGCCGGAGTATTCGGGCACTTGTCGTTAACATCAAATACGCCGTCCTTGTCGAAGTCGAGCGGGCAGCCAGTTTCATCAACGGTTACGCCTGCAGCGGTGTTCGGGCACTTGTCCTGAGCGTCGTTAATGCCGTCCTTGTCAGAGTCAGACGGGCAACCGGTAGAATCTACAGCGAGGCCAGCCGGAGTGTTCGGGCACTTGTCGAGGCGGTCAACGATACCGTCCTTGTCGAAGTCAGATTCGCAACCGGTTTCGTCAACTGCAATGCCAGCTTCTGTGCTCGGGCACTTGTCAAGACCATCTGCAACACCGTCCTTGTCGGAGTCGAGCGGGCAGCCGACAGAGTCAACGCTTGCGCCTTCCGGAGTGTTGTGGCAGCGGTCAACGAGGTCAGACACGCCGTCCTTGTCGCTGTCGGTCTTGCTGAGGGAGTCGAGGCGTGCGTCGCGGCGAGCGTTCTGGATAGAATCGATCTTGGCCTGGAGCAAGGAATCGTCCTTAGCCTTGATGTCGCTGTTGTCTTCGCCACCGAAACGGTAGACGAGAGTTGCTGCACCTGCAAAGTGCGGTGTAGAAGCGTAGCCGTAGGTTGCCTTCTTGCCGTGTTCGTTAGCATAGGTAATCTGGTAATCTTCGGCATTCTTCATTTCTTCCTTCATGCCGAAGCCGAGGTTCTTGAGAGTGCGGACTGCAACTTCAAGACCCATGCCGAAGTCGATGTTCTTGGTCACGTGGAAGCGGAGACCCGGGGTAAGGATCATCGGGTCTACGAGCGGATCGACATCGTAACCGCTGTTGTCGTCAACGCGCATTTCGCCAGAGAATTCAACGAAGATATCTACGCGCTTGTGGACGAGGTAGTTCAAGCCGGTGCTATAGAGGAGCACGTTGGAATGGTCGTCGCCAAACACATAGAGGAAACCAGCCTGGGTGTTCCAATGGAGCGGGAGGCCGAACTTAGCGAAGTTCAAAGAGAAGATTGCGCTAGCTGCAGCTGCGTATTCGCCTGCAGTGTACGGGTTTGTAACCTTAGTCAAGTACCAAGCGTGGCGTGGGCGCACACCTGCACTCTTTTCGCCAGTCGGGAAGTAGACCTGGGCCAAAACTGCAGCGCTGAATACGCTTTCGTTGTCGCCAAGGACCTTTGCCTTCAACCATGCGTCGATATCGCCGCGGGTCAGGTTGGTCATGCCGTATTCTTCCATGTCGGCATTGTGTGCACCGGCATATTCATAGTGGATCGGCAGGTTGACGCCCAAATCCAACCAGTTCAAAATACCGATAGAGAAGTTGAATGCGCCTGCGAAGGAACCGTCTCTTTCGTAGAGGCCCATGTCCTTGCCCTGGTCATCCTTGATCAAGCCGCCACGGGCCAAAGACCAGTTGTCGAGGGAAACGTCACCACCTGTACCGACGGAAATGTTCCATTGGCCGAGTGTGTTTGCGTTATATTGATGAAGACCTTCTTGTCCACCGGCCATGCCGTTCTGTGCGCTTGCTGCGCCTGCGAGCAAAAGACCAGACAAGAGTGTCGATGAAAGGAATTTTTTCATTTTTTTCTCCGTCCTTTAAAAATTAGATGTGTCAAAGATAACAAAAAGAAAATTTTTTTTAAACATTGCTTTTTAATTGTATTCCAATTTGGAGGGGATGTTGTGTATAGAAATTGTGAATAAATCTATAATTAGTGCTTGTTTGTGCATTTATTTTCTGAAAAACGTGATTTTTAACACGTTTTCTGGTAAAATAGGTTGTTCTTTTTTTTTACTTACTTGCAATGCTTGTGTAAATTTTTATTTTTATAAAAAATTTTTGAATGTGGGTCTAATATGAAAAAGACTTTCAAATTTGCCTTGCTTGCTGCTATGGCTAGCTTCATGGGTGCACAGGCTGCTACCCAGTATGGCCCGGTGACCATAGAAACTGTAGGTTCGAAGACCGTAGCAACGATCGATGGTGCTTCCCTTGAAACGCTGGACATTCCGGAAGATGTCGTTGTCGATTCCGTAGTGTATAACCGCGAATTCAAGAAGGGCGTAACCGCAACGGTCATGCTTCCTTTTGATATCGATACCTGGCGCGTGAAGGATGTTACCTGCTTCAAGTATGTCAAGGTGACCAAGGACTGGGACGGCAACGAATATGTGCGTGCTCCGTGGGTTGTCTATATCGACCACCCGTATCCGCAGGTCATGGAGGCGAATACTCCGTACCTGGTGCTTCCGAACAAGGACATGGATCGCCTGGAATTTGACATTGGTCATAACCGCTCGACCGTAACCTTTAACACGACAACAAACAGCAGGGCCGTTGAATACAGCGACAAGTATGGCAGCTGGAATTTCATTGGCACCTATGAGTACAAGCAGTGGAACGAAGGCGACCCTGAATTGGGCCGTGTCTATGGTTTTGCTGCAAACAACGTCGATAGCATCAAGGCCGGGGAATTCGTGAAGGGAGCCGCCGGCATCAAGATTCGCCCGATGCGTGCCTACCTCAAGTGCATGAAGACCTCTAATGTTGCAGTTGCCAAATCGGCAGTATTTGCTTCTATCGAAGAGGAATTGCCAGAAACGATGGATGTTCGCATCATGACTGATGAAGAAGATGCAGACGAAGGAACAACTTCAATTCCTTTTGGAACTCTTAATACGAAGACCGGAAGCATTACCGTTGATAATGGCTGGTTCGACATGAAGGGCCGCAGGCTTGACCATAAGCCGACCAAGAAGGGCACCTATTATCATAAAGGCCAAAAGGTTATCGTCAAGTAAGGGGGCAGCATGGATTTGAAAAAGAAAAATTTGGAAAAGAAAGAATACATAGCTCCAGAAATGGTTGTTGTTGAATTGAAGTTCGAACCGAATTTGCTCAGCTGCTCCAGCGGCTGTGACGATGAAGGTGATTTCAAGGAATCTTCTGACTGGTTCGATTAACCTTGGTGGCTATAATAGACTAAGCACCGAGGATTGGCGTACAGTGTCACTCCTCGGTCTTTGTTTTTAGGAGAAGGGAACGTGAAGGAACCCCAGCAGATATCTACGCCTACAGCGACTATAAATCTTTCTGGATTGCAGAATGACAGGGCTAAGGATTCCATTACGCTAGTCGAAGCGTTTGGACTTTTGTGGAAAAAACGCATCTTATTATTGGCATTCGCCTTGGTTGGTGCTGTGGTCGGCATTTTTGTTGGCAACTGGACTCGCCCGATGTACAGTAGCGACGCCCTGCTCAAGCTTGATGTAAAGGGCAACAAGACTGGCCGTGCCCTCGGTGGCGAAATGGGCATGCTCCTTGACATGTCTAGCCCTGCCGATGCCGAAATTGAAATGATAAAGAGCCGCATGGTGCTTGGCTACGTGGTAGACGCGGAAGGCCTTTGCTTTAATGCGACCCCGATTGGCTTTATGGATCGCCTTATGCACCGCGAAGGGCGCATGGATATTGCTAGCCTCGTGCTCCCGGCAGAAAAGCGTGGCGGCTGGAAGGCTGAAATTATCAACGACAAGGAATATAGGCTTTACAGCCCGGCTGGCGAAAGCGTACTTCGCGGCGTAGTAGGTATAGAGGCGAAGGCCGAATTTGAAGATGATTCCGTAAGCATACTGGTGAACAATCTGAAAGGCAAGCCTGGCCAATCCTTTAAGCTTGGCGTAATGCCTGCCTTGAATGCGGCGCGCATTTTGGGCGGAAGCTTGAACATTGCAGAAAAGGGCAAGCAGACTGGCGTGATTAGCATCCGCTATACACACCGCTACCCGGACCGTGCAGAGGCCATTTTGAATTCCGTTGCCAATGTGTATGTGCGCCAGAACATTGAAATGCGCAGCGCCGAAGCAGAAAAAACCTTGGCATTCCTTGAAAACCAGTTGCCTGGGGTAAAGGCGAAGCTTGATTCGGCAGAACAGAAACTTGCCGATTACCGCCATCGCATTGGCTCCGTAGATATGTCAGGCGAAACGCAGGCGTTGCTTAAGAAGGAACAGGATTTGAACATGCAGATTTTGAGCCTTGAACAAAAGCGCCAGGAACTTTCAAGACTTTTTAAAAACGAACATTCCTCCGTGCAGACCGTTTCTAGGCAGCTTGCCAAGGTGCGCAAGGAACTCTCCAAGCTAAAGACGTCTGCTGAAAAAATGCCGCTCACGCAGCAGGAAGTGCTGAGCTTGCAAGAAGAGGTAGCCGTGAACAATGCGCAATATACCTCCATGCTCAACAACATTCAGCAGCTTCGCGTGGTCAAGGCCGGCGAAGTGGGCACGGTGCGCGTGGTGGACTATGCGGTGCTTGACTCAAATCCAGTGAAGCCAAAAAAGTTTAGAATACTTTTGGCATCGATTCTTGCCTCCCTTATGATTGGCGTTGTGCTTGTGTTCTTGTTGCGCATCCTTAAAAACGGTGCCCGCAATGCCTTGGAAATCGAAAGGGAAACGGGCATTGGCGTGTATGCCAAGATCCCGGAATCCAGAGACCGCAATTTAAAGCGCTACAGTCAAAAGCGCTCCTTGCCGATTGTTAGCTCCGCACCTGAAGACCCGGCGAGCGAAGCGTTGCGCAGCTTGTTTACCGCCGTGGAATTTTCTGCTACTGCCGAAAAGCCTGTGATCATGGTGGCGGGCCTTGTTGCTGGAGTGGGCAAGTCGTTTGTCGCAAAGAACCTTGCCGCGCTTTATGCAAATTCTGGCAAAAAGACTTTGCTTATCGATGCCGACATGCGCCGAGGCGTGGTGCATAGCAAAAAGCATTTGGGCCTTGCAGAACTTTTGGCGGGCAAGAGCAATCTGGATGAATGCGTGTCTTCAACCGACATGGATGATTTGTTTACGCTGGGGGCGGGCAATGCTTTGCAATCACCGACAGACTTGCTGCATGGCGATAAGCTGAAAAAGCTTTTGCAATATGCAAAGGAAAAGTTTGATGCTGTCATCATTGATACGCCGCCTATCAGCCTGGTTGCCGATACGGAATTGATTATCCCTTGTGTAGATTTCTCGCTCTATGTTTTGCATTATGGCCGCCATAGCATCGATCAGATCAAGGAAGCGATGAACAAGGCGGAGCGCCTCGGCGAAACGCCGAAGGCATTTGCTATCAACCATTGCGAACGGGAAATGAGCATGCACTATTATGGTGGTTACGGCTATTATGGTTACAGAAAACGGTAGTTTTATGAAAAGGAGGAATTTCGTGAAACTCAAAGTTGTTTCGTTTATAATACTGGTGGCCGCCCTTTGCGCCTTCGCTCAAACAGGCCTTATGGGTGGCTCCGATGGTATTCACCAGATGAATGCGAAGACTGTTGGCCAGTGGGGATTTTTTGCCGGTACTGGTGGTAACGTGACTATCGACCCATGGGCTATTGCCCGTGAGGGTGTGTATTATGACGATGCAGAACGAGTCAAGTTGCAACACTTTAAGCTATCTGCGACTGGTAATTTCTTCATAGGCTTGGGCGTTCTCGACAATGTGGATATCGGTATCGGCATTCCTATCAACTATGACAGATCGTATGCTTACGACTATTGGGAAGCAACGAGCAATATCCGTCAGGGCGATTTGGATATGTGGATGAAAATCAAGGCGCCGTTCATTGGCGATTCCAGCGTCGTCGATTTGGCTGCACAGTTTGATTTGTACATGCCGACCGGCAGAAAGGCTCTTGGACTTCGCCCGCGCCATGCCTGGTTCATTCAGCGCGATGGTAGCGTAAACCCCTATACGGCAAATGAAATCGTCGCGGCAGCAAATGCAATCATGACCGTAGATGGCAACAAGAGGGATATCCCTTTGCGTTGGAACGTAAACATCGGTTTTGTGTATGCAAACGAAGGCACGAATACGTTGGTTTATGGCACCGGCGTCGATTGGGATGTGTTTAGCTGGGCTACTGCGTTCGTGGAATATTCTGGGGAATTCCGAGTAGAAAAGAGCGCCATTCCTAGAGACTTTTGGGAAGACCCGATGGTGATTACTCCGGGTGCACGTTTGCACTTGCCGTACAATGTGGATTTGGCAGGTGGCTTTGATCTTTCTACACGCATGATGAGAGTCGGCTATGATCGTGAAAAAGAAATGTCGCGCATAGATGAATTCACCATTGGGTATATCGATCAAAAGGGACGCCATAAGACATACGGTTATGTTCCGACTGTTAATTACGCCTTCACGGGCCTTTTGATATGGCACTTTGATGCTCCGCAGAAGGCTCCGGAACCGGTTTGCTATCATCCGACCGTAGATACTGTCATGCGTGTAGATACTCTTATGAGGGTAGATACGATCGTTGTCGCAGATACGATTCTTGATTCCGATGGCGACGGTGTCGTTGACTCCCTGGATATGTGCCCGGGCACAATGGCCCGCGCAGCTGTCGATAGCGTAGGTTGTATGATAGATAGCGATAAGGACGGCGTGCCGGACGTTAATGACAAATGCCCGAATACGCAGCCTGGCATAGAAGTGGACCGCGATGGCTGCCCACGCGACTTTGATGGTGACGGTGTTCCTGACTACCGTGACATGTGCCCGAACTCTCAGCCGGGCGTTGCCGTGGATTCTACTGGCTGCGCCAAAGATGAAGACATGGACGGCGTTGCCGATGACTTTGACAAGTGCCCTGCAACACCGAAGGGCGTGCCTGTCGATACGACCGGCTGCCCGATGGATACCGATGGCGATGGAGTCCCGGATTACCAGGATAAGTGTCCGAACTCCCTGCGTGGAGTGAAGGTCGACAAGGTCGGCTGCCCGGTCAACAAGAAGGAAGACCTTGACAACTTGAAGAAGGGCATCAACTTCAAGAGCGGCTCTACGGAATTGACAAAGGCTAGCTTCAAGACTTTGAACGACATTGTGAACTTGATGACAAAGTTTGCAGATGTAAGCCTTGAAATTCAGGGCCACACAGACAACACGGGCGACTCCCTGTCGAATGAAAACCTGTCTCAGGGTCGTGCCCAGTCTGCGGTCGATTACTTGGCAGCCCACGGCATTACGGAAGACCGTTTGCGCGCGGCAGGTTATGGCCAGCGCAAGCCAATTGCCGACAACAAAACCAAGAAGGGCCGCGCAAAGAACCGCCGCGTAGAACTCGTGCCGTTCTACAAGGATTAAGTTAGAGGTGATTGGTGGATTGGGTAAAGAATAAAATATCTTCTAGTTTTAGATTCCGCAAAAGGGTGCTTGCTCTTGCAGACGCCTTTGTTGTGGTCATGACTAGCCTAATCACCAACTACCTGTTCATATTGTTTGGCATCTATGTGCTTGCCGCAGAAGATGTCATCATATCCTATTGCCTGAGCGTTGCCTTTACCTTTGGTGCGCTTCTGTTCTTTGGCTCCTATAGCAAGCTGTGGCGCTATTTGAGTTTTGGGGATTATTTGAATTGCGTCAAGGGAGTTGTCGTTGGCATTGGATTTTCGACATTCGTGATTTGGGAAATGAAAGGTTACTTGCCGGCGCGCTATGCGGCAATGCATATTGCCCTGGCTTCTACTGGCATTTGCCTTTACCGTTATTTGTACAAGCGTTCCTTTGTTGCCCATTTCGCCAACGCCCGCAAGGAACATAGTGGCAAAAAGCGCACATTGATTATCGGTGGCGGTCGCGCATGCCAGCTGCTTTTGCGCGAAGTGTTTGCAAACATCTCTTTGAATGGTGGCGAACTGGCCGATGGCAATTTTGAGATTTCTCCGGTCTGCATTGTAGATGATGATCGCACGAAGCTCGGCAAAAAAATCAATGGTGTCGAGATTGTCGGTGGCACAAGCGACATTGTTGAAATTGCAAACAAGCACGAAATTGAAGAAATCCTTTTTGCTATCCCGAGCGCCCCTGCTAAAGATCGTCAGGCAATTCTTGAAATTTGTGCAAAAACGAAATTGCCCGTAAAGGTTTTGCCGTTTTACAGCAAGACATTTGAACCGGAAACCGTCCTCAACCAGATCCGCGATATCAAAGTCGAAGACTTGCTTGGCCGTGAAGCTATCAAGTTCGATAATCAGGGCGTTCGTGAATTTATTGAAGGTAAAGTCTGCATGGTCACTGGCGGCGGTGGTAGCATAGGTAGTGAACTTGTTCGCCAGATTGCAAAGTACAACCCGCGCCAGATAGTTATCATAGATATTTACGAAAACAACGCCTACGAAATTCAGCAGGAACTTTCCATGGAATATGGTGCATCGCTGAATTTTGTGACATTGATAGCTTCTGTGCGCGATTACTTTAGAATGAACAAAATCATATTGCAGTACAAGCCGGATGTCATATTCCATGCTGCGGCGCACAAGCATGTGCCACTGATGGAAACATCGCCTATGGAAGCTATCAAGAACAATGTGATTGGCACGTTCAACATGGCGACCCTTGCGCTCATACGCGGCGTAAAGAAGTTCGTGATGATTAGCACCGACAAGGCCGTGAACCCGACGAATGTGATGGGCGCAAGCAAGCGCTGCTGCGAAATGATTGTGCAGTTCATGAGCCAGCAAAAGGATTGCACAACCGAATTTGTGACTACGCGTTTTGGCAATGTGCTTGGCAGCAATGGCTCCGTGATACCTTTGTTCAAGCGCCAGATAGAGCAGGGCAAGCCGGTAACCGTCACGCACCCAGACATCATTCGTTACTTTATGACGATTCCCGAAGCAGTGAGCCTTGTAATGGAAGCGGCTAGCTTTGCAAAGGGCGGCGAAATTTTTGTGCTCGACATGGGCCAACCGGTAAAGATCGTAACTTTGGCAGAAAACCTGATTCGCATGTATGGCAAGGTGCCCTACAAGGATGTTGAAATCAAATTTACGGGACTGCGCCCGGGCGAAAAGATCAAGGAAGAACTTTTGATGAATGAAGAGGGCCTGCAAAAGACCCAGAACGAATTGATATACATCGGCAAGCAGATCGAAATTGAAAGTGAAAACTTTGCAAAGCAGATTTGGGCTTTGAAAAATGCAGCTGCAGAAAACAACGATGCCGTAGCGATCGAGGCCTTGCACGATATTGTACCGACGTTTACGACGCCAGAAGAATTCAACAGTAAGGTAATGGGAAATTAGAATATGGAACAGAAGCCTTTTGAAAAGAAAGTTTGGCTTTCTTCCCCGACTATGCACGGCGAAGAAATCAAGTACGTGCAGGAAGCTTACGAAACCAACTGGATGAGTACCGTTGGCGCAAACATCAACGAAGTGGAGAGACTCGTTTCTGAATATGTAGGTTGCAAATATGCAGTCGCTCTCAGTTGCGGTACTGCCGCGCTCCACCTTTGCATAAGGCTCGCTGGCGAGCGCCTTTACGGCATGCCAAAGGCTGGTTTGGGCGCACTCTCTGGCCACAAGGTCTTTTGCAGCGACATGACCTTTGCCGCAACGCTCAACCCTGTAGCCTACGAAAACGGCGAAGCCATATTCATAGATACGGAAGCCGACACTTGGAATATGGATCCGGTTGCCCTTGAACGCGCCTTTGAACTTTACCCAGATGTAAAGCTTGTTGTCGTTGCCCACTTGTATGGAGTGCCCGGCAAGGCCGATGAAATCCGTGCAGTGTGCAAAAAGCATGGCGCCCTGATTGTGGAAGATGCTGCCGAAAGCTTTGGCGCAACCTACAAGGGCGTACAGACTGGAATGTTTGGCGACTTTGCTGCCATCAGTTTTAATGGCAACAAAATCATTACCGGCAGCAGCGGCGGCATGTTCCTTACAAACAGCAAGGAAGATGCCGACAAGGTTCGCAAATGGAGCACGCAGAGCCGCGAAGCTGCTCCTTGGTACCAGCATGTTGAAATTGGCTACAACTATCGTATGAGCAATGTGATTGCGGGCGTTGTGCGTGGTCAAATGCCGTACTTGCAGGAACACATAGCTCAGAAGAAGGCTATTTACGAGCGTTACATGGAAGGCTTCAAGGGCTTGCCTGTAAAGATGAACCCGTTTGACTCGAATGCAAGCGTGCCGAACTATTGGCTCAGCTGCATAATCATAGATAAAGAAGCCATGTGCAAGCAAGTCCGTAGCGACCTTGACGCAACATACATTCACGAAAATGGCAAAAGCTGCCCGACAGAAATATTGGAAAAGATAACGGCATTGAACGCTGAAGGTCGCCCGATATGGAAGCCGATGCATGCGCAGCCAATGTACAGGGAACATGCCTTTGTTGCTGCAAGCGAAGGCTTTGACATGGGCATGGATATCTTTGAACGAGGCCTTTGCCTGCCTAGCGATAACAAGATGACTCCTGAAGAACAGAATGTGATCATATCTGCAATCAGGGAGTGCTTTGGAGCTTAATGTACAAGAACTGCTTTAAAAGAATCATCGATTTTTTCTGTGCTTTGGCGGCAATCATCTGCCTGAGCCCAGTTCTTGTAGTGTTGATGATTCTTGGTACGGTCAAAATGAAGGGCAACCCCTTCTTTACGCAGCCGCGTCCAGGAAAAGATGAACGCATTTTTAAGCTCATCAAGTTCCGCACCATGACAAACGCTCGTGATGCCCAGGGAAATTTGCTACCCGACGATGTTCGCTTGACCAGGTACGGAAAGTTCCTTCGCAGCACAAGCCTCGATGAACTCCCGGAACTGTTCAACATTTTGAAAGGCGACATGGCGGTCATTGGCCCGCGCCCGCAACTCGTGCGCGACATGGTGTTCATGACTCCAGAACAGCGCAAGCGCCACAGCGTTCGCCAGGGGCTTAGCGGCCTTGCACAAGTTAATGGCCGCAACGCAATTTCCTGGGAATCTAAAATAAATTATGACCTGCAGTACATTGAGAATATAACATTCTTTGGTGATTTGAAAATTATTCTTACCACTTTGGTAAAAGCCTTCATCAAGCGCTCCGATATCACCGAAGAAAATTGCGACACCGCTACGGATTTAGGTGATTATTTGTTGGCAACAGATCGCATTACCCAGGCAGAATACGCCGAAGGTCAAATGCTTGCAAAGAAGCTGATTGCGGAGATGTAAAATGTCTGCCTTAGTTTCCATTGTGATGCCAAGCTACAACACCGGTCGATTCATTGCCGAATCGATCCGTTCCGTGATGGCTCAGACATACACCAACTGGGAACTGATCATCGTTGACGACTGCAGTGATGACGATACAAAGACTGTTGTTGACTCGCTATGTCATGCTAATGAAAATCAGCATCTGCTTTCGCAAATCCGCTTCATTCGCAACGAAAAGAACCATGGCGCAGCTTACTGCAGAAACATCGCCATTCGCGAAGCCCGCGGCAAGTACATCGCCTTTTTGGATAGCGACGACCTGTGGGAACCTCAAAAACTATCGCATCAGGTAAGGTTTATGGAAAAGGCTCACATCCATTTTTCATATACCCGTTATCGTGAAATTGATCAAGATGGCAATGAAGTCGGCTCTGTCATTAGTGGTCCTCGTGTAATTGGAAAAGCAGGAATGTTTAATTACTGCTGGCCCGGCTGCCTTACCGTGATGTACGATCGGGAATTTGTCGGAGAAGTTCAAATCGCAGAGATCAAAAAGAACAACGATTACGCCATCTGGTTAAAAATAATTCAGAAGGCGAACTGCTTCTTGTTAAAGGAAACTTTGGCAAGCTACCGCAAACGCAGTGGTTCCATTAGCAGGCAAAGTAAACTTTCTCTCATCAAGTGGCACTATCGCCTCTACCGCGAAGCCGAAGGGATGAATCCTATCAGCAGCTTGTGGATAACGCTGCGCAACTTGTTCTTTGGCGTAATGAAAAAGTTCTTGTATGTGGGGAGGGATGGATGACTAAAGTTCAAGTTCTTGTTGCCGCAATGCATCAAAAAGATCATTCCCTTTTGGAAAAAATGCATTTGAAAACAGATGCAATTGTTGCTAATCAATGTGATCATAATTCTATAGAAGACTTTGAATGGAATGGTCGTAAAATCCGTTATTTAAATTTTGCTGAACGTGGAGTAGGTTTAAATAGAAATAACGCGTTAATGCGAGCAACAGGGGAATTTTGCTTGTTCGCAGATGATGACATGATCTATGTTAACGACTATGCTGAAAAAGTTCAAAAGGCGTTTGAGCAATTCCCGGATGCCGATGTAATAGCGTTCAACTTAATAGAACCGGTTGTTACTAGACACATCATCAAAAAAGCTTACAAGGTCGGTTTCCTAAATTATTTACGTTTCGGTACTGCACGCGTGGCAATACGATTAAAATCTATTCGTGATAAGGGCATATACTTCAATCAATGTTTTGGCGGCGGTACAGAGCATAGTCATGGTGAAGATAACATTTTCTTGACAGATTGCCTCAAAAAAGGCTTGACAATGTATGCTGTTCCGGAATATATCGCAGAATTGACTGAAGAGCGTCCATCTACTTGGAAAACAGCTTACGATGAAAAATATTTCCGAGATCAGGGCGCCTTGTACAAAATAATCTCACCTCGCTGGTGGAAACTGCTATGCTTACAGGATGCCATACGACATCGTAAGTTGTTTGGATGCGGATGGATGAAATCCTACAAAATGATGGTTAAAGTATAGGAATAATGGTGTATTCATGATGCAAAAGAAGGTACTATTCCTATGCGACGGTTTTGGAAAATCGAATGATGCCACAGGTATTTGTGTAAGAAATGTTGCTCAGGAATTTCAACGGAACGGATATTCTGTTTTTTGTATATATAATTCAGAAAATCAGCAAAAACATTTTTCGGAAAATGGTATTGAATTTTTTGGCTTAAAATGGACTTTGTATGAAGCGATGCACACTTTATGCTCAAAAATATTTTTAGGGAAATATCTATTTCTTTTATTTTCTTTTTTAAGACGGTTTATTGTTTCTGTTTTTTACCCTAATGTTTCTTTTTTTAGATCAAAGAAATATTTAAAAACAGCAAGGGAAATTATAAAAAAGGAAAAAATATCCTTAGTTATTGGCTGTTATCGCCCCTATGAATCCATTTATTCCGTAATGGCCCTAAAAAGTATGTTTAAGGAAAATATTTTTTGCATTGGCTATCATTTGGATTTAATCACTAATCCAAATACAGCAAACAAATGGATTAAATCATTCCAAGAAAAAAAAGCATGGAGAGCAGCCCATAAAGAACAACAAATTTTGGATATGATTGTTTTACCAAGAGCAATTCAAAATAAACAGTTTAAATTCAACAACACAAAATTTGCTGATTTTCCAGTTTGCATCCCTGACATGACTTACGAAGAATTTTCTTTACCTTATATACAAGATTATTGCAATTTAGTTTATATAGGCACATTGAATGTTCAAAATAGAAATCCTAAGTATGCTATTGATATTTTTGAATCTATTTTTAAAGCTAACGGAAAAAAGATTATTTGGCATATTTGGGGATCTATTGAACAAGAGTTAATGCCTATCATTGAAAATTCACAAAACGTATTCTATCATGGCATGTTAGAAAATTCAAAAGTTGTACATGCCTTGAAAAAGGCCGATGTAATAGTGAATGTTTCTAATGAACAAACCGTGAATATGGTTCCAAGTAAAATTTTTCAATATTTTTCAACCAGTCGTCCAATTCTTAACTTTGTAAGTTCAAACATCGATGTCTCGATTCCTTACTTTGAAGAGTATGGAAATGCTTTAAATATTTTCAAGAATGCAACAAAAGACGAAAATAGCATGAAAATCAAAAAATTTCTAGAAAATGGACAAAAAAAAGATTTTATTGTAAATTCTGAATTTTTGTCAAGAAGTACTCCAAAATATTTTTTAGATATTGTTGAAAAAGAATTTTTGAAATAGGATTATGGCGACTGTATTTGAGATAAATACTTGTAATATCGGAAGTACCGGTGGCATCATGTTGCAGATTGCGAAAACAGCTCGTAATCATGGTATTCGCGTTATTACATGTTGTCCAGATAGCCGTACTAATCGTCCCCAAAAAGATGAGTTTACATATTTTATTGGTTCTCGCTTATCCCATTTAATACATTCTCTACTTGCGAAAATCAGCGGCCTTTCCGGAACATTGTCTTTTTTTGCTACAATATCTTTAATTCGTAAGATGAAAAAGGAAAAGTGCAATCTTATTCACTTACACAATATTCATGGAAATTATCTTAACCTGCCTCTTTTTTTCAGCTTTATAAAGCGTAATAACATCCCTGTGGTGTGGACTCTTCACGATTGTTGGAGCTTTACGGGACGTTGCCCATACTTCGATTTAATAAAATGTGATAAATGGGAAAAAGGCTGTGAACACTGCCAATATCCTTCTTGCAACTATCCTTCTTCAAAAATTGATTCTACAAAGCAAATGTGGAAATTGAAAAGGAAATGGTTTACTGGCATAAAAAATTGCACAATCGTTACCCCCTCTCAATGGCTTGCCAATTTGGTAAAGCAATCCTATTTAATGAACTATCCAGTAAGGGTTATTCACAATGGGATAAATCTTTCTGTATTTAGGCCATTGCAAAGTAACTTTAAGGAACGATATAATATTCTAGATAAAAAAATTATTCTTGGAGTTGCTTTTGAATGGGAGGAACGAAAAGGATTAGATGTTTTCATAGAACTCGCTAAACGTTTACCAAAGGATTATCAAATTGTTTTAGTTGGTACCAATGATTCCGTTGATGCATTACTGCCTTCAAATATTGTTTCTATTCATCGAACGCAAAATCAAAAAGAATTGGCTGAAATTTATACAGCTGCAAATGTTTTTGTAAATCCCACAAGAGAAGAAGTTCTGGGATTAGTCAATGTTGAGGCTTTAGCTTGTGGCACTCCTGTGATTACTTTTAAAACCGGTGGAAGTCCGGAATGCATAAATAATGAATGCGGTAGTGTTGTTAAAAAAAATGATGCGGAAAACATTTTGACCGAAATTAAACGTGTTTGTGAATTACAATTGTATTCTAGCAGAGCTTGCATTTCAAGAGCTCATTTTTTTGAAATGAATGAAAAAAATAAAGAATACATCAATCTTTACAGAAATTTGTTAGGGAATTTATAAAGATGGTTGTTCTTTTTTTAATGAGTTGTGTGTGTCTGCTTTTAACTTATTATGCCTCTAAGGATGAATTGCCATGGGGATTAGAAATAAGTTTTATCATCATTGGTTTCTTTGCTGCAATTCATTACAACTATGGAACTGATTATCAGTCCTATCTTGATATTTTTGAATTTCTAGAAAATCATGAATTTACTTGGGCATTTATAAAAAGAAAAATCTATTTTCATGATCCTGGGTGGGCTGTGCTATGCTATGCATTCCAACCATTAGGCTTTTTACCATTAGTAGCATTTATTGGAATTGTTCAAAATATTATTTATTACTTCTTTGTAAAAAAATATGTTCCAAAAGAATGGTGGCTAATAGGTGTTTATATATATCTATTTTCGGAAGAACTCTACATTTTAAATATGTCTATGTTAAGACAAGGCTTTGCCGCTTGTCTTTTTATATTAGCCTTTTTTCTTATTGAAAAATTTGATATAAAAAAATTGCCATTAGCTTTTGTACTTATTTATATTGCATCAACTATACATGGAGCGGCATTCATTCTTTATCCATGTCTTTTATTAGTCTTTTTAAAAAAAGAATGGGCTCCTTTCTTAACTATACCTCTGTTCATTTTTTTAATACTATTACTTTTACAGCCAGATTTAGTCAATAATTTTTTAGGCTCGTTTGAAAACTTAGAAGAAATAGAAGAATACAAAAAATATCAAGATCGAGGTACTGCTAGAGGTTTTAGTTTAGGTGTAGTTTGGAGACTACTTCCTTTTTTTGTTTCCTGTTATTCTTGCTTTTGGATCAAGGATTTTAATGAAAAAGAATTAAAAATTATTTTACTATCTATGTTCGGCTTCGTTATGATCCCATTTTCTTTAGCGATTCCAATGATCGGGAGATTATGCTATTTTTTCACCCCTTTTATGATAGCTTCTGTTCCCTTGACTTACAGAAAATTACCCAAACCATACAATTATATTTTTTTATCCCTAGAAATACTCTATTTAATATATGGTTATTGGAATTTCTTCCACAGTCCAACTTGGATTGATGCTTATTATACATTTCATTCTGTTTTTGAAGTTTTGCTATAAATTGGATTTGTATGAAGATTGGAATCATTACGCATTATTTTAAAAGTTTAAACTATGGCGGGAACTTACAAGCTTTTGCCCTAACTATCTTTTTAAAATCCTTAGGTTATGATGCAGAACAACTATGCTTTAATATTTTCTTCAAAAGAAAAAAAGAAAAGAAAAGTTTTTTGATTCGTTGTTTTTGCTTTGCCATTTACAAAATAAGTTCAGCCTTTAAAAATATTTATTCTTGCAACAAACAAGCAGCAATTGCTTCCGATTTAGAAAAAAGAAAGCTATGCATTTTTAATTTTAACAAAAATTGCATACCTCACAGTACAAACGAATACGATTTAAATAATATATCAGAAGCTAATAACTTTTATGAATCCTTTATTACAGGAAGCGATCAAGTATGGCATCCTAACAACTTTTGTTCTGCATATCTACTAAATTTCGTATCTTCTAAAAAGAAAAAAATTTCATATGCAGCCAGTATTGCAAAAGCAAACTTAACTAATGAAGAACTTCAAACATTAACTTCTAACATAGCCAGTTTCAATGCTATTTCAGTTCGAGAAAATGACTCAGCCAAAATACTAAATGAAAAATGTTATCAAAACGTTTTTTGCGCCGTAGATCCAATTTTTTTACTTAGTACAACGCAGTGGGATGATATAGCAAAGCCGTATCTTATAAAAAGTCCCTACCTGTTAACATATTTTCTTGGTGATAATATTCATGCAAGAACTCTTGCAAAAGAATTCGCTAGAAAACATAATCTGTTATTAGTCGTTATGCCTTATTTAAACGGATCTTTCCGAAAATGTGATTGGAAATACGGAGATAAACAAATTTTTGATGTTGGTCCCGAACATTTTATCTCCCTTATAAAAAATGCATCATATATTTTCACCGATAGTTTTCATGCCTCTGCATTTTCGTTATTATATAAAAAAGAACTGTTTGTATTTCCCCGTTTAGAAAATAAATCTGGAGATATGTCCAATAGAATCGTCTCCTTATTGGAGCTTTTTAATTGCGAAAAGCTTTTCTGTAACAATACTTTAAAAACTAATATTGATTACATAGAGTCCATTTCTATCAACTCCTATTGGAATACAGAAAAAATCGAAAAACAAATCAATAACTCTAAAACTTTTTTGCTAAATGCACTTAATTCATAATTATGCTCTCTCAAATTAAAATAGGAGCTTTGCTATCCTACGTTGTTTTAGCGCTCAACAATATTGTCGGGTTAATCTATACACCCTTTATGCTACGCATCATGGGAAAGTCCGAATATGGTCTTTACTCCATCGCGGCATCTGTAGTGGCCTATCTTACGATTCTTGATTTTGGTTTTGGTAGCGCCGTTGTTCGTTATACCGCAAAATTTCGTGCCGAAAATAAGCAAGAAGAACAATATCAAATGTTTGGCATGTTCTTTTTATTGTATGGTGTAATTGGCTTTATTGCATTAATTATTGGGGGGATTTTATATTTCAATGCAGATAATATTTTTGATGCTGCAATGACGGCAGACGAATTGCATCGAACAAAAATAATCTTAATTATAATGGTTGCTAATCTTGCTATTTCATTTCCATTTAGTTTGTTTAATTCAATAATAATAGCTTACGAACGATTTGTATTCCAAAAAACACTTGCGATAACAAGAATAATTTTAAATACGGCTACTATGATTGTCTTGTTAAATTATGGATACAGGGCAATTGCTATGGTTGTAGTCGCTTCCGTCTTTAATGTTATCACGTTATCAACCAATTTTTACTATTGCAAAAAACATTTACAAGTAAAACTAAAATTTAAAAACTTCCAATGGCGTTTCCTTAAGGAAATATCGTTGTTTTCATTTTGGATTTTTTTGAACTCTATTATGGACCGTATCTATTGGAGTACAGGACAATTTATTCTTGGTGCTTTTGTGGGAACCGCGGCTGTCGCAGTTTTTGCTGTGGCAATTCAATTAGAACATATGTATATGCTTTTTTCTACAGCAATTAACGAAGTTTTTTTGCCCAAAGTTACAGCCATAGCCATAAAAGAGTCTGATGGCAAAGAACTCTCGAATCTTTTTATAAAAACGGGTCGTGTCCAATTTTGCGTGATGGCTCTTGTTCTTTCTGGTTTTGTTTTGTTCGGAAAACAATTTATAATTTTGTGGGCTGGCGATGGATATACGGATGCTTATTTCATCGCTTTATTATTTTTCTTTCCTTTAATTGTACCTCTTATTCAAAATCTAGGGATTGTTATACTACAGGCTCGAAACCAAATGAAATTTCGTTCCCTGTTATATCTTGTAATTTCTTTAATAAGTTTGCTAGTTCAAATTCCTCTAGCAAGACTCTATGGAGGCATTGGGTGCGCTTATGCAATTGCTGGAGCCCTAATTCTTGGACAAATTTTAATTATGAACATTTATTATCATGCAAAACAAAAGATAAATATCGTTAAATTTTGGTTTGAAATATTTAAAATGTCTATTGTTCCTGTTTTCCTTACAATAGCTGCTTACCATATCATGCAATATTTTAAAATAGATTCGTGGATTTCTCTAATAGCAACCATTACAACTTACATGATTGTATATTTGCCTTGTTTCATATTATTCTCTATGAATGGGTATGAAAGGGGGTTAATATTTACGCCCTTTAAAAAACTTATTAATCATATTCACAAAAATCATTAATGATGCGAATCCCCTCAAAAATTTGTTCATCTTGCGGAGCATGTGCAAATGTATGTTCTCAGCAAGCTATAACAATGCAGTTAGATTGTAACGGTTTTTACCGTCCTTTTATCAATCAATCAAAGTGTATTCAATGTGGCTTGTGCGAACGCTCATGCCCATGGCAAAATATCATAAAAAATAGTAGAGAAGATACATTTGAAGTAAAAGTTTTTGCAGCTCAAGCGCTAGATGAGGAAATTAGAAAAAAATCTTCCAGTGGGGGACTTTTTTCAGTCTTTTCAAAATGGATCATTAATCAAGGTGGAATTGTAGCAGGAGTATCACAAAAAGATCCTTACTCATTCGAATTTATTATTGTAGACAATGTCGCTGATTTGGAAAAATTGCGTGGTTCAAAATACGTTCAAGCAAATCCAAGTTTTGTATACCGAGAAATAAAACGACATTTAAAAGAAGGAAAGAAAGTCCTTTTTTCAGGTTCCTCTTGTCATGTTGCAGCTCTATACGCAGTATTAGGGAACAAAGTTTATGAAAATCTTTGGACCATTGATATTGTATGTCATGGAGTGCCAAGTATTAAAGTTTATAAAAAATTTATCAAAGAACAAGAAACTCAACAAAAATCACTGCTGAGAAAAACAATATTCCGAAACAAATCAACTGGTTGGAGTACATATTCTGTTTCCTATTTTTTTGAAAATGAAACATGCAAAACAGTTAATGTTGGAAATTCAGAATATATGGCTTTATTTTTAAGTAGAATATGCCAAAATGAATCTTGCGGAAATTGCCTGTACAGAAAGATTCCTAGAATTGGAGATATTACTTTAGGGGACTATTGGCGAGTTTCTAAGTATCATAAATCAATGGATGATAATCTTGGAACATCTTTAGTGTTGATAAATAACTCTCATGGAGAAATGCTATTTAGCTCTATTTCTAGGCAAATAAAATGTTGCGAATCTGCATTGAAGTACGCGTTGCATGAAAATCCTTGCATCTCTGAATCTTTTGCAGAGCATTCAAAACGATCTGATTTTTTTTCAAATTTAGATTGTTATCCTCTAAAAAAACTTGTAAAAAAGTATTTCTTTAGATTTACGTTTTGGGGCAAAGTTTACTATAAAACAAGAAGTTTTTTTGGCGAATTAAAACAACGTCTATGTTGATACTATTTGTTTATAATCTATATTATAGTTGACAATTGAAACTTGGACATATAAATGATGACGCAATCTATCTTTTCAAATAAAACTCTTCTTATTACAGGCGGTACCGGAAGTTTTGGTAACGCTGTGTTAAATCGATTTCTTCAAACTGATATTGGGGAAATTCGCATTTTTAGTCGCGACGAAAAGAAACAAGACGATATGCGTCATGAATTTCAGGCAAAGATGCCTGAAGTCGCTGATAAAATCAAGTTTTATATTGGCGATGTTCGTGATCTTGCCAGTGTAAAAAATGCAATGCACGGTGTAGATTACATTTTCCATGCTGCCGCGCTGAAACAAGTCCCGAGTTGTGAATTTTTTCCACTGGAAGCTGTAAAGACTAATGTTCTTGGAACAGATAATGTTTTGACCGCTGCGATTGAAGCTGGAGTTAAGAATGTGGTGTGTCTTAGTACTGACAAGGCCGCCTATCCAGTAAATGCTATGGGCACTAGTAAGGCCATGATGGAAAAGGTGATTGTGGCAAAATCTCGTACAGTAAGTCCTGACAAAACCAAAATATGTTGTACCCGCTATGGTAATGTGATGTGCAGTCGAGGGTCGGTGATTCCTCTATGGATTGATCAAATTCGTGCGGGTCAGCCTATTACCATTACTGAAGGTTCCATGACACGATTTATTATGAGTCTGGATGAAGCTGTGGATTTGGTTTTATTTGCTTTTGAAAATGGCGTAAGCGGAGATATCTTGGTTCAAAAGGCTCCTGCTTGTACTATTCAAACTCAAGCAGAGGCGGTTTGTGAACTGTTCGGCGGTGATAAGAAAGCTATTAAGGTTATTGGTATTCGCCACGGTGAAAAAATGTATGAGACATTGCTTACTAATGAGGAATGTGCCCACGCTATTGACTTGGGTAACTTCTACCGAGTTCCTTGCGACAAGCGAGGACTGAACTATGATAAGTACTTTAGTAAGGGCGATACCGAACGCAATGTTCTTACTGAGTTCAATTCTAGTAACACTAAATTACTCAATGTGGAACAGGTCAAGGAAAAACTTTTGACACTGAGTTACATACAAGAAGAACTGGCTAAGTAGTATGAACATTCTTGTAACTGGTGCTAAGGGCTTTGTGGGACGCAACTTGGTTGTTGCTCTTGAAAGTATTCGTGATGGCAAGGACCGAACCCATCCGGGCTTGAATGTGGGGGAGATTTATCAGTACGATATTGACTCCACATTGGCGGAACTGGATGAGGCCTGTGCCCATGCGAATTTTGTGTTTAACTTGGCCGGTGTAAATCGCCCCAAGGACACGAACGAATTCATGGCTGGTAATTTCGGCTTTGCCAGCGACTTGCTTTCTTGTTTAAAAAAGCATGGGAACAAGTGTCCCGTAATGCTTAGCAGTAGCGTTCAGGCAACATTGGCGGGGCGTTTTGGTAATAGCGAATATGGCCGCAGCAAAAAGGCGGGTGAGGATCTATTCTTCTCATACGCTGCTGAAACAGGTGCCAAGGTCCTTGTGTATCGCTTCCCCAATTTGTTTGGTAAGTGGTGCCGCCCCAACTACAACAGCGCCGTTGCAACCTTCTGCAATAACATCGCAAACGATTTACCCATTCAAGTGAATGACCCGTCTGTTGATATGGAACTGCTCTATATCGATGACCTGGTAGCCGAGATGCTTGCAGCCATGGAAGGCAAGGAACATCATGCTGATTTTGACGGAGTGGAGGCTGTTCTTCGAGAAGACGGCAAGTTCTGCGCCGCTCCTGTAGTTCACAAGATTAAGCTTGGCGAGATTGTAGACTTGTTGAATACCTTTAAGGTTCAGCCGCAGTCTTTGTTGATGCCGGAGATTTCCGACAATAGCTTTGCAAAGAAACTTTACTCTACATACTTGAGTTATCTGCCCAAGGAAAAAGTTTGTTTCCCCTTGAAGATGAATGTGGATGCTCGTGGCAGCTTTACTGAATTGCTGAAGACTGCAAATTGTGGCCAGTTCAGTGTGAATGTTTCTAAGCCGGGTATTACCAAGGGCGAACACTGGCACCATAGTAAGTGGGAATTCTTTATTGTGGTTAGTGGCCGTGCCCTGATTCAGGAACGCAAGATTGGAACAGATGAAGTTCTTGAATTTGAGGTGAGTGGTGAAAAGATCGAAGCCGTTCATATGTTGCCTGGCTACACTCACAATATTATCAATCTTTCTGAAACTGAAAACCTGGTGACCGTGATGTGGGCCAACGAACAGTTCGATCCGGAGCATCCCGATACATTTGGCGAAAAGGTGGTTAAGTAATGGAACTGCGTACAGATTATAGCAATATCAAGTTCGCCGACAACGGCAAGCTGAAGCTTTTGATTATTGTGGGTACTCGCCCCGAGATTATCCGCCTTGCTGCAGTGATTGACAAGTGCCGCAAGTACTTTGATAGCATTCTTGCTCACACTGGCCAGAACTACGATTACAACTTGAACGGGGTGTTCTTTAAGGACTTGAAGCTTAAGGAGCCCGAAGTTTATATGGATGCCGTAGGTGACGACCTGGGTGCAACAGTAGGTAACATCATTAATGCCAGTTACAAGCTGATGGTTGCCTGTAAGCCCGATGCCATGCTGATTCTTGGCGACACCAATAGTTGCCTTTCGGCCATTGCTGCAAAGCGTTTGCATATTCCTATTTTCCACATGGAAGCGGGTAACCGTTGCAAGGACGAATGTCTACCCGAAGAAACCAATCGTCGCATTGTGGATATCATTAGCGATGTCAACATGGCTTACTCTGAACATGCTCGCCGTTACTTGGCTGATTGTGGCTTGCCCAAGGAACGCACTTATGTGACTGGCAGTCCCATGGCCGAAGTTCTGCACAAGAATCTTGCCGATATCGAAGCTAGCGACATTCATGCCCGCCTTGGCCTGACCAAGGGTAAGTACATTTTGCTAAGTGCCCATCGCGAAGAAAATATCGATACAGAAAAGAACTTCAACAGTCTTTTTACCGCCATTAATAAAATGGCCGAAAAGTACGATATGCCGATTCTGTACAGCTGCCATCCTCGTAGCCGCAATCGTCTTGCTGCAAGTGGCTTCAAACTGGACAAGCGTGTGATTCAGCATGAACCTCTTGGCTTTCACGATTATAACTGTCTGCAGATGAATGCTTTCGCTGTTGTTAGCGATAGCGGAACTTTGCCTGAGGAAAGCTCCTTCTTTACCAGTGTTGGTCATCCGTTCCCGGCAATTTGCATTCGCACCAGTACGGAGCGCCCCGAAGCATTGGACAAAGCTTGCTTTGTTCTTGCCGGTATTGACGAAAAGTCTCTGCTTCAGGCTGTTTCAACCGCTGTAGAAATGAACTCTGCGGGTGATTACGGCATTCCTGTTCCTGACTATATCGAAGAAAATGTCAGCACCAAGGTTGTTAAGCTCATTCAGAGCTATACCGGTGTCGTTGACAAAATGGTTTGGCGAAAATAATACATACCACTAGTCTTGCCTATAAAAATATTTTAATGTTTACTGCCTGATTAAACTGAAAAATGTTGAAGATTTATTGGTCATTGGAAGGCTGTTTACAAGAATCATTGACGAATGGAATTATTTGTTGTATATTGATAATACTTGAGCTGGTCATTTGACCCAGGTTCAACCAAAATTGGCGGGCAGACTGCTCGCTTTTTTTGTCAAGGTAGATTGTTTCAAGGAGCATTTTAGACGCTACGAATTCTTTGCAGACCTAGATAAGTTGACGATGAAAGAACTCGTGAAGAAATATTGCGTTCGCTTGCCTCTGTACAAAATCCTGCTGCTGAAAATCAAGAAGAAATTGCTGAATGCTTGATGCTATTGAAAGAGCTCTGAATGAGCGCCCTTGACAAATTTTGAACTGTAGTGTGCATTTGTGTATATGAAGAAGTCAACTAAAGTTCCATCAGTCTCTATTCATAGTTCCGCTGCGGAATACCTGACCTATGTTGCTGCGGTCGGCAATACGGAGCAGAGCTTTGAAATGCGTTACGAAAACGAGAATGTTTGGTTGACGCAAAAAATGATGGCGGAACTTTATGGTGTTGATGTCCGCACGATCAATGACCATATTTCTACAATTTTTAGAGATGGCGAATTGATTGAAGACGCAACTATCCGAAATTTTCGGATAGTTCAAACAGAGGGAAGTAGGCAAGTTTCTCGAGAAATAAAGCACTACAGTCTCCAGTTGATCATTTCGGTCTGCTTTAAGGTGAACAATGAACGCGCCGTTCAATTCCGCATTGTTCAGGACAAACTGTACCGTAGCGATTTTGACAATTTCCTTGAACTGCAGGAAAAACTTGCAGAATACAAGTGCTAAAAACTGTTGTTGCTATATTTTCTCGCATGCTTCACTCGCTCCCACTTTCCTACCTTCGCTATAGTCTCGGGCTCTCGCAAGAGTTCGAGGGCGCAAGCCGTGCGCTTGCCCACGAGGAATGGGTGGAACTGTTCAAGTTTGCCAAGGAGCAGCGCTTGGCTGGTCTGTTCTACAGCGGCATGCAAAAACTGCCGGCGCAGTTCAAGCCGCCTCAGAAGCTTGCGCTACGCTGGACTGTGGAAGCCGAAAGTATACGAGGGCGCAATGCGAAGGTCAATGAGGCAGCAGCTGCGCTGACGCAGAAATTCAATGAAGTCGGTTGCCGTGCCTTTATGCTGAAGGGGCCCGCTAATGCACTGTATTACCCTGAGCCGCATCTTCGTCAGCCTGGTGACATTGATTTCTTTATTGCTGGCGGTAAAGAACTTGTTCTAAACAAGATTCGCGAGGCGTCTCTTCCGGAAGTTTTTCACTTGAGTTCTCATCACGCTTCGTTTATGTACGATGGCGTTGAAGTCGAGGTCCATTTTGTGGCGACGGAAGCGTATTCCCCGTGGAAGAATGCGGCCTTGCAAAAGTTCTTGAACGAAGAGCTTGCGGCGACAGAAGGCTCTCCGACGAAATCGCCCAACATCAATATTCCGTTGCAATTGCCCCAAGGATTTCTTGTCCCGTCCATGGCATACGCCCTCGCGATGCAGCTTTCGCACATCAAGCAGCATTTCTTTAAGGGCGGGGTTGGGCTGCGTCAGCTGATTGACTACAACCAGTTGCTTCTTGCGTCTTCCGTGGAGGAACGCCGCAAAGTTTTTGCGGTTTTAAAACGGACGGGGCTGCACCGCATTGCCGGTGCTGTCGTATGGGTGCTGCAGCAGACTCTCCACTTGGACGAAAAATATTTTCTTTGCGCTCCCGATTCTAGGCGCGGAGAAAAACTTTTAAATGTGATTTTGACTGGCGGGAACTTTGGCTGGTATGCTGAAGATTTTGGGCAGCCTGTTTTTGCCCGTTGGTGCAAAGACCGTGTTCGTGCACTGCGCCTGCTGTCATTTGATTTTTCGGAATCCGTGTGGCACGAAGTCCGCTATCTGGGCGATACGCTTCCGCTCGTCCCACGTCGCATTAAAATGCGACGGCTAGCCCTTGGCAAACGTTAGCTGTTTGCGCGCTTGTCCTTGTTCTGCTCCATGATGGCAAATGCGCGCTTGAGAACGTTTTTGACCGTGTCTTCTGTATTGTATGTTGCCAAGCCGTGAGTCAGCGAGACCTTATCCCAGGCGTTTTCTGCATTCTGGGTGTTTGCCATAGCCTTTTGCAAATTTTCTAACTGCAGCCCGCGGTTCTTGTAGTCGTAGCCCTTTAGAATGACTATGAATGCATTACTTGTAGTGCGGTAGATGTTGTTGCTGTTGAATATGTTCAAGATGAGTTTGTACGCATTGATTACGAGCAAGTTGCCGTGTTCATGCCCGTAGTTGTCGTTGATGTTTTTTAACCCATCGATGTGCAATATCAAGATGCCAAATTCATTGATCTTAGCATCAAGCAGGGCGTTTTCCAGTTCCGCGCAGTCGTTTTCGAAGGCCGATTGGTTGTGTGCGCCCGTGAGGGAATCCTTGTAGGCGACTTTATGCACATAGTGCAGATATTCCTTCATGCTTGCCTTTGCGGCTTCAAAACTTTTGGCCAGGTTGCCAACTTCGTCATTGCTATTAATGTTGAATGTTACATCCAAGTCGCCTGCGGTCATTTTGTTTGCTGCAGATGTCAAAATTTTGAGTGGCTTGGTAATGCTTCTTGCAAGGAATATGGAAATGATTATGAAGAGGATTAACACCATGGTGGCAGAAATTGCGATTTGTAAAATCAGCGTGTTGCGGTCTGCCTGGATTTCATTTTTTGGAACTACGAGTACGAGCTTCATGCCATTCTGCAGAGTGGACTTGATGGAAATCAGGTTTTCTGTCGGTTGGAAGATTTTCCCGTTAGGTACGTCCGGGTGGTAGGCGATTTTGCCTTCGCTATTTTCGAGGTAGGCGTAGCCGGTTTTGAATAGTCTGATGGAGGCGATTTCCTTGCTGAGGTAGGCGAAGTCAACGTCGATGCCCACGACGCCGATTTCTTCCTTGAACTTGAAGAGCGGCACCACGTACGAAATCATGTAGATGTCGATGTTCTTGTTCTTGTACGGTTCCATCCAGATTGGCACGCCGGATCGCACTGGAATGTAATACCAGCCTACATGTTCAATGTCGTCCTTGCGGAATTTTGAAAAGTCAGTTACCGGTACCCGTTCGATTTCGCCGTCAATGGTCGTCTTTGCCATAAAGATGCCTGAAGTCGAAGGCGTAAAGGCTGGGTTGTAGCGCAAATAGACGGCGACAGCTCCCTTGGTGTTATTGATTGTGGAACTGATGAATTCGTAATTCTTTTGAGTGAATGCTTCCTGCGCTTCGATTTTTTTTAGTTGCTGTACATCATCGAGGCCGTCTAGCACGGAGTAGGCGAGCATGTTCACATATTGTTCCAGGCTTTCGAGCCTGCCAGAGATTTTGGCAGTTTCTTTTTCACTAATGCTCTTTAAATAGGCGCCTGCGCTCTTTTGGAGTGTGGCGTTTGCGAAAAAGATGCCGAATCCGCCAACGAGGAGCGTGCAAAAAAGAAGAGCCGATATGGTGAGCTTTAAAATTTTGCCTTGAATGCTGTGTTTCATGTAAAAAAGATAAAAAAATAAGCCCCGCTTTTGAGGCGAGGCTGTATGCATTGTGCGCGAGACGAGTTTTAGTCTTGGACCTTGACCCAGTTCAAAACGCCCTTGCGGTAGATGTAGGTGTAGCCAGCTTCAAGAATGACAAGGAAGCCGAGCAGAATGAAGAGCGGGCTCCAGCCGGAAATGTTCAGGAATTCGATGGTCCACGGGTAGAGGAATGCAACTTCGAGGTCGAAGACGAGGAAGAGCATGGCGACCATGTAGTACTTGACCGGGTAGCGTTCGTCGGATGTGCCGGAAACGCGAGCAATACCGCATTCGTAGGATGTTTCCTTGATGGCCTTGTTCTTTACGCGGCCCGGGTGGAGAACCCAGTTTGCGAACAAGAGAATGAGAGGTACGCAAGCGGCAAGGACCAGGAGGATGGTCATTGCAAATACAGTGTCAAAAATTTCAATATTACCCATGCCCACAAACATAACAAAAAAGTGGAGTTTTGGAAGGTGTAAAAGTATGGCTAGAAATGTAAAATTCTAAAAAATGGGGTGTTTTTTGTTGATATTTTGTTCTAACTTTTAGGCATGGTTAGGAAATTTGTCAAAATAGCTCTTTTTTGTACCCCATTTGCGATGCTCGCCTGCAGCGACGATTCTTCGGGGGTGTCTCCAGATGTTGATTTGTCTGAAAATGAATCTAGCAGCTCTGTAGTGCAGGCGGCAGCGTCTTCTAGCAGTGTCTCTGCTGCACCGGGAGCTTCTAGTAGTTCACGGGCGCAAACAGGAGCTTCCAGTAGCTCGGTCAAGGTCGATACGCCGGCTTCTTCGGGCAGCAATGCGGGAAGCTCCAGCTCCAAGGACGATTCCCCATATTACACGGAAGTTAAGGATCCGTTCAGCTGGGATGGTGAATTACATCAGCCTGCAGCTTCCTCTTCGTCTGTGGAATCAGGAAAACAGTCGTCTTCCTCCGTTTCTTCGTCCTCCGTCACCACACCGGCCGCAACTGTTGATGGCGATGTGATGACCGACAAGCGCGATGGTAAAAAGTATAAGCTCGTGATGGTTGGCGAAAAGATCTGGATGGCCGAGAACCTTGCCTACAAGACAACGACCGGTTCCTATTGCTACGACGGCGATTGCGACAATATTCTTTACACCTTTGCTGCAATCGAAAGCGCCTGCCCGGGTGGCTGGCACATGCCTTCGCGCACCGAAATGGAAGCTCTTGCTGAAGAAGGTTCTGAATGGGAATACTGGCAGTTCGGTGGCCGCATGAGCGGTTCCAATTTCAACTACAGTGGCGACATGGGCTTCTGGTGGCTTTCAAGGAGCGCTTCTTACAAGTCTGGCGATGACGATAACTGCAAGTCTAGCAACTGCGCCATGCTCTTTGTGCAAAAGGCACCTGATTACGGCGATGGCGAAAACAAGTTCCAGCAGGACGACAAGGCCAAGGGCTTCAGCATTCGCTGCGTACAGAATTAAAGCCTGGTTACAAGCTCTTCTATCTACGGCGTTCCCGGAAATTACGGGCGCCGTTTTTGTTTTTGTTGCCGTATTCGCGCTGCTCGCGGGTTCTGTCGCTTGAACGGTTGCTGCCTGCGCGGTTGTCTGGGCGGCGTTCGCGGAAGTTACTGCTCTGCCTACGACCGTCTTGAATGGCTTCTGTGGCGTTGCGCTCGGCAAAGCGTTCTGCCCGCTTTGCCTCGTTGCGAACCTTTAGGCCTTCGCGAGCTCTCGGGTCGTAGTTTTTGTTCTTGTCTGCGCTCGGGCGGTATTCGCGGTTTTCGTCAAATTCGTTTTTTGAAAGCAGGAGGCGTGCGACCTTGCCCATTTTGAGGCGTTCGAGCGTGTCGCGAATCCAGAATCTGTTTTCTTGCACATACCAGAAGAAGAAGCGTTGTTGCGACTTTTTCTGTTCTGGTTTTTTGGCCACGTAGATCGGTTTTGAATCGGGGCCGAGTTCCGCGTAGTACATTTCGGTTGCCATTGTGAGCGGCGTTGGCGTAAAGTCCTGGACTTGCTCCAGCTTAAAGCCGAGCTGCTTTGTTTCGAGCGCAAGTTCTGCCATGTCGGCTTCGGTGCAACCTGGGTGACTGCTGATGAAGTACGGAATAATCTGCTGCTTTTTGCCGATGCGCTCGCATTCGCGGTCGAAGATTTCCTTGAACTTGTAGAACAGTGAAAAGCTCGGTTTGCGCATGAGCTTGAGCACTGCGTCGGATGTGTGCTCCGGGGCAACTTTCAGGCGACCGCTTACATGGTGTGCAATGAGTTCACGCGTGTATTCTTCATGTTCCTTCTTGATTTCTTCTGTAGGGTTGTGTAGAAGAATATCGTAGCGAATGCCGCTGCCAATGAATACGTGCTTGACCTTCGGGTGATTGCGTACTTCGCGGTAAAGTTCTGTGAGTTCTTTTAAAGAAGTGTCAAGGTTGTCGCAAACGGTCGGCTGCAAGCAAGTCGGGCGAGCGCACTTTGCACAGCGAGTTTTATCCTTGCCGCCCATCTTGTACATGTTTGCGCTTGGGCCGCCAAGGTCTGTGATGGTCCCTGCAAAGCCAGGCATGTTCGTGACAATTTCGACTTCGCGCAAAATGCTTTCGCGGCTTCTGTTTGCAATGAACTTGCCCTGGTGTGCGTTGATTGCACAAAAGCTGCAGCCGCCAAAACAGCCACGATGCGTGTTGATGCTGAACTTGATCATTTCAAATGCAGGAACCGGGCCACGCTTCTTGTAGCGCGGGTGAGGCTCACGCATGTATGGGTATTCAAAGCTCTCGTCGAGCTCTCCGTATTCCATCGGTGGGTACGGCGGATTTACAACGATTGTCTGTTCGCCGCAATCCTGGAGAACGCGGTGCTGGAACATCTTGTTCGTTTCAAGTTCAAACTTTTTGAAGCTGTTGAAGTAGGTAGTCTTGTCGGCAACGCAATCTTCATGCGATGCAAGTACCAGGTCTTCCCATGCCTTGTTCTTTGGAACCTTTCCCTTTGGCGCAAGGTATGCAGTCTGTGGCACGGAATTCAAGTTCGAAAACGGAACACCTTTCTTTAACAGTCGTATGATTTCTTTGAGTGGTTTTTCGCCCATGCCGTACACGAGCAGGTCGGCCTGCGTGTCTGCAAGAATGCCCGGCTTCAACTTGTCTGACCAGTAATCGTAATGAGTGATTCTGCGAAGGCTCGATTCCAGGCCTCCAATGAGCACGGGAACGCCCGGGTACAAAAGCTTTAATGCCTGGCAATAGACGTATGTGGCGTAGTCTGGGCGAAAACCCGCCTTGCCGCCAGCCGTAAACGCATCGTCGCTACGCAAGCGCTTGTTTGCCGTGTAGTGGTTTACCATGCTGTCCATGCCGCTAGAAATTGCAAAGAACATGCGTGGGCGACCGAGCTTTTTAAAGTCTCGCAAATCGTCGCGCCAGTTTGGCTGCGGGAGCACTGCGACGCGCAAACCTTCGTGTTCAAAAAGGCGAGAAACAACGGCGTGTCCAAAACTCGGATGGTCTACGTAGGCGTCTGCACTGATGACGATGATATCTACTTCGTCCCAGCCGCGTTCTTCAAGGTCTTCTTTGCAAATCGGTAAAAAAGGCATGGTTTGCAATGTAGAAAAAAAGAAGACAGAATACAGAAGACAGAGTACAGAGATGTCGTTTGGCGAGCGACATGGTATTCAAGGGCGAAGCCCTGAATACATAAAAAAAGGGCCCGAGGTACTCGGGCCCTTGCGGGTGTTAGGAGGAATGTTCTACCTTACTATGGTTATGCTTTTTGCTTCGCGGTAAGAGCCTGTGGAGACCTTAACAATGTACGTGCCTTGCGGCAGTCCCGCTGCATTCAAGTCCAGATATTCCTGGTATTCACCGGCTGCCTTCACACCAGAAATTGTCTGGTACAGCAGCCCGCCATAAGGCGAATACAAACTGATCTTTACGTTGTCCTGATGCTTGATGGAGTATTTGATTTCAATGACTCCATGGCGATTTTTGAGCGTCAAATATTTTGCGGGTCCTTGATTTTTGAACTTAACTGCTGTTGTATTTTCAGAGGAATTCTCTGACGGGTCTTCGGAAGGCTTTACAGTGGGTTCTTCGGCGGAGGCGTCGTTTGCAATGGTCACGGTGAATTCGTAAATGGTCACTTTGCCAGCGCTCTTGAATCCCTGCGCAAACTTGTAGACTTCACCGGCAGAAACTCTGTTAGGGTAATGCCCGATGGAAACCTTGCTTGCGTTCAAATCCCATTCCGCAAACACGTAGGCGTTTTCGCCCCATTCCACCACTTGGCCGTTCTTGCCGAACCAATGGCCGGGTGCCTTGGCGGTGGAATTTGTATTGAAGGACTTGTCTGAATCCACAGCGAAGAAGGTTGCGTTGGCGAGCCCCGCCACATCAACATCAACACTTGTGGTGCCGTAGTCTTCGCTGATCTGAACTGTGGCTGAAATCTGGAATTTTACCGTATCGGTTGTGACAGGCTGAGAGCTGCTAGAAGAGCCGCTTGGCTTTACGCTAGAGGAACTTGCAGGCTTTACACTGGAGCTACTTGCCGGCACAACGCTAGAGGAGCTGCTGGCGGGCATGCTGCTGGAAGACCCCGGACGAATGGATTCGCCGATTTCAGGCCACTTGTAATCCAGCACAAAGTTGTTGTAGTACTTGGTGTTTGCATCGCCGGCACCGCTCAGGCCTTCTTCCAGCTTGATCTTGTAATTGTAATGATTCTTGCGGATGTCTTCGTTGCCGCTATACTGGTAATCTGTATTCACCACCACGGCAAAAACCATCTGGGTGCCGCTTGTTGTAGAAGGGGTCTTATCCAGGCGCAAGGTCACAGAACCTTCGCCGGTAATGGGCTCGCTATACACTGGGGTACCATCCGTTGCGCGGTAGCAAATCAAGTAGTTCATGTTGGTGTTGTTGGAATTGTTACCCACATTGTAGAAAGACACCTTCACCTGCTTAGCGCCGCTTGCAACCTTCAAAGGAATCACATTGGAGCCAGACCAGCCCGGAGTTGTAGCTTCGTCGGGAACCAGAAATTCTCCGCTTGCAGACATGGTCTGGTAAGGAGTCATTTTCCAGGTGTTTCGATACTGGCCGTTATCCCAGTAGTACTGTTCCTCGTAACTGGTGCCGCCGAAATTATTGTTCAACAAATTCTTGATTTCGTTTGACCACTTTTTCATATCCAGCAAGGCCATTCTTGCACGGAACTCGGTAATGAGCCTGCGGGTTGCATCGGGGCCCAAGCCCTTTTCCAATGCGTAGGTTTCAAGCAGGTAGGTGGTCTTGCCGTAAGCGTTTCCATAAATCCAGCGCACAGAACCTGTGCCAAGCCAAGTTCCCATGAAGGTGGGGAAGATGTTGCTGTACTGGGAACCACCCAAAAGGTAGCGCTGGTTCTTGCCGGTAACGCCCTGGGCGCCTGGGCCGCCAAAAGTTCCATCTACAAGCCAGCCGGAGTAGCATTCAATCGGCATGAATGGCGCAATCACCGTAGCCGCATTCAAGAAGCCCATGCCGTTATAAATGCCTTCACGATGTGAGAACATATCCTGCTGAATCCAGGTGTTGCCAGCTTCCTGGAACCAGTGGGCCTGTTTTGCGCCAGGGTAGCCGTTGGTCATGGAATGAATGCCTTCGTGAATCATGGCATCCATCTGGGCAACGCGATCGCGGTAAGGGCAGCTGGTATTAAAGCTGTAAAGTGGGTAAAAAGAAGCCGCCACGGCGGTATAGCCCGCTACATAAGTCTGCCAGCCGCCAGTTGTATCTTCTTTGGTGCCGCCGGCACAAGTGCCGGAGCCGTAGTAGTAAATAGCGCTGTACTTGCCTTGTTGCGCCTGGGCATCGGGAGCCCATCCCAAGGTATCGTAAAGATAGGTGAAATCGGTGTCGTACTTTTTCAGAATACTGTCGATGGTCACATCGGTAATTCGCGGGTCACGATTGGCACCCCAGTAAAAAGCCCACCACTTGCCGGCCTTTTTGCCAGTCACTCCGGAACAGTTGTTGTTGAACTGAGTCGGCGGCTTGATTTCGCCCAAGTTGGATTTCGTATCGTAATCCAAGTCAGAGCGGTAGGTCGGCCATGTGTAAGCGTCGCCTTCAGCGGCGAAAGCGCTTGCAACGAGAGTGGCGAAAGCGCATGCAGCGATAGTTTGTTTTTTCATAAAAATATCCCAATCCCAAATGTTTTTGCATCAAATTATGTATTGTTTGGGATTGTTGCAATGCTTGATTGCTTTTGGATATTTAAAAGTGTGTAAAGGTGTGTAAAAACTTTTCCTTTACCCATTCTTTGCTGCGAGCTACATTTTCAACGAGCACTTCGTCTAGCGCACCGTTCCAAGTTTCTGTGTCAATTTCGTCGCCTCCAATGCGGAATGGCACTGTTTTTTCGAGCTTGTTTGGAGTAAATGTTTGCGTTTTTCCTACTTGTTCGCCATTTACGTACATTGTAACTTGGTGGTCCTTAGAAACAAGTGTTAAGAAAGTCCATTTGCCAACAGGTACGCTTGTAGAATCGCCGAACGTAATTGCTTCAGGGACTCTCGGCATGCTTTTCATAACTGTGAACATACCTTCTGTATTTTCAAAGTGCCACTGGAATTTAGAGGTGGAATCGCTCCAGTAGGCTCTTTCGCTAACTAGAACTTGATGATTGCCGTTTGGCCCGTTCCATTTTGTCCACAAAGAAATGGTAAAGTCGCCGTCAGTTATGTCAACGGAATCCAATTCAATGAATTGCCCTGGCTTCAAAAGAATCGCTTTTGTATTTGAACCGTTGCCATGTGGGCCTTCGACATAGTCGACGCTTTCTGCAATGGTGCTGTCGTTGTCGTAAACATTTTCGGAACCATTCATTTCCAAGTGCTTTGTTATTACTTCAGATCGCTTGATTTCTAGAGGTTCCGTAAAAGAGACTCCAAAAGAAATTCCAGAATGCAAGTCGGTGCTTGTTAAAACACCTTTGTCAATGATGTCGAAAGGAGGCAGTTCTATGGAATCGTTTGAATTGTCTGGTGTAAAGGTGAATGTTCCTACGCTATTGTCGCCTTGTACATATACAAGCTGCAAGTCTGTTCCGGGAGGCACTGCGTTGAAAGCGAATGCTCCGTTGCTATCAAGAGCAGCTTCTAGGCTTGTGCCTTCAATGCGCACGTAGCCGGAAGTTTTACCTTCTATGCTTCCTGTCAAAATTTTTGTTTTGCCGACTTGAACAATGACATCTAAAGTGTCGTTTGTTTTCAATGCACCAAGCAAACCTTGCAGGGAATCGCTTTCTGCATATATGACATTGTGAAGGTTGTCGCTTGCGAATTTAAGTTCAAAGTTTCCAAGGGAATCGGAAATTGTTTCTGTGGAGTCAAGTCTTGAAACTCCGTCGTCCCTGAATGCAATGACTCTTGCTGCGACTATACCACGTCCTTCGAAATCAATGACTTTGCCCGCGAATACTGTAGAATCCGTTGCAACGGTGTTGCCGATATCTGTTACGCCGCCGGCCACATCGTCAGAGGAACTGCAACTTGCAAAAAATGTGAACGAAGTTGCTGCAACGCCTGTCAAAACGAGCCCTTTGAAAAGATTCTTCATTTTGCCTCCTTCGTTAACTTTTTGCTCATCGGGAATGCGACGAACATCATTTCGTAAATGCGCTCTACGTTGGAATCGTTAGCTGCGCGCGCAATGATTTTTTTGCGGGCCTCTTCGATGACTTCAACGGCGTAATTATAAGAACTTTCGCTCATGGCGAGAGTTGTGAATGCTGCAAAGCGCTCGTCTTTTGACTTGTGCTCTACGGCGCCGATGGCATGCTGAATGTATTCGCGGCGAATTTGTCGAAGTGCGATCGGCGCGACACCGCTTGCATCGAGCATTTGCGATGTCTCTTCGTAATGGGTGTCGTCGATTTTTCGAATCAGGCCCCATTCGGTAAGGTCCTTTACCGCTTCACGAGCCTCGTCCGTCGTGATTTGCGGGTCGAGCGTGCGGGCGAGAGTCGTGAAGTCTCCGTTCCAACTGGAGCTTACGGCACATTCACGAATGACGGGGTAGTACCATCTAGAAAAGTAGGCGTGCTCGCGGTTCGTGAGGTGCGTAAATTCGATTTGCTTTCGAATTTCTAGAATGTGCTCCCAGGCGCTTTCACGCTTTTCAACTTGCTCTGCTTGGTTGTATTCAACGAGCGCCTCGAAATATTGCTTTTGGAGCGGCTCAAAGTCCATTGCCTTGGCTAGCTTTTCGATTGATTTTGCGGTAAGGTTAAAACGCCCCTTAATGACATTTAAGCAATAGGAGGAACTGCTGAAGCCTGCCTTTGCCGCAAAAAAACGGTGCGAAAAAATGGCACGCATCTTCTTTTGCTCTTCAAAGTAATCTTGAAGAAATTTGCGGAAATCGTCGTAATCGAACAAATGCTCTGTGATGCACATGATTAAAAAATAAATAAATTTTACACAAATATCTATAAAAATCTTTAAAACTCTATTTTTATGCAAAGATATATTATAAATTTTTACACATTTAACGATTTTGCTCCATTTGGGCGTGTTTGCTTTAAATGGAGATTGAATTTTTTAAGCTATATTTACCCCCAAGTTCAGAATTTAACGATAGGATTTGATTATGGAGAATACTTGGCAGGGGCATGCTGGAGCAGGTTGCGGAGTTGTATTGAATGTCGCTACCTCTAACTTGTATTCTAATCCTGTTCGCGACCAGCTCGGCGAATATGGTGTAGAAACTAAAGAACCTGTTTATACCGATGGTTCGTATGGTGTTGCAAATTGCGTAAATGCCCTTGCGACAAATCTCTTCAAGCCGGCAAAAAAGAAAAGTGATTATTCCTATGTCGTTTTTGCCACATACGTTGATGCTTTGCCGGTTATCATTGGCTATATGAAGGTGAAGCAGATTCGGAATGTTGCGCCGAACCATTTTTTGCGCTGCGCAGGCAAATGCCGCTGTGCCGAGTTGAATGAACACTGGGCAGTTAAGGGCGAAATGCATTTTGTTTCTTGGAGCGATGCGATGGCCCTTACCAAGTTCTGGTTTGAAAATTGCACTGTCAAGAACAAGTCTGGCCTCTGCGTTGCAAATGCGGAATCCATGCAGAAGTTCGTTGAATTCTTTGGTAAGTTCGATGACGTGACCAAGGAATGTGCCGATGCTGCCGACGAAATGCGCTTTAGCGAAGATCCCGAAGATTTGCGCCGCAAGGGTGCTTCCAAGCGCTTCCTTCGCTACGAATTTTTTGCCAGTGAACTTCCGCCGGTAGAAAAGCTTGCAAAGAAAATTTTCTTCGCAGAATAGATTGCGGAATTGAGTATGACAAAAGGAGGCTTCGCGAAAAGCCTCCTTTTTTGTATGCTGCTTTTACAGCGGGTATTGTTCCTTTAGCGTTTCAAGCTCCGTAGAGGCTTCTTCCCACTGAACAAAGAGTTCGTCGGTGTGCGCCTTGCTTGCATCAAGGTCTTGCGCAATCTTTGCAATTTTTGCTCCGTCCGTGCCGCTGCTGGCTTCAACAAGGTCAGCTTCAAGCTTTGCGCTCGTTTCTTCGGACTTTTGAATTTCTGCTTCGAGCTTCTGGATTTTCTGTTCCACCGGTCGAATGAGCTTTGAACGCATGGCGATGTATTCGGCGCGCGCCTTGCGGTCTTCCTTCGGCTTTTCTTCCACCTTCTTTTCTATGGCGATGTTTGTCACTTCGCGTTCTTCTTCCCAGCCTACGGTATCCAGGAATTCCTGGTAGGTGCCGTTGAATACGAAGCAGCGTCCGCCATCGAATACTATCAGTCGCTTTGCAAATGCGTGCAAAAGCTCTTCGTCATGCGAAACGACGACTGCGGTGCCGCCGTAGCTCTCGAGCGCTTCGAGCAGGCTTTCGATGGATTCCATGTCCAGGTGGTTCGTCGGTTCGTCGAGCAATAGCAAGTTGCATTCCGTTGCAAGGATCTTTGCAAGGAGCACGCGGCTGCGTTCGCCACCGGAGAGCACCTTGATCTTTTTCATCGCAGCGTCGCCAGAGAACATCATGAGGCCCGCGAGGCTGCGGGCGCGCCCGCGCAATGAATCTTTGCAGGCACTTTGGATTTCTTCTTCTACGGTAGCATCAAGGTTCAGGCGGTTGATGTTAGTTTGTCCGAAATAGTTGATCTGCACGTTCGGATTGAACTGGATAAAACCTTCGGTCGGCTTGAGTTCCTCTGCAATCAAATTCAGGAGCGTCGTTTTACCGCGACCGTTCGGGCCGATTACCGCGATGCGGTCGCCCTTGAAAATTTCTGCGGTAAGTTCGTTGATGAGCTTTGGACCGTTGTCGTAATTGAAGCTCAAGTTTTCGATGCGCATAAGGCGCTTTCCCGGGAACGGAGCCTCGGTAAACGAAAAGTCGAGCGTGTGTTCCGATTCAAAAGTCTTTGCTTCGCCCATGCGTTCCACGGCCTTGATCTTGGACTGGACCATTGCGGCTTTTGCGGCCTTGTAGCGGAATCGTTCAATGAGCTTTTCTAGCTGGTCGCGCTTCTTGGCGTCGTTCGCCGCCGTGCGCATTGCTACTTCTTCCTCTTCGGCGAGCGTCTCAAGAACCTTTTCTACGCTGCCCTGGATTTTGCGGAACTTGTGCTGGTAAAGAGCCACCGTATGCGTGCATACGCTGTCCATGAAATGGCGGTCATGCGTAATGAGCAAAAGTTCGCCCTTCCAGGCACGCAAAAAGCGGGCGAGCCAGCGTGTAGAAACAATGTCCAGATAGTTTGTCGGTTCGTCGAGCAAAAGCATGTTCGGCTCTGCCGCAAGAACCTTTGCCAGGTTCAGTCGAATCTGGAAACCGCCAGACAAAAGTTCGGGCGGCTTGCTCATGCTCTCTTTGTCAAAGCCGAGACCAAAGAGGATCGCCTCTACGGAATGTGTGTCGAGCCAGCCATCTTCATTTGGCTTCAATATGGAGCACGCTTCTTCATACACGGTTGGCTTTGTGAATTGCAGGTGCTGCGACAAATGGCCGAAGGTGTAGTTCTTTGGAATTTGAATGCTGCCACCATCAAGGTATTCCTGACCCAGAATCATTTTGAACAAGGTGGACTTGCCCGAACCGTTGCGGCCGACAATGCCTACGCGTTCGCGTTCCGCCACAAGAAAGCTTGCGTCGTCAAATAGATTTTGTTCACCGAAGTCTTTTCGAATATTTTGAATCTGGATCATATTTTTTAGGCTAGGGTTGGTGGCATTTTTGATAGAGGGCAAAGAATTCTTCTGGGGAAAGTTCCTCTGCACGCACTGTCTCTGGGTGGCCTAGTTCTGCAATGGCCGTGGCGACGAGCTGCTTGTCGTAGAATCCGGAAAGGGAATTCGAAAGCTTCTTGCGCTTCTGCGTAAAGCACTTTTGCACGAAGGTAAAGAATTCTGGCGGTGCTGCCAGCGGATTTTCGCGAGGTGTCAGTAGCATTGTTGCGCTATCGACATTCGGCTTTGGCGTAAAATGCTCCGGGCCAATTTTGCGAAGAATCTGCGTGTCTGCAAAGGCGGACACGAGAACGGAGAGGCTGCCGTAGTTGCTGGAGTGCGGTGACGCGCAAATGCGTTCTGCCACTTCAAGCTGCACCATGCCCATGAAACCCTTTGTCAAATGCAGGCGCGGCATGAGCCCTGCGATGATTGCCGTAGAAACATTGTAAGGCAAGTTGCCCGTGACCCACGGCTTGTCGTGAGCTTCCAAAAATCCCTGCAAGTCGAATTGCAAAAAGTCTATGTTCTGGATGCTGAAGTTTTCTTTGCCCCTGAACTTGTTCTGCAAAAATTCAACGCACTGGTCGTCGATTTCAACGGCAGTGAGTTGCAAATCGCGGTCTAGCAGATGTTCCGTAAGTGCGCCATGGCCAGGGCCGATTTCAAGAACGGCTTCGCCCGCTTCTGCAGGCAAGTCCCCGGCAATCAATTTTGCGGTAGGAACGTCTAGGAAGTTTTGTCCAAACTTGCGGCGGCGTGCTCTATCCATAAAACTAGTGTCTGATGTCTGCAGCCGTTACGACTCTGTTTTGTCCGTTCTGCACGGCAGTCTGCAACGAGAGAATGCAGGAGTTTATCAATTCGTCTTTATCGCGGGCAAACTGCGGCATCACAGAAACACCGAGGCTTAGCGTGGACTTCAATATGACATCGCCATATGCGATTTCCAGGCTGCCGATTTCGCGACGGATGCGCTCTGCTCGATCCTGGGTGATTGCGAAGTCTGCGCCCGGCAGCAAAATGACGAAGGTGCCTTCTTCGAAACGGCACGGAATGTCTTCGGTGCGGATGTAGCGCGGCAGGCGTTGGCCGATTTCCCACAAAATCTGGTCGGCCATCTTTGGGCCGAAACTTGCGCGAATGTTTTCCAGGTTGTCCGGATACATGGAAATCATGCCGATTGGAGTGCGGTGGCGCTTGGAAGCTGAAATTTCGCGCTTCAGCGATTCTTCGAGATAACGACGGTTGAATAGGCCCGTGAGGGTATCGCGAATGTTGTGCTCGTCAAAGCGAATTTTCAAGTTTACGTCTGCGACATACAAACCGAAAATGGAGGCGATGATCTTGAGTTGCAGTTTCCAGAAGCTGCGCTTTTCCTGGTCGAGCTCCTTGGCGTAAATCGAGAGCACTCCGTAGTGTTCTTCGAGCCCTTCGATCGGGCAGCAGAATGCAATGCCCTGTTTTTGGTTGTCGAGGTGCGTGCAGCCACCGGAGAGGCCCATGTTGTCAAAGTCGGTTTCTACGATGTCGCCCTTGTTGAAGCTTGCACATTCCGATGGAGAAATGATTTCTTTGCCGAGAATGACGTCGCCGTACGAAGTAATCACGCTCATTTCGGATTGCTTGCCGTTGTACATGTAGAGCACTCCGGAGGAGCCCTTGAACATTTCTGGGAGCAGCTTCGAAAGAGCTTCGATGACTTCCGGGAATGGCCTGTTGCGGAGAGCCGCGCGTGTAAAATCTTCCCAAAGCTTTGTCGGGAGTTGCGGCATTACTTCCTTGGTGATGACGGTCGGTTCCGGGTCTTCCTTGCCTGCGACGAAAGCATTCACTTCATCGATCGTAGCCGGAGCTTCTTGCGGAGTGAAGTCGAAATCATCGTCGGTGGCTGGCTTTACAGAAACCTTGTAGGCTAAAAATGCAATGACGGAGTCCCAAATGCCAAGACATAGCATTTTTGGCATAAATTCAAGAGATTCTTCCGGCACAAAGCACATTACGGCGATGCCGACCCAAAAAAACAGAACCCAAAGAAAAAAACATTTTTTAGTCATGCCGGCAAAGTTAGAAAATAGTGAAAATTTGAAAAAAGCAAAACAAAAAAACGGGCGGAAAATTCCGCCCGTCTAGATAGATTCATTGAGTAAGTCGTCTACTACTTCAATGCAGCCTGGACAAGGCCGCTGAGCTTCTTGGAATCGAAACGACCCTTGGTTTTCGGGGTGAGTTCCTTCATCATCTTGCCCATGTCCTTTGGACTTGTTGCGCCAACGGCTGCCTTGACTTCGTTGATGATTGCAACGACTTCTTCTTCGGTAAGCTGGCTTGGCAAATACTTCTGGTAAACTTCGATTGCGGCCTGTTCGTCACCGATCTTGTCTGCAAAGCCACCCTTTGTGAGAATTTCGATGGCTTCGTTCTTTTGCTTGAGGCTCTTTGCGAGAACGTCGAGCACCATATCGTCGCTAATGGTGTTTTCGATTTCTGCAGGGGTGCAGCCGCTCTTGAGGGCTTCATTCTTGATGTCGGAATGGAGAGTGCGGAGTGTGCTCAGTGTTGCGGCGTCATGGGCCTTCATTGCGCTCTTGATGTCGTCTTTGATCTTTGTGAGAAGTTCGCTTGCCATGGAGTTTTCCTTTAGAAGACAGAGATAAGAAAACAGAGGACAGGGAATGTAGAAAGTTCCTGTATTCTGTATTCTGTTCTCTGTACTCTATACCTTTGTTAAAAAAACAGTTTCTTATAAAATAGCAAAAAAGGAGGAAGTTTGGGTACTTCCTCTTTTTCAGTAACCAAATGAGATTTCCTAAAGAACGACTGGCATGAACCCGAAGGCCCAATTGAAAATCGGTTAGGAAACTACTTGATTAGTAGAGACGCTTGCGGTTCTGTTCGGCAAGTTCCTTGAGACGCTTGCGACGAGCAGCAGTTTCAGCGTGCTTGCGTACTTCAGACGGCTTTTCGAAGCGCTGACGCTTCTTGACATCGGAGATGATGCCGTTCTTTTCGCAAGACTTGGTAAAACGCTTAAGAGCACGTTCGAAAGGTTCGTTGGATTTTACGATAACGCCAATCACGGTAATCCTTTGGTTAAAATTTGACTGAATTTTGTGCCCAAATGTATTTAAGTATTTAAATTTTGTCAAGCCCTCTTGTAAAAACATAAGAAAAAAGTGACTTTTTACAATTGTAACTCGTTAAATCTCATAGACTTATGCTATATTTAACGTAACCACACAAGGTAGAGGTTTTTTATGAATTTTATCCGTTATGCCGCTTGTACCGCATTTTTTTGTGGTGTAGCCCTTGTCGCGTGCTCTTCGGAAGAAGAACCGGCGGTCGAGGTCGCTCCATCTCCGGCACCGAAGGCTGTGGAACAGCCTGCCCCGGCTCAGGAAGTTCAGCCGGCTGCAGATGAAGATCCGGCGCTCCAGCCGATGGTTGCTCCAGCCCAGGAAGCTGCTCCGGCCGTTCCGGCAGCTCCAGTTGCCCAGAGCGAATCTGGCTCCTATGTGCTCCAGGTCGGCATTCAGCCTTCCAAGAAGGGCGCAAACAACATTATCGCAAAGCTTGCTGAAAAGGGTGTGACCGCCTACATTTCCGAAGTGGAAAACCCGGGTGAACTTGAAGGTACTTACTACCGCGTGCGCGTGGGCTACTTTGCCACCATTCACGATGCCCAGGCATTCGGCAAGAACGTTCTTGAATCTGCCGGCTTCCCGTGGTGGGTAGATAACCGTGCAAACGATGCTGTCGGCAACCCGACCAGCGACGACAATACCGGTTCTACCACTTATTCTTCCTATGAACCGGTTCAAGAATCTGCTCCGGTCTATTCCGCTCCGGCAAATGAACCTGCTCCAGAAGAAACTCCGGTAGAAAATGCCCCGATGGAAGCTGCCGAAGGTACTGTGGACTCCGCTCCAGCCCAGGAAGCCGCCCCAGCTCCTGCAGTGGAACAGGCTCCGGCTCCAGTTCAGGAAGCCGCTCCGGCACCTGCCCCAGTCGCAGAACCGGCTCCTGCCGCCCCTGCTGCACCAGCTGCAAGTTCCGACGATGACATCTGGGACTAATAATATAGTGCTTTAGACTTTTGAGCCCGCGATTTATCGCGGGCTTTTTTTTATATTTACATTATTCACAGACCTGTACAAGGTTATATCATTACAAGGCAATATTATGTCAGATCGTTTTATCGTGACTGGTAACTTTACCGATGATCCGTTTGCCATCGACATGGCTCAATATATCGGACTTCGTGAAGACATTTCCGACGTAGTCTCTTTGAAGACTTTCGCTAACTCTGAATTCTGCCCGCGCTATATGCTCGATATGGACGACATGGAAAATATCGGCAACCGCCTGGAAGGCAAAATTGTCTTGATCTGCTCCGTGTCTAACCATGACCGCAGCCGTAACGACTATGCAATGCGCAACTGCATTCTTGCCCGTGCAGCAAAGGACAATGGTGCAGAACAGGTTGTTCTTGTGGAACCGGATCTGTTCTATAGCGCCCAGGACCGCGGCCCGCACCGCATTGGCGAACTCGAAGCTGACCGCCCGATCAACGATTTGAAGAAATTTGACGGCCAGGCATTTACGAGCCTTCTTTACGCTGAACTCCTCAAGAAGTCCGGCGTAGATGCAGTTGTGACTTGCCACAACCACAGCGTCAAGGTCCAGAACCTTTTCAATGATATTTTCGAAGGCCACTTCCACAACTTGATCCCGACGGACGTTTATGCCCATTACATCAAGTCCAGCAACTTCGTGCAGACCGGCAAGGATGGTAACAACCTGGTTATCGTTTCTCCGGACAAGGGCGCTCGCCCGTTCATGAACGCTGTGTATGATGCTCTCCAGCTCCCGGAATGCAAGCGCGTCGTCATGGACAAGGTCCGTACCGGCGAACGTGAAATTTCCATGACCTTCAACCCGGAACTTTCTGATATCAGCATCGAAGAAATCGAAGGCAAGGACGTGATCGTGTTCGACGACATGGTCCGTACCGGTACGACGATCGTTCAGTGCTGCGAACACATCAAGAAGGGCAACCCGAACCGCGTATGCTTCGGTGTTACTCACTTCCACACAAGTGCCGAAGCCCGCGAAAAGCTCAACAGCCCGGCAATCGACGAAATCCTTACGACAAGTACCCTCCCGGATATCATGAACCGTGACTGCCAGGGTCGCCTCCGCAAGAAGCTCACCGTACTTAAGCTCGGCAAGTGGATTGCACGCCATGTGATGCAGATGTACGGCATTGAAGCCGGTCGCCTTGAAAAGGACTTCTACAAGGTGGATATGAGTAGTAAGAACCCGCGCTGGCCGCCTTTGTTCTACTAACCTTTAGACCCCGCCGCTACACGACGGGGTTTATTTTCGATAATCAAAAGTTATCAACCAATCAGAGATACTTATGAAAGTAACAAGCAGCGATAGCCTCGACAATCTTTTCCCGGATACCCCCATCCGGAAAATCATCACGCCTGTGGAACGACTACTCCGCGTAGAAACTACCGGAGGTATAGTTCTTATCATCATGACTGTTGCCGCACTTTTGTGGGCGAACTTGTCTCCGGAATCCTACCATCACTTTTGGCACATGCCTTTTGCCGTGACGATTGGTTCTTGGATTGGGACTGCCGATTTGCATTGGCTCATTAACGATGCCTTGATGACCATATTCTTCTTCAATATCGGTCTTGAAGTCAAGGGCGAAATGACTTATGGCGAATTGCGCGACCCGAAGGCTGCTAGCCTGCCGGTGATTGCCGCTGCCGGCGGCATGCTGTTTCCGGCTTTGATCTACCTGGCTGTTAACTTTGCTACCGGCGCAGACGCCGCCCGCGGTTGGGGCATTCCGACTGCAACGGATATCGCCTTCGTGGTAGGCTGCATGGCTATCCTTGGCAAAAAGGTTCCGCATGCGCTCCGCGTGATGATCTTGACGCTTGCCATTGCCGATGATATCGGTGCAATTCTGGTGATTGCAATTGGCTACCCGAGTGGCGACGGCTTGAACTTTGCCGCTCTCGGCGGCGGCATTGCCCTCCTCGTTTTGATCAATGTGCTCTTCCGTGTTGGCGTTCGCAGCTTGCTCGTGCATGGCGTGATTGGCGTTGCCGTTTGGGCTTTGTTTGTAAAGAGCGGCGTCCACCCGACAATTGCAGGCGTGTTGCTTGGCCTCTCCGTGCCGGCAAAGGCAATCCTTACTTCTGGCAAGCTTGGCGGCTTTACCTCCAAGGTCGGCCATGTGCTTTCTGGCGATCCGTCGGTAAAGAGCGATGAACGCTTTGAAGTCTTGATGACGCTCAAGCGTGGCGCTCGCGAAAGCATTCCGATGCAGGAACGCCTTTACAAGCCGCTTGTGCCATGGGTCAACTTTGCTATCATGCCGCTCTTTGCACTTGCCAATGCTGGTGTCGAAATCAAGCTCGGCGGCGTCGATGTGCCTGTGATGAGCGCCGTTGCCTTGGCCCTCGTTTTCGGCAAGCCGATTGGCATTTTCCTACTTTCCCTGCTTTCCGTGAAGATCGGCATTTCCAAAAAGCCGAGTTACTCCTGGAAGGTCCTCTTTGGCGGCGGCATGCTCGCTGGCATCGGCTTTACCATGGCGTTGTTTGTCGCTAGCCTTGCCTTTGATGTTGGCGACCGCCAGGATAGCGCAAAGCTCGGCATTCTCCTTGGTAGCTTCAGTGCGGCAATTCTTGGAACGATCTACATGAGCATTGTGTCAAAGCCGTCTGCAAATGACGAACACCACGAATAAAGCTAGTGCTGCTTAAGGCACGAAAGGCTTCCCGTACGGGAAGCCTTTTGCTTTGCACTTTGACGGGGTTGCTATCGCTTGATGTTCAAGGTCCGCATGGAGTTGAATATTGCAAGGACTGCAACGCCGACATCCCCGAAGACTGCCATCCACATGTTTGCTATGCCGAGTAGGCCAAGGACCATGATTGCAATCTTCACGCCGATTGCAAACGTGATGTTTTGGCGCACGATTGCAATGGTTTTGCGAGCTATGCGAATGACTCTTGGAATCTTGCCAATGTCATCGTCCATGATGACGATGTCTGCTGCTTCAATCGCAGCATCGGAACCGAGACTTCCCATGGCGATTCCAATGTCTGCACGGGTGAGAACCGGAGCGTCGTTGATGCCGTCCCCTACAAAGGCGAGCTTTTGAGTTTCGTTTTGGCTTGCAAGGAGTTCCTTGACTTTTGAAACCTTGTCGCCTGGCAAAAGCTCTGCAAAGAAGGAGCTCATTTCAAGTTCCTTGGCGACGCTTTCTGCGGCTTTTTGGCGGTCGCCCGAAAGCATTACGCACTTTGCAACTCCTGCAGATTTCATGCTTGCAATGGCCTCTTTTGCGCCTTCCTTGATGGAATCCGAAATGACGATGGAACCCAGGAAGCCGCGTTCGCTTGCAACATAGATTACGGTGCCTGCAGTTTCGTTTTCCTTGATGGCAATGCCGCTTGCGTGCATGAGCTTAGCGTTGCCAAGGAAAAATTTTCTGCCGTCGATGTTGGCTACAATGCCTTGCCCCGAAATTTCTTCGCTGCTTGAGACACGGCTCGTGTCGGCCTCCTTGCCAGTGCTCCTGTATGCTTCAAGAACGGAATTTGCGATCGGGTGCGTAGAGAATGTTTCTCCAAGAGCTGCGATTTCCAGCAATTCGTCGTTGTTCCCGTTTTCTGCTGCTATGGAGCTGACTTTGAATTCGCCCTTTGTGAGTGTTCCCGTTTTATCGAAGACGACCGTATTCACTTGCGAAAGAAGTTCCAGGTAGTTGCTGCCTTTTACAAGTACGCCGATTTTTGAACTTGCCCCGATGCCTCCGAAAAAGCCGAGAGGGACTGAAATTACAAGGGCGCACGGGCAGGAAATCACAAGGAATATGCAGGCGCGTTCAATCCACGGACCCCATGCTTCACCAAGAAGCAGTGGTGCTGTGATGGCTACGAGAACGGCGATCGCGGTGACAATCGGAGTGTAGACTTTTGCAAAGCGCGTGATGAAGTTTTCTGTCTTTGCCTTTTTGCTGCTTGCGTTTTCGACAAGTTCCAAAATTTTTGCAACGGTGGAGTCGTCGAAGGCCTTTGTCGTTTTTACTTTGATAGTTGCGTTGCCGTTGATGCAGCCGCTAAAAATTTCACTGCCCACACTTACTTTGCGCGGTACGCTTTCGCCGGTAAGGGCCGCCGTGTCGAGCAGCGATTCTCCTTCGATTACGATGCCGTCGAGCGGAATGCGTTCGCCCGGCTTTACGACAATCACTTGCCCGATTTCAACATCGTCTGGGTCGACTTGCGTGAGTTCTCCGTCTACTTCGATGTTTGCGTATTCCGGGCAGATGTCCATCATTTCTGCGATGGATTTTCGCGATTTGCCGACAGCGTAACTTTGGAAAAATTCTCCGACCTGGTAAAAGAGCATGACAGCTACGGCTTCTTCGAATTCCCTGATGCCGAATGCAGCGAGCGTTGCGAGCATCATCAAAAAATTTTCGTCAAAGACTTGGCCGTAGCGTATGTTTCGCACTGCCTTGAAGAAAATGTCATGACCGATGATTATGTATGGAACAAGATACAGGCATAAAGGCAGTATCCAGTTGTTTCCAAGGGCATCTTGTTTTTCGAGTATGAAAATCGGAGCGAAAAGCAGAGCCGCAATAATTATGCGTATCAGATTTTTCTTTTGTGTCTTGGTCATGTGCGCTAGCCTATTTTTTCGCCCTTAGTCAAGTATCTTGCAGTCCGGCTCGATTTTTGCGCAGATTGCTTTTGCCTTTGCTAGTATGTCGTCGAATTTGGAGTCGTCTGCCTCTAGCGTGAGCTTTTGCATGATGAAGTTCACGGAAGCGTCTTTGACGCCGTCAAGCTGCTTGATGCCTGCTTCCATTTTAGCGGCGCAGTTAGCGCAATCGAGATCCTGTAACTTGAACTTCTTTTTCATGGTGTTTTCCTTTGGCGTTTGCCTTGTTTTATTGTTTAAAGATTGAACAATTATTCAACTTCTGGAGTAAAAAAATGTGGCTTAAATTCTTGCAAAAATTATTCTTCGAGAACATGTTCCATGCCGTTGTTAAAAATGGATTTTACGTGGTCATCGGCGATGGAGTAATATACGACGCTACCGACCTTGCGGTATTTTACAAGGTTTGACTGCTTTAAAATGCGTAGCTGGTGTGAAATGCTCGACTTTGTCATGTTCAATAGTACGGAAATGTCGCTTACGCACATTTCTGCCTGAATCAAGGCGCAAAGGATCTTTACCCGCGTGGAATCGCTGAAAAGCTTGAAGGTGTCTGCGAGATTCATGAGCGTTTCGTCTTTAGGCATATTTGGGCGCACTGCGTTTACCACATCGTCGTGAATGCAAGTGCAGTCGGTTCCTTCGAATTCCAAATTGTTGTCTGCCATGAAATCCTCAATTTTAGAGTTGATTGGTTGTTCAACTGTTAATTTAGAAAGATTTGCTGATTATGTCAAGGGGGATTCAATTTTCAATAAGGTCAAATTCAAAATCAGCTTCGATGTTTTTTAAAACATTCAAAAGCTCATTCATCAAACTGTAAAGTTTTTGATTAAGCAACAGTAACTTTTCCACATTTCTCTTGGTCCACTGGAAATGTTAATCCTTCACAAGCCTGACGGAGAGCTTGTAGTTATTGGAAATAGCGGCGATTTCGCCTGGCAGATTTTCGCTGTAGTCCGTGATGCTCAGGGAATATGGATTGTCGCCATTCTTTTGCCCGAGCCAGAATGCAGCAGTATTCCCTGTATGCACCAAATCGTTCTCGTAATCTATATAACCCTTCGGGAGCGCGTTAAAGCCAAGCGCATCAATGCCGTTGTTGTAATCCCAGCCGTCTGTAGATTTCAGACACTTTGGCGCTTCTTCGCCGATATACAAGTCACAGAATTTTTGCAGGTCGGCCACATCATCTTCCGTTGGCAAATGCCAGCCAGGCAGGCAAACTTCGCGCGCGGTGTCAAAGGAATAAAACCCATCTTCTGATTTAAACATCAGATTCTCTGCAAGCCAAATCTTCCCGGAACCGGCATTTGCACTAACTCCATTTTTCGCAATGGTACAGGCAGAAAGCTGTACGGTCTTATAGACTCTTCCGTCGCGCGGATCCGTTACGGAGCCGTCAACGCCAAATTTCACCTTGTATTCGTATTCCTTAAATGCAGGATGGTATTTTAACCACCGGGAATCGGTAAGCAAGGCCTTTTGCCACTGAATCATAAAACGGCCTATTGCCTTGTCCATGGCATCGGTCGGAACGCAAGCCATCAACTTGTGCAAAAGCGGCGGGTTGTCTTCAAAGATCATCTGGATTTCAAATTCAGACAATCGCGCAAGCCACTCGTCTTTCAGGCGGGCAATCAGCTTTGACGGGTAGCCGTAATCGGAAAGTTCGTCGAAAATGGTGGTCATATACGCCGAAAAACTCTTAAGTTGTTATTACTGTGATTTTTCCATCTTCAGATTAAACAAATATTTTTTGACGATATTGGCTGTTTGTTTTTTAATAATAGCTTTGTTAAATCAAAGTGTTGAAAACCTATCTATTTGGTAAAATTGTAATATAATTGGGTATTATTACATTACCATTTTTGTCTTTTTGTATGGTAATTTTATTTTTTGAATTGTTTTTGTTCCATTCATATACGATTGATTCATAATTTGTTTTGAAAACATCGTCATCTTTGGGAACGCTTCTTACAAAAGTGTTTAAAACTTTTCTTTCTTCATTATTTAATTTGCCTGTAAAATTTCCATGAAGAAAATAATTGTTGGATTTTATTTCAATGCAAGTTTCAAAACTTTCCTGTAAATTTCTAATATGAAAATGAGGAATTTCTCCAAGATCATCGGTTTGAATGTAAACCTCCAATTTCGGTGTCATGAAACCAATTCTTGCTATTTCTTGCAAAATCTCATTTTTATTTGTTTCTGGAGGAAACTTAAAGACCATTCTTTTGTGGATTTGAGCCGTTTTGTTAGTAGCGGTATTCCAAAATTTTATCAATGCTGGAGTTACGCATTTTCTTGCGCTAACAATCACCATAGGCTTGTCATCTATCGTAAAAGGATGAGCTGGGTCTAAATCGCAATCTCCCAATATGAAAGTGACTCTACCATTAGCTCCACTTAAAAATACTGCGTCATAAATTTTTTGTTCTTGTTTAGCCTTATATACTTTATTTGGTATAACCCCCTTATGAGATGTTATTTCGCATTCTTCTGCTTTTGCCTCTCTTATTTTCCATAATATTGCTTTTCTAGCCATTTCTATACCTATTTCAAAATCAAATTCATCATCATCGTCGCCTTCCATAGCGATTTGATATGGGTTCTTTTGTTCTGTGCTTTCGTTTGCCATAAATTCAATCTCCTTTTGGGTAATGAAGATTTGAGAAAATACGATATGCCCTATCAAATCGTGCTACGTTTTGATAGGGTAAATATACTTCGTTTGGTATGTCAAAAAGCGTCAAATATAAAAATGGTTAATTCAAAAGTTCTTTTAATCTTTCGATAAATTCTTCTTCTGATTTTTTCAAATCAATTATTTGTTGTTCTTTTGGATTAGTATTCTGTTCGTCGTCGTTATTTTGATCTTTACCTAAATCAGAAACTTTAATTCCGGGTATTGTTTTTGGACCGACATAGATGCCATCGATGATGAACTTGGTCTTATTTTGTGGAGTAATGCTGCCCAACTCAGAATCTTCAAGACCATATAAATGGGCGAGATGAGATTCATTTTTATTATTGATGTTTTCTGAGAGTGGATAAATTAGTCCACACAACTTTACCTTGCCTGGATATTTTAGGTTGTAGTAACCTGCGTACGAATTGATTTGGAAAAGATCTGCTCGATCAACATCATTGCCTTCAAGGCGCATGTGCTTGAATTTTGCATCCAGAATTACATACTCACCATCTTTTTCCATGACAATGTCGGGATAGTTTGGCCTAGCAAAAAAGGAACCCTTGTAGAGGGGTAATTCTTCCTGCGTTTTTACATTCCAGTCGGGGAAATTGTTTCGCAGTAATGCTGCAAGATAGGCTTCCCACAGGGACGAAACATCAATTAGATAACCAGAAATGCCCATGGCGTTCTCGGTTTCTGTTTCTAGCATATCGTGCTTGAGCAAGACAACTTCTGCATACTTCAAGGTTTTCTTGAATTCGGCATACATGGGGTTGCTTAAAGCCCTGTGATTTAAGGCTTGCTTTATGGTTTCTGCAGTTGGACGTCTGCCTGAATATGATGCTTGCAGTTCTGACTTCACAAACGATAAACGAGAAAAATTCTCTTTCTTAATTTCTTCGTGAACTGTTTTTAGTGCGAAGTAAAGTACATCAATTACGCATTGAACATATTTCCGTTCATTTTTGACGGAAGCAATTTTTCCTTTAAAGGGAATGTCGTTAACGATATAGCGAGCAATGTCAATATTGCCGTGAACTTTTAATTCATGGAACTTTGTTTTGGTGTACTCCTGGGGGAATCCTAAAATGGCTGCTTTTTGCAAGGATGTTAAAAAGAGAAATTCGAATAGCGGAAAACCACCATTTTCATTATTCTTGTCGGCATTACCTTTGTCATCATTTTCAATGAAAATGTTATTGGCGTACCGCAGCATTCTACGGAGTAGAACTTCTTGTTTATTTGAGTCAGTACCGAGGTTATAACCTGTCCCTATGTGAAAGGTAAAGTCGCCTACATAAATTACACCGGTGTATAGACCTGTTTTTACGTAACAATAAGACTCTTCCTTTAAATCTTTCTTGTGTAAACCAAAAACAAGTTCGTTAGAATCTTTCTTTTGTGCATTTTGATTGTTGAAAGAAATCAGTGAAATACTCTTGTATTTTTCTCTATCAAGAAGATCTTTTACTAAGAGTGAATAACCGAGATATTTGCTCAAACTGTTTTTGGATTTTTCGTCAATCACAAAAGGATTGTCAGAATAGTAATTCTGATTAACGACGCAAGAAATGGGTGTTGTTTTTCTTTTTGTCATAAGGAAAAACTAGTGCCAATAATTATTTTGGTCGTTTGTCTGTTTTTGTGAAAACTTCTCTAGCTTCTTTCAATTTTTCTTCAAGATCTTTTTCGCTGTTTACTTCGCTGCGCAAATATTCTTTAAGTGTTGGACGGAGATAATTATCAAACAAGGCTCCTTTAGCGGCTTCACTAATTGTTGTTTGCGTAGTAAATTCAGTTATTTTCATAAAGAATGAATGACCAAATTCATACGATTTTCCAAGATTTAATGATTTAGATTTACCGCTAGAAATATAGGTATTTAGTTGGCTACAAGAATTTTTGTAATTTTCAATATCGTCGCTCTCTATGTTCTCCTTAGAAAGAACCTCTTCAATAACATTGTAATCACAATCTTTACGAATCCATCTAAATCGCCTTCTTAAAGCCAAATCAAAGGCATCAATGCTTTTATCAACGTCATTCATCATTCCGATAAAACGAATATTCCTAGGAATTCCAAACTTGCCTTTGAATTCAGAGTCATAGAATAAATCTGAGTTGTCGGAAGCTTTTCGTTCTAAAGTGGAATATTGGATGTCTATCAAATTACGAATTTCCTTCCCTTCTTTATTCAATATTTTATCGCGATAGCTTGGTTCCAGCAAAGAAAGCGTTTCTCCAAAGACGGTAGAAAGATTTGCACGGTTAATTTCATCAACGATGAAATAATAAGGTATGTCTTTTTCTGGGCTTTTTTCCTTTATCCCATTCAAAGCTTGTTTGCAAAAGTCCTTGAATACGCCGTTTACAAGTTCCAGTTTTACAGAACCTTTAGCAGCTACACCGGTTGGCTTTAAACCTTCAATAAAATCTTCGTATGTGAAGGACGGATGGAATTGAACCCACTTGTAATAGCCTTGACTATTTTGAGAATCTTTTGCATTCAAATCCTTAATGCCGTTGAAATCCATGTAATTCTTTACAGCGTAGGTTTTTCCTGTACCTGGAGCGCCATAAAAAATCACATTAGGAGATTCTGCTGTTGGAAAATCATCTTCATCATTAGCAAGCGTCCATAAGGCACTGGTTAGTTTTAAATGGTATTCCAGATATTGTGAATTATAAGCATCATCTTGTTTGGGATTTAAATCATTTGGAGATGGAGGTATGATTTTTTTTGCATTCTCTAGAAGTTGTTTGTTAATTTTAAAGAAATCTTCTTCTTTGAATGTCTCATTAGGAAGAAACATTGTGCATAATGCTTTTATAGTCTTGCCCTGATTGATGCAGAGATATTCAAATTTGCCTTGTGCACAATTGTCCATTATAATCATTTTTCGCAAAAGAGCTTTTGCGGAAAAATTCTTTTCGTTTGCTTTCTGAACAGCTTGATCTACATTGTCTGAGGTTAGGCAGTCATTAAAAAATACAAAATAGTCTTTTACTCTATTGTTATGTGTTTCGGTGATTTTATCCAGCTTAAAGTTATTTTTTTCGCCATACAGGGTGCCTGGACGAGGGGTTCCGCCAATACTGCCAAAACCGCCTTTCTCGTACGCAAAGAAATTAACCAGGCATTCTTCGCCTTTTGGCTTATAATATTTTTCGGTTTCATTTTGGGTAATAGATTTTTTCCATTCGGTATTCCATTTGTTCAGTACGTTTTTTGATTCTTCTAAATCAACATTTCCCCAAATATGAACTGACCCCAAAAAGTTGGACAGTTTAAAATTAGGATAAAACAGCGTAATGAGTCCGGTATCTAACCGGGCTCATTCCTTTTAGGCGTGATTTAATCCGTTTATTGTTGTAGTACTCGATGTAGGTTTTGAGTTCCTGCTTGAAGTGGTCCATATCCCTGAACTCGTTGGGATACAGCAGCTCCGATTTCATTATTCCGAAGAAGTTCTCCATCATGGCATTGTCCAGGCAGTTGCCCTTGCGGCTCATGCTCTGGATGATATCGTGATCCTTCAGCCTTCTTTGATAGCTGTAATGTTGGTAGTGCCAGCCCTGATCCGAGTGCAGGATTAGCTTGTTGTGGGCGAGCCCCTGTTCCAGAGCCTTGTCCAGCATGCTCATCACCATTCTTAAGTCCGGATGGTCAGATATGGTATAGCTGATGATTTCGCCGTTGTACATGTCCAGTATTGGCGACAGGTAGCACTTGTCCTGGCCGATGTTTATCTGGGTGACGTCGGTAGCCCACTTCTGGTTCGGTGCAGTAGCCGAAAAGTCACGGTTGATGATGTTTGGTGCAGTCTTTCCGACTTCACCCTTGTATGAACGGTACTTGCAGCGCTTGCGTACATTCCTCAGTTCTTCTTCCTTCATGATGCGGTACACGGTCTTGTGGTTGATCGAGAAGCCTTCGTTCCTCAGTTCGTCCTTGATGCGACGGTAGCCGTAGCGTCCCTTGTTCTCTGCATGTATGGCCTTGACTCTCTTGCGTTCGTCGGCGTAGCGGTCGGCCTTCTTCCGGATGTTGTAGTAGTATGTGGAGCGGGATAGCCCACTTGCCTTCAGGAGATGTTTGAGTGCGTGTTTGTCGCTCAGTCCTCGGACTGTCTCGGCCCTATACCGAACATCTCGACATTCTCTTCCTGGTCTAGGGCCTTCAATTTTTTTAGGTAGGCATTCTCAGCTTCAAGATATTCCACACGATCTCTAAGACGTTCGAGTTCGGTCATACCCTTTGTTGATTTCTTTTTCTTTGTCATCTTCGGAGGCCTCCCTTTGGGCTTTGTTGCTAGCAGTTCCTCGTAGCCGCCATGACGGTACTTTCTCAGCCATGATTCTAGACAGCTTAGACTGATTTTGTACCTGACGGAGACTTCAGTCAAAGATAGAGATTGTTGGATTATCGAATCTACAGCGACTCGCTTTATGGCTGGCGTACAGTGAACATTCCTTTTTCTATCCGTATACCATTCGCTTGTCAAATCATATTCTCTACAACGTCGACGGATTTGACGATCAACGATACCTGTTTTTCGACTTATTGCGACAGATGTGTATCCAGCTTGATAGAGCTCCAAGGCTTTTGCCCATTCTTCTTTTGTGTGTTTTTTATACATGAAAACCCCGAAAGTTTTGTCCAACTTTCGGGGTTCACATCAG
>JAZLFR010000064.1:0-55075 GCA_045615885.1 Fibrobacteraceae bacterium
AAATTACAATTTCATGGCTTCGCCATAGAGGCTACTCATTCGCCAAGTGAATTTGAGCAAGCTCAATTCGTTTGGCTCATTTCGGGCGCGTTCTGGCATCTTGCATCTGGCTCTTGCATCTTAACAGTCATCACGAGCAACGCGATGTGATCCAGAATATGGTAAGTTACAGTTCCTTCCGTCTTCCGTCTTATGTCTTCCTACTGTCTTCTGTACTCTGTTCTCTGTCTTCTGTTTTCTTTCTTGCATCTGGCTCTTGCATCTTATTCCTGACTCCTGTCACTGACTCCTATTTTCTGTCCTCTGTTCTCTGTTTTCCTACTGACTCCTGATTCTTTTCAAAAGTCCCTTGCAAAATTTTAAAACTATTTCTATAATTGTGGTTCCTAGGCCCTACGCAATGACTATTTGTGGGCAACTCGCCAGGGCGAAAGCAGCAACGGACTTATGAATTTTTATGTGCGTGGGTCGCCTAGGATTTTTTCAGCAACCATTCCGGTTGCTATTTTTGTTTTAGAAATTCCTGCACTTCATCTTCTAAAATCATGATTCTCTGGACACTTCGCCACACCAAGCCATTCAATCCGAAAGACATTTGCTACGGCCACATGGACCTGGACGTATCCCCTTCCTTTTTGACAGAGGAGCTCCCGCCGATTCTTGACGCTGTAAAAAACGCAAACATGAAGCCGGAAAAAATTTATTCGAGCCCACTGCAGCGCAGTTTTAAGCTCGCCCAAAAGGTTGGCGAATTTTTAGAAATGCCAGTTCACAAGGCCGAAGAAATCAAAGAAGTCAGCTTCGGTTCATGGGAAGGTCAAAAGCTTTCTGAAGTTCCTCGCGAAGAAATGGCAGCATGGAAGGCCGATTTGCGCGGCTACAAGTTCCCGAACGGAGAATCGTTCCACGAAGTTGACGACCGCATGAAAATACTTTTGCACAAGTGTTTCAAGGAACACGACGAAGTACTCTGGGTAAGCCACGCCGGCATCATCGCCTCTGTAATGCACGCCTACTGCAATGTGCCAGACGAGGACTTTGTGGAAGGGCGCTTCCACTACGCAATGATTACGCGCTTTGAATTTGTTGAAGAAAATGGCGAGCTAAAATGCACTGGCATGGAAACGGTCTATGAAGGCCTCCCCATGAAGCCACTCGATATGTAACTTCAATTCAGAATCAAGAAACCAGAATTATTTAGCTATTCTGCACTTCGCTTGTGCTGAGCAGGTAAGCGTTGATGAACGGCTTGATCTTGCCGTCCAGAACGCCTGCAGTATCTGAAGTTTCAACGCCAGTGCGCAAGTCCTTCACAAGCTGGTACGGCTGCAGAACATAGCTGCGGATCTGGCTACCCCATTCCACCTTCTTCTTTTCGGCCATGCGCGCATCGCGCTTGGCTTCTTCTTCCATGCGGTAATGGTCGGCGACCATGGTCTTGAGCATTTTATAGCAGGTTTCTCGGTTCTGGATCTGCGAACGTTCCGTTTGGCAGCTAGCCATGATGCCAGTCGGCAAGTGGGTCATGCGAACAGCGGAATCCGTCTTGTTAATATACTGGCCGCCAGCGCCGCTGGAACGGTAAGTATCCACGCGAACTTCGCTCATGTCGAGGTCGAATTCAACGTCTTCATGTTCCGGGTACAGATAGACTGCAGTAAAGCTTGTATGGCGGCGGGCATTTGCATCGAACGGGCTAATGCGAACAAGGCGATGCACGCCGATTTCGGAGCGAAGCAAGCCGTACGCATTTTCGCAGGTCACTTCGATAGTTGCGCTCTTCAAGCCCGCGTCTTCCGCTTCCTGAAAATCGACAACCTTGAAGTCCATCTTTTCACGTTCAAAGAAGTGCGTGTACATGCGGAAAAGCATCAAAGCCCAGTCCTGGGATTCCGTACCGCCAGCCCCCGGGTGAATGGAAAGCAGACAGTTGCATGCATCGTCCGGGCCGTTCAGCATCTTCTTGAATTCCATCTCTTCAATTTTTGCCGTCAAATCGGCAATGTCGGAATTGATGGATTCCGTGAGTTCGGCAGATTCTTCGTCCTTGCTCATTTCATAAAGTTCCGCAAGGTCATCGCAGCTTGTAGAAACTTCCTGCCACCTGGTAAGCACATCGCGCAAGGCGCCGATCTTTTTCAAAGTGCTCTGCGCCTTGTCCTGGTCATTCCAGAATTCAGGATCGCCGGACTGTCTTTCAAGAACATAGAGTTCCTCTTCCTTGGCTTCAAGTTCAAGATAGCCGCGAAGCTTGTCGATGCGCACGCGCAGGTCATTCAATCCGGTATGAGAAGTTTGAATCATAAAAAAACGAATTCGTTAGGGTTTTAGAGGTTGTCTAAAGTCAAGATATAAACAAAACGCCAAGATACAATCTTGGCGTTTCACTGTTGGCAAGCCAGTTACTTGGCTGCGCCGATTGCCTGAGGCGGCTGGTAATCCTTGTTCAGGTACTGGACCTTGTACTTGCCAGCAAGACCGTCGAGGAACTTACGGAGCGTATTTGCACGATCCTGTTCAGCCTGCACGCGGAGGATATATTCAATCTGGTACTTGTAGCTATCGTACTGACCATCGTTCTTTTCTGTAAGCATGAACACAGCAATGCGATCGTTCATTACGATAACATCAGAAATTTCGCCGACCTTGAGCTTTGCAACGGCCTTTGCAAAAGCGTCACCCTTGGACTTTGCAGTAAACTTGCTGATAACACCACCGTTCTTGCGAGCTTCCGGATCATCGCTGTACTGCGCAGCAAGCTGTGCAAACGGAGCCTTGGAAAGTCGAACCTGTGCTGCAAGCCCCTTCAAGAGTTCCTTCTTGTCGTTGAAGTCCTTTGCACCGGACTTGGTGTTCAAGTAAATCCAGGCACCGCTGATGGTGTCATTGACCTGAACCTTGTTCTTGTTGAGTTCCCAGTAAGCCTGCATCTGCTTTTCAGTCGGTGCCGGTGGGTACGGAACTTCCTTTTCAAGAACCTGTTCTGTCAAAACCTGCTGTTCAATCTTTTCCTTGAACTGGGCCTGAGTGATGTTGCTCTTCTTGAGTTCAGCATTGAACATTGCTTCGTCCTTGAACTGGGCCTTGAAGAGCTTCATGACGCTGTCAACCTTAGCCTGCGGAGCCTTGAGGCCACGCTTCTTGATTTCAAGCTTCATGAGTTCCTGTCCAACCAGGTTTTCAACAACGGCAAAGCGTACAGTCTTCATCTGTTCAGCGGTCAATGTACGGCCAGGAGCCTGCTGCTGAGCAAGAATTGCTGCAAGACTATCCACATGACCCTGAGTAATCGGGGTCTTTTCAACACGAATAACTTCAAAATTCTTGCCGCTCATGAGCTGAGCAGACGCGAAAGTCGACACAAGAGCAACAGAAACTGCTGCGCGACGTACAAAAGATGAGAAGTTCATAATTATCCTTAAATATGATTTTGGGCTATAATATAGTAAAATAGGATCTAGAATTTAGGGGCTAGGGGGTAGGGAATGTTGATTTCCTGTTTTTAGGATCTAGGATTTAGTGATTAGGATCTAGTGAAATGTTAATTTCCAATGTGTCGGCTGTAGGCTGACATCTGTCGACTGAATTAGTTATTAGTCATTAGTTATTGGTCATTAGTTTCCATCTTCCATCTTCTGTCTTACGTCTTCCGTCTTCTTTCTGTCCTCTGTTTTCTGTCCTCTCTTAACTTGTCATCATGAGCAACGCGAAGTGATCCAGAATATGGTAAGTTACAGTTCCTTGCATCTTAATTTCCGCTCACCACTTGGCAAGGGCGTTCGCAATGATCAGGTCCTGCATTTTTTCGATTGCCCGGGTTTGCCCGTGGCGGTCTTCCGTCTCGTTCAACTGCACATCGTACACGCCGTCGGCAGAAAGGCTTTTCGCCTCGTAAATCATCTTTTCCTTCACATTGTCGTAAAAACGGACACCCACACGGATTGTTACGCGATAGGTTTCCACATCGGACTTGCTGCTAAAGTTTTCCGGCTTGTTCGTATAGCTGAGAAGTGTCAGTTCAAACTTTGCGTTTGCATTGTCTTCATCATTTACAATGCGAACCTTGCCGGCATTCTTGCGGAACAGTTCCAAAACACTGGTCTTGATTTCGTTGCCAAGAACCGGGTCTAGCGTCTTGTTGTCGATTTCAGCAATATACACCGTATGGATATGCGAAGGCAAGGTACTCGCAGTAAAGCTGTAGCACCCGCACAGAGCAACACAAGCAAGCAGCGCAAAAAATTTCAGCAAGTTGGACATTTTCAACTACAGCAACCAGTTTATTTCAGCCTCGTCCTGGCCCATTCGTAAAGGCCAAGGGAAAGAGCGACAGAAGCATTGTAGGACTGGGCTTCGGCCTTCATCGGAATGCGAAGGATTGCATCGCACTGTTTTGCAATGAACGGCGGGAGGCCAACGTCTTCACCACCAACGGCCAGCACCACACGGTCGTCAAAACCGAATCCGGCGAGATTCGTTTCGGTGGCGGCATCAAGGCCGAGCACCTGGTAGCCAGCCAAGCGAAGCGTTCCGATTACGGCTTCCAGATTGTCAGGGCGACAGATGCGCATTTTTTCGAGAGCGCCTGCAGAAGTCTTTGCAACTGTCGGCGTAATGCCGCACATGCCCTTTGCCGGGATCAAAAGCAGATCGACGCCGAGACCAAGAGCAGAACGGATGCAAGCTCCAAGGTTGCGCGGGTCTTCGATGTTTGTTGCAACGGCAATCAGTTTCTTTTCACCGCGTTCCTTTGCCATCAGGAATTCTTCAGAAACTTCATCCCACTGGAGCAATGTCTTTTCGTTGCAGAGCGCAACCACGCCGTGGTTCGGGCGTGCGTACGAATCGAGGATTCTTGTTTCCACCTGCTGCACATGAATGTGTGCCTTCTTGGCCTGCTTCTGCAGGGAGTAGAGCTTCGGGTTGCCGGAGTTCTGCTGGAAGAGAATGCGATGCACGCGCATCGGATCTTTTTCAAGAAGTTCAGACACTTCGCGAATGCCGCCGACGGCGACCTGCGGTGCAGAACCTTCATCGCTCATTGCAACAGCAACTTCAGAGGCTTTGGGGCGCGGAGCATAGCCGCGGTCATCGCGACGGCCAGCAAAGTTCCCCCCACGGCGGCCTTCAAAGCCATCGCGGCGACCATAGCTGCGGCGTTCAAAAGGCTTATCATTTCTATCAAACATTTCAAATCCTATGCAGAGAAAATTTCATCCATCTTAATGTCGTGCTCCTGCAGTTCAAGAGGTTCCTCCTGCAACTGTTCCGGCAGACACACACCGAACTTCAGGGAGTTCGGATACTTTGCTAAAAATTTGTCGTAGTAGCCCCAGCCATGCCCCTTGCGGCCACCATCGGTTGAAAACTTTACACCCGGCACAAGGAACACCGGAATTTTACCAACCCACTGGTTGCAAGATTCCACAGGTTCCTTGATTCCATAATGGCCCTCCTGCAGTTCAAGGTACAGGTTGTTCACCTTGAAAAAATCCATGGTGCCATCGTCGGAACAACGAGGCAGCAAGAGGCGTCCCTCTTTAGAAAGCACCTGCAATACTGGCAGAATATCCGGTTCGCCCTTCATCGGGTAAAACGCGGCAACCACATTTGCAGCACGCACTCGAGCGTCTTGCAAGATTCTATCGTTTAGAGTCTTCACTACTTTGCTCATTTGGGACCCCTCCCTTTTTTCTCTTGTTCCACCATCTTGCGATCATGTTCGGAAAAAAGCGTGCTCCGATCAAAAGCACGAACAGCAAGACGAGTAATGAAATCTGCGCCAAATTCATATCACTTACCTATGTTATCCCGTAAAATTCCGTTCCACAATTCACGCTGCCAACCCATAAGATGAGCAGCGTCATAGCGAGCTTCCCACGTATCGTGCGGCATGGCAAGATCAATCAACTGATTTCTGTTACCGAGCAGCGACGGGTCTATGCCCAAGGCTTCCGCCTTTTCGTCACGCCAGTACTTCAAGGCATTCAACAAATCAGAGTCCGGCAAAATATGCGGAGGCGGGACCTTGGCGTCGGCCTTAGGCCACTCTTCCACGGGAACAGCAACTGCATCTTCAAGCATTTCCTTGAACGAATCAAAACGCTCCCCTATGAAGTTGCGCGGAAGCCTCGGCATGTCGTCAAAATCGACTTCCGGGAACGATGCACTCACATGGCGGACTATGGCAAGCATCAAATCTGGAGCCATAACCTTGTATGGCGGTCTATCCAATTCTTCGGCCTGTTTTTCGCGCCAATGCCACGCAGCCTTGAGCAAATTCAGGCTGCGCGGCGGCAAATGGTGCGAACCGCTGATGCGCCAGGGGTCAACTGCAGGCTCGTGCTGAATCTTTGCGTGCTCTATGAGCTGTGCGCAAAGTTCCGTGTGCCACAAGAAGCGTCCCTTTGCCTGCAGTTCTTCGCCGAGTCGAGCGACAAGTTCGTGCAGGTAAATGGTATCGTGCACGGCGTAGTCGGTCATGTCCTGCGGAAGCGGACGTATAGTCCAGTCGGCCTTCTGATTGTCTTTAGAAAGCGTAATTCCAAAATATTCTTCTACGAGGTTTGCTAGCCCGAGCTTTTCTTTACCAAGCAACTTGGCGGCAATCATCGTATCAAAAACAATTTTTGGAGAAAACTTGTAATTCTGGTACAGCAGTCGCAAATCGTAATCGGCCCCGTGAAACAGCATGACCTGCATGGCACGCGTCTTGAAAACCGGTGTAATGTCGAGGTCGCAAAGCGGGTCCAAAAGCCAATTGGTATCGCCCACCGTAATCTGGATTAGGCAGAGGCGAGTTATGTAATGATGCATGGAATCGGCTTCGGTATCGACCGCAGCCATATCATAAAGATCAAGAATGCGGAGCAGCTCCCTTAGCGACTCCTCATTATCTACGAGTGTATAATTTTTCTCAGAATCCACGAAATGCAAATGTAGATATTTTTTTAGGGTTTAGGATTTAGGATCTAGGGGCTAGTGGTTAGACGAAAGACGAAAGACGATAGACGAAAGAGGATTGTTAAATTCCATTGTTTTAGAGGATAGGGTATAGAATAGACGAGAGAACGGCACTGCGTGCCTACAGACGAGAGGAATGTTACTTTCCAGTGCTTAGGGTATAGGGTTCAGGGGATAGAATTTTAGGATCTAGGGGTTAGGGAATGTAAATGTGCGTTTCTAGTCTCTAGTTTTTCGGACAGCTCGACGATTTTCAATCGTCAGAGCGCATGATGCCCTTTAGGGTATAGAACCTAGTCTCTAAAGAATTAGTTACTAACTTCCGTCTTATGTCTTCCTACTGTCCTCTGTTCTCTGTCTTCTGTCTTCTGTCCTCTGTTCTCTGTCTTCTGTTCCCTGTTAGGGGCTGAAGCCCGGAGGGGTCGGACTGCACACGCGTGCAGTCTGTACCGAATTTGCCACGTGTGAGCGCAGCGAACGTGAAGTGGCAAATATACGGCGAAGACCCGACGCGACGAAGGCGCGGAACAGCCTAAGATTTTCTACATTTGCGCGCATGAAAAAAATTTCTCTTACAGGCATCAAGCCGACAGGCACTCCGCATCTTGGCAACTACGTGGGCGCAATCCGCCCTGCCCTTGAACTGACCAAGACTTACGACACAGTTTATTTTATCGCAGACTACCATGCGCTCACCACCGTGCAGAACGGTGCAGAAATGCGCGAAAACATCTACAAGGTAGCAGCAACCTGGCTTGCCCTTGGCTTGAACCCGGAAGAAAGCCTGTTCTACAAGCAGAGCGACATTCCTGAAATTTTTGAACTTAGCTGGGCACTCAGCTGCTTCACTCCGAAGGGCTTCATGAACCGCGCCCACGCCTACAAAGACAAGGTTGCAAAGAATACCGCCGCGGGCGAAGACATTGACGCCAATGTGAACATGGGCCTCTACTGCTACCCGTGCCTTATGGATGCAGACATTCTCATGTTCGGCGCAGACATCGTGCCGGTCGGCAAGGACCAGAAGCAGCATGTTGAATTTGCACGCGACATCGCAATCAAGTTCAACAAGCACTTTGGCAAAGATGTGTTCACGATTCCAGAACCTATTTTCCAGGAAGCAACTGGCGTTATCCCGGGTCTCGACGGCCGCAAGATGAGCAAGTCCTACGACAACTACATCGACATTTTCCTTGAACCGAAAGCTCTCAAAAAGCGCATCGGCAAGATCGTTACAAACAGCCAGGGCATCGAAGAACCGAAGGATCCGGAAGTTTGCAACGTATTCCGCCTCTACAAGCTCTTTGCAACACCAGAACAGACCGAAGCTCTTGCAGCTCGCTACCGCGCTGGTGGCATGGGCTGGGGCCACGCCAAGCAGGAACTCCAGAACGTTCTCGAAGAACATCTCGGCGAAGCACGCGAAAAGTATTTCAACCTTCTAGCCCACACCGACGAAATCGACAAGATCCTCGCCTACGGTAAGGAAAGGGCCCGCGTAAAGAGCAAGGCCATGATGGACCAGGTCCGCGAACTACTCGGCACTTACTAATCTGCTAGAATACAGAAACGAAAATTCAGAAGACAGGCATGTAAAAGTGTCTGTCTTTTTTAGTGGATAGGATCTAGTAATTAGGGGATAGGGGTCAGGGTCTAGGGTATAGGATTTTCTGACTTCAGTGGTTTAGGATCTAGGATTTAGGAGTTTCTGGTTTCTTCCCACTTCCGTCTTTCATGGCTTCGCCATAGGATGTGGCTGCATTCGGTCATGTCAAAAACTTCGTTTTTGCCGCGACTCTCATTTGCACACATCTCGTCTTCCTACTGTTTTCTGTCCTCTCTCTTCTGTTCTCTGTCTTCTTTTCAGCCGACAGACTACTAAACTCCTGATTCCTTTCTTCCTACTTCCTACTATCTACTTCCTACTAACTACTAATTCGTCTCCGTGCTGCCGGCGTTGATCTTGATGTCCGGCAAGTCGGTTACGTAAATAGACAGGCTCCAGCCCTGCGCCGGGCCGGTCGGAGTCCAAGTGAAATCAAGTTTCCAGCAATGCAGGCCACGGTCAAATGTGAACGTGTGCGAAACGAACTTACCTTCGTTGTAGTTGTAGGTAGTGCTATATGTCATGAGCCAGTCGTTTGTCGGCTGGAAGCTCGCATTGATGCTCGTCGCATGTGAAATGTCGTCCCTAAACAAATCGCGGCCGACACGCGTACTTGTGAAGGTGTAACGGTACGTGAAGCCTGCGCTCCACTTGTTCATTTCGTACTTGCCCATTTGCGAAGGCAAGCCCGCATTCAAGTCGCCAGACCAGTTGAAGCTCTTTGAAAGTTCGTAGCTCCAGCGTGTAAGTTCCGGGAAGCGCACCTTGTTCGGGTCTTCTTCAAACTTATGGTAGAAAGAATGCACAGTACGCACGGTAAACAGGTAATCCTTGAAAATCTGGAAGCCAAAACTGGAATTGATGTCAGACCAATTCAGTGAATCGGCAGCAAAGTTGTAAGACACATTATGGCTGGTCGTCATCAGGCGGCGAGTATCGTAGCGTTCTGAAGATTCAGAGGAATCCTGGTTCACCTTGCCACCGCCGCCAGAAAGCAGATACTTGATGTCGAAGTCGTTCGACACGCCAAAGCCGACAGTTTTCTGCTCCGTCTGGAACGGAGTCTGCCCAAGCAACGGGTGCGGGGCAAACGTTTTTACGGTATCGATTTCAGGCGCATAGGTATACGAAATGCTCGGTGAAAGAATGTGACGGATACCGGTAAAGCGGCCTATTTCTGGAACCCAGATTCCATAAAGCTTGGTATCAGCGGTCAAACTGTAATCATGGTTGTAGGCAGCTTCGCCGAACTCGCCCTCCCCAGGATCCACGTTCATTCTTGAACGACGGTACTTTAGCGAATCATCTGGATTGATCCAGGTGCGACCAGTCCAGAATCCGGTAAAAGAAGCCTTCGGAGTCAAGTTGATTACATCGAGAACCGTGGTCTTGTAATCCAGCGTATAGTTACCCGTATAACCGACATAGCGCGCCGTCGTATCTATATCGCGAACCGTATCTGCAGCCGTTTTGGTGTAGTAGTTGAAGCGGTTCGAAAAACTGTAGTTGAACTTTTCCAAAAAGGAGGGTTCCGTCGCTGCGATTTCATCTTCATCCGTTTCGAATTCAAACAGCGGGCCGCTCATCCTGTATTGCACGTCCGGCAATTGGCGTTCCATCATGCCAGTCACCAAGTTGTACTGCTGCTGCGCCTTCACGGTCAAATTCTTGTTTGTACCGAACCTGCCGGCATAAGTCATCTGGGCGTTGGCCTGCTGGTTCAAAATGGTTTCTGCATCAAGGCCATTGTCTTTACGAACAGACTGGCTGCTGACAAACGAGCCGGAGCCACTCAAGGTGTGCTTGCCGTCTGGCGTCAAGTTCTGGTTGTGCGTAAAGTTAATGTCGTAACCGCTATTGCCAAAGTCGAACTCTTCCAGGTAGCTCGTGTAAGAAATGGATCCATCGAGCTTGTATCGAATTTTATAGCGCACCTCGCCCGTCAAGGTCGTCTTTTCAAAGCGAGCTTCCTCACCTTCGATGATATCGCCCTTGAAAGTTGCATCCCAATAGTCGTTTGCGGCGTAATAAAAGCCCAGGTTGCTCATGTAGTAGCCCTGCACCTGGTCACCACCGAACTTAGGCGTCAAAAGGCCAGACTTGCGGCCGCTCTTCAGTGGAGCCACCACCATCGGGAGCACTGCCACCGGAACGTCAGCAATGTTCAGCACCACAGGTCGCACGGTAATCGTTTCCTTCGGCTTTACGACCATGCGCCGCCCATAAAAATAATAGTGCTGGTGCGTCGTATCGTTACAAGTGCTGAAATCGCCGCGCGCTATGAGCATTCGCGTATCTGGCAGGCGTCGCACTTCCATGCCGTTCAACTGGTTGTTGTCCTGGAAGGTCGTCGCGTAATAGATTTCGCCCACCTTGCTATTCAAGTTGTATTTCAGACGCATGCCCGCAAGCGACGCGTTCCGCTCTTCCCTAAGAATCGGGTCGCCCGAAGCCACGAGCATCGAACTCTGCTGGTTGAACAAAATGGTATCGGCATCAAGCGTCGCCGTCCTGAACGACAGGCGGGCATCATTATTCAAATTGAATGTCGAAGATTCAACATTATACTCCAAATCCACCGCATGGTACTCGATCGTATCAAGGCCAGTCGTGTCAGAAAACCAGCTGTCGGTCTCGGTAGTATCTTCTTCAACTTCTTCGCGTTCCGGCAAATCGAATACAGCCATTTCTTGCCCATGCACAATTGCAAAGGCAAAGCACAAAAACACGGCTAAAAACCAGCCGTTCTTTAAAACGCGAAAAAACACCGCGTGCAATTTAGTTAATTCGTAATGGGTAAATTTTGCAGGCAGGCCAATTTAGGCCCTTTCTGCATTTCTATAAACTTTTAGCAAATCTTCACCAAAAGCTTTTTCAAGGGCTAGCGTCGTTTTTCCAAGCAGTGCTGCATCCATCGGGAATTCAAGGCCTTCGGACTCATGCGAAGCGATCCACAAATCAAAACGGTTCCAAAGCCCAGACTCAAAAATGAGCTTTGCAAGAGTGGCTCCCGGTTCCACCATCAGACGGTGCATGCCGCGGGCAGAAAGGTCCGCAAGAATGAATTGCCAATTTTCCCTAAAGTCTTTGGACGGGAGCTGCTTGCATTCAGCGACACCGGCAAAATCTGGCTGTACGACGCAGGAATAGACTATCGTTTTACCATCTGCAAACACCTTTGCATTCTTTGAAAGCTGCGTCTCGTTTGCAAGCACGATTTTTACCGGAGAATTGCCTTCGCACAAACGAACATTCAAACTTGGATTGTCATGAACAACGGTCGAAGCTCCCACTAAAATTGCATCTGAAATGGAACGCAAATTGTGAGTCCAGCAATTGGCTAGTTCACCCGTAATGCGCATCGGAGTTCTGTCGGCATTCGCCATTTTGAAATTCTTCGTGACAGCAGACTTTATCTCTACAAAAACAGCCTTATTACGTACAAAGTAATCATACCCTTCAAAATAGCGTTCCACATCTTCAAAAACGCAGGCGCCTTCAGAAGTGTCGCCGCAAGCCTCGACGCCTTCAAAAACCTCAATGCCAGCTTCTTCAAGAACCTTGCGGCTATTGCCACGCACAACAGGGTTCGGGTCCGCATGAGCAAAGAAAACGCGCTTTATTTTTGCGGCAATGATAGCAGAAGTGCAGGGAGGCGTCCTGCCAAAATGGCAGCATGGTTCGAGCGTCACATAGATATCGGCACCATTTGCAAGCTCCCCCGCTTCGCGCAACGCACAAACTTCTGCATGGGCGCTCCCGGGGGCCTGAGTTCTACCCTTGCCGACAATTTTACCGTCGCGAACGACGACCGCACCCACGGCAGGGTTCGGGCGGCTAAGTCCAATGGAAAGTTTCGCAAAGTTCAAGGCTTCGCGCATGTAAAACGCAGCATTCATCACTTGCACATCCAGCGCAAATCGCCACACTTGGCAAGGTCCATTTTAGTTACCGCATTGCGCACCGCATCGTCTTCTCCATTGCCAACGCCGGTCGCATTTTGCGTACAGGAATACTCCCCTTTTTCTAAACGAAGCGTCACATCGTAAGAAGAGAGTTTTTTTACGGTGCGGCGAGCCTGCGCATTCACAGAAACGCGCACGGGTGTTGCGGAGCTGTATTCCACAATGTCGCCCAGCTGCAATGAAAGGTTCTGCATAATCTCGCCGCAAGTGGCACCTTCATCGCACTGCAACTGCATTTTGCATTGTTCACGTTTCAGGTCGTAATCCAGCACTTGCGAAGCAAGCCCCGCTTCCTTGCGGTAGCGCAAATTCACGCCATGGCTTACCGTAATCGTATATGGTTTCTTCAGCAACGCCTCTGCCGGGATCTTCACGACAGCATAGCCAGCAGCGTCAGAAAACACTTCAGCAACACGCTTGCCATCATGATCCGCATATACAGGGAAACCGGCAAGCGGAGTTCCAGCCTTTTTCACTGCGATTTTAAACTGCAACGGTTCGTTATTTTCTACAACGAGCTTTTCTTGCGGCACTTCAAGAACAACGCCCCGCAAAGACTGCAACAGTTCTGCACGGATTTTATCGACATCAGACTTCAAAAGCATTGAAGAAGTCACCGTCAAATAGACAGAAATTTCATCGAGATGCTGCTTATACGGCCTAGCAGCGCTTTCCGATTCGTCAAGCAGGCGGTCAGCCTCGGCAAACGAGCCCTTGGCCACAGCTTCACGGGCAAGGCGCTCCTTTTCAGAAACGGTCTTCTGTATGTTCTCAAGCGCAACGCGCGAAGCCGATGTCAATTCCTGCAAATTCACAGAAGCGGTCGCTACAAAATTTTTACCCTGCTTCGGTTCCGTTACAAATTTCAAGCCCTTCAAAAACAGTTCCGATTTCACAATGTGGCGTACACGCATATCCTTGGTAAGCGCGGTCTTGCCATCTACGCGGGATTCCCCGCGAGACACGACCATTTCGGTTGTCGTGGTCGAAGAAATCTGCTTGGCAACGCCAGCAGCAGCCTCTTCTTCGGCGGCCTTCTGCGAAACTTCAGAAAAACCCGTGTAGGTAATCGTCTGTGCAAAAGCGGCAATTGAAAAGCAGAGCAAAAGCAAACGGAACATACAAAACCTTACTGCAATTCAAGCATAATCAATTTTTTTGCAATGTTATTCTTTTTGGCGGTAGCCACAGAAGAAACAGCCTTGCGGATTTCGGAATACACAGCGTAGGAATCCGGGAACGCAGCCGGGTCGGCATAGACAATCACATCTATAGTGCGTTCCGTCATGCCATTCACGCGCAAGCTAGAGAATTTGGAACGGATTGCACTCACCACGTTATCTTGCAAGTCTTCTACATCGGCTCCAGAATACTTTTCGTCAATCTTCATGACGATTTTATACTGGGAACCTTTTTTCAAATCTTCGGCCCAGTACGAAAAAATTTTCTCTTCGAGAGCTGGCATCGCCTTTTTCACAGCGTCATTGACCAAGTAGTTCCTTTTGGCGGCACCGACCCCATTATCTTTCACCATGCCGGTCTGCGTGCCCAAAAGGCGCGCCGTAGCAGTTTCATACGCACTCAATTCTACAGTCACCATGTCACTGCGGAGCGAACCCGTAAACTTGATATAGACATCGGCTCCAAGCATAAGGCCTGCAACATAAGAAACATCTTCGCCACCAGTAATTTCGGACTGCAGCTTCACAAGGTCATCGAGCTCCGTCTGCCCTTCCAGCGAACGAACCTCGTAGCCCTTGCCAGTCAAGAACTCGTTCACAGCTTCCATCATGCTCTTTGCAAACGGGTTCGACCTAACAACATCCATCGGGTCAGAGCCATTGGACGATGCCGCAGGCATAGCCATAATCACGGGCTTCTGCAAACCGGCATAATTTATTGCCGCCTTTTGAGATTCCGACTTTACAGCCTTGTCAGAAGTTTGGGCAGCATACGGAGAAGGGCCAACTTCCCGATTCAAATCACTGTAGCCGGCATTCGCCCGCTCGCGAGCACGGGCAGCGCTGTTATCTGGAGCACTGGAAGCACAGGCAACAAGCAGCACACTCGTCAAAACAGAAACACCAAGCATTTTCAGCATCCAAAACCTCTTGTTTTTTATAGGCCTTTGTATGGCCCGGTTGCTAACAACAAAAGCGGCTTAAAAAAAGCCGCTTTTGCACAATTCCAAGATAAATTACTTACCCAGCTTCTTGTAGTTTGCTTCTGCAGCTTCAAGGTCCTTGTAACCCTGGGAAGAACGGAAGCGAGCCTTTTCAGCCTCTTCAGCTTCGGCCGTCTTGAGCTGTTCTTCAATGGCGTTCTTGATTGCGGTCGGGTTAACGGTCATGACTGCATAGACCTTGTAGCCACCTTCAACCGGTTCCATGTCCATTTTCACGATGGTTGCACCACGGAGTGTTGTAGAAACGATGTTCTTGCGGACTGATTCCTTATGTCGGACGAGTTCCTTGCCGGCCTGTTCTTCGTAGTTGCGGAACATGGCGCCAATGTAAGATTCCATTTCACGGCCAACATCAGCGCGGGCGTTCAAGTCGGCTTCGTCATAAGCCATCTGTTCGGTTGCAGCGTCGCCGACACCCATGCCGGCAATAATGCCATCACCAATGAGCCTGGTCTTTTCATCCTGCATTTTGAGCATCTTGCTTACAGTCTTTTCTTGCGGAGTGCTGGCGCAGCCAATGAACATTGCGCACAAGGCGGCCAAAGCGAGAATCTTCTTCATTGAAACCTCCAATCGTTTCTTAGAATTCTTTTTGCACTAATATATAAACTTTTCCATATTTGCAAAGCTGATTTTACTTTTTTTAGAGCCTTTTTGTAAAAACACGGCTCATAATGTGATTTTCATCACATTTCGCTATATAAAAAAGTTGAACTATTGCGAAATCAAGGAAAAAAGCCAAAAAATGTTTTTTAGGCAAATTTTGAGTTTTTAAATTGACTCGCCCCGAACGAACAACGAAACGACGTTCCTTAATTTAATCTAAAATATACCGAACAGAATAAAGCATCGTCTTACGAGCGCTATTTTCCATTAGTTGGTTTCTATCAAGAATCATGCAATTTGCATTGGTTTTGCTATTCGAATCGCCCAACCAAAAAAAAGCCTTCTCACCGAAATTTTCCAACACCCGATTTTGCTTTAAAACGCCCTCCGGAAAATTCAATTCTTTATTGCAATTATTGCACTTCATAATTCAGTTTCCCTAAAAAAATTTCAACAATAATTTATTTTGCTCTAGTAATGTACCTTCAGTTAGATATCTTTGACATAGCGGACGCTGTAGTAATCTTCTGGGGAGCAACCGTCTTTGGGCTGATACAAATGAGAGCCTTTAACCGCAGCTAAGAAATAAGGCCCATCGAAATGAAATTCACATGTTTTAAAATACCCAAGACCAAGTTTACAATCTGCTTTTGAAGAAAGCCACAACACACCTATTTGTCCAGCACTTTCATATTTGCCATGCATGCCAAAAATTTCATGTCTTAGCATTCCACCAGGAAGCATTGAAAATTTCAGGTCATCACAACCAACAATATCTTTGTTTCCCTTATCTTTTGCCCACTTCATAAGAGATAGTTCATTATTACCCGCCTCTCTCAATAGATTTCGGAAATCTTGTTCCGAGGGCAATCTCCATCCACCAGGGCAATGATCCAATGCTGATTGATGGGTATATAGGCAACCATATTTAGTCCAATTCAAATCTTGATCCTTATAAATACAGGATCCATCACATACATGTCTGAAGTTTTCTGCAAACCACAACTGTTTTCCAATTTTCACAAGACGGTATTTTTCACCATCGCGAGGATCCACATACTCAGTGGGAATTTCTTCCTTTATCTTGATGGAAGAATCCAAGCCCAAAGCATCGGAGAACAACTTTACATGCTCCAAGGCAACTTCATTTGAAAACTTAAACTCTTTCACCAAGCGTTCCACAGATTGCTGAACAACAGGCAAGCGCTCCTTTTTAGGCAAGTCCAGCGATTCACACAGCCTTTGGGGAATATGCTTTATCAAGAGCATTAGCAAACGATCGCGATCAAGTGCGATTTCTTCGGGCCAATCCATAAGAATCTTTCTTAGGCGACTTTCGTTTTCACGATTGAAAACTTCCACACCAAAATCATCGATTACAGATTTAATTGCCTGAGAAGCTGAGATTTTCGTTTTCTTTTCATTCTTCTTTTTTAGTTCCGCCCCACAGAAAGGGCAATTATTCATCTTGGACAAGGCACTTTTTGAAAAAGCTAATTCTTCTTTGCAATTATTGCACTTCATAATTCGCCTCACTTAAACATCTTTGACATAGCGGACGGAAGCGCAATAACCAGTTCCAGCACGACTTCTTAGACCTAAATCATTTTCATTTGCGTCAAGACTCACGCAATACTTAGGATATTTTTCATTCCCCGTATCTGAATTCGTCCAGAACCAGCACTGCGACACCCCTTCTTCCAAGACAGTCGGATAGGCACAAAAGCCAAATAGATCCAAGCCATCATCAGCTTTGCCATGCCATTGATTGGTTGATTTTAGTGCGGTTCCAGAATCATACCCCAAGGACTTAATATAGGCATGCAGGTCTCTCCAGTCTTCTATTCTAGGCAAGCGCCAACCAGGGGGAACTAGCTCTGGATTTACAGCTTCATTCCAAGTGTATAAGCGTCCATAAGAAGAATTTGGACATTCTTTACCACAACTAAAATGACTATAATAGCCGCGTCTCCTATCGTACTCAAGCTTCAAATTTTCAGCAAGCCAAAGTTGCTTACCAATCTTACATGTTTTATGTGATACCATTGATGTCGAATAGCCTTGATAACATTGTTCAAAAGAAATGCTATCCAATACTGCATCAACCTTCACATGCTTGGGCGTTGGCTCCGGCAAGTTCAGGATATTGCTAAACCAGGTCACGGTTTCATAGCTTACATCTTCAGAAAAGCCAACCGACATCATATAATTGAATACGGAATCCACAGCAACTTGCTGTTCGCGTACAGGATTACCAATTTGAGAATAGAGATACGGAATTTTCTTCCTTGCGCCTAGCAAAAGAACCCGTTCCCTGAACACATTAATCGAGTCAACGCTTGTATAATCAAAAGCCTTGCGCAGGCGATTTGCATTCTCTTCACTAAAAAGTTCAACACCGCCAAAATCATCCGCGATTTTCCGAATTTTAGCTTCAACAGAATCCTTTGAAAATTCAGTCATTTACACCCTCTTACAAACATCTCTTCTGCTTTCGTTTTTACATACTATTGGATTATGCGTCCCTTACATATCTGACAGAAATCATATCCCTCGTATTTAAAGGACGATGAAAACTATCATCGGATGAAGAATCTATACAGAAACCATACGCCTGTTCATCATCATATTTTTCTAGTTCCCAAAAAGAGGCTCTTCTGCCAAAGCCCTTATACATAGACCCCATATAAGGCATCGCACCACTAGGCAAAGCACAGAAACCCGCTTCATCACATCCATTGGCATTCTTTCTTTGAGATTGACCCACACCAAATGCATTAGACTTAGATTGTACGGAAAATGTGAATATTGAAGTCAAAAAACTTACGGATTCTTCAAGCACGGATTCTTCAAGCCAGCAATCTTTTGATTTTAAAGAAGATGCAACATCTTTAGATGCTAAATCAGTCTTAACAAAAGAGAGCAAGTCTTCCCATTCAGCCTTCGATGGCAAACGCCACCCTACTGGCGCCAAGGACTTCGCCTGTTGCCAAGAATACAGGCAACCAAACTTTCTGCAATTACTCTCGTCTCCATCGGGATACAAACAGCCGTCGTTTTCATAACGAAAATTTTCGGTCATCCAAACTAAAGAGCCAATTCTTTTGCATTTATAAACATTTCCATCACGCTTATCATAGAAATGATCGTCGCAGTTATTTTCTCCAAAATTGAAAAACAGATCTATTTTCGAAACAAGTGATTGAGCGTGAGCCGATTCAATTCCAAATTTTTCAGATAACTCTGCTATTGCAGAATTGTATGTTTCCTGTTTTTGAGAACTTGACGCCTCAAGTACATCATAAAACTTCTGAGGAATGTTCTTTATGCAAAGGAGCAACAATTCATCACGATAGTCAGATACACTTTCAGGCCATGAAGATACCTCTCGAACAAGCTTTTTCTTTGACTCAGAACTGAAGATTTCACGGCCGTAATCCTCAATCATTTTTTTCATCGAGTCTACATACATCAAATAGGGAGTCATATCCATAACAATTACGTCCTTCTACACCTTCTTCACTGTTCTAAATCCTATTAAGAGAACTTCACTTGGCGCATCCGATAAATTTCGAGCCTTTACATTGCAGGATTTCTCATTGCTTATAATAGACCCGCCTCGGATAACACGTTCGTCATCAGTAACAATTAACGGGTTATCGTTATTATTCTCATCATAATTAGCCCAGCCATCGTTAACCCACTCGTAGACATTACCCAGCATATCGAACAATCCCAAGGCATTGTCCTGCTTTTGAGATACCGGTTGAGTCATTCCATTTGAATTGTCCCTATACCAGGCACAATCGCTCAAAGGTATTTCTGCAAAAGGTAAAGCGGCGTATTCCCATTCCGCTTCTGTAGGCAAACGATAGCCGTTTTTCGACAAATCGCAAGTTCCCTTTTTATCGTAGCAAGGTTCCAAGCCTTCGGCCACGCTCAGCTTATTGCAGTATGCTACAGCCTCATCAAAATACACCTGATCTACGGGCAAAGAATCTCCGGCAAACTTGCACACGGGTTTTACACCCATAACATTCCGCCATTCTGCCTGCGTAACCAATGTAGCCTTCATCTTGAAGGCATTCACGTGCACCGTATGGGCAGGGCGCACATCTTTGACTCCCTGGTCATCGCCCATGGTAAAGGACCCCGCAGGAACAGAAACATAATCGTCATCTGTAGTTTCTGCAAAATCCTTAAACACGTCCGCCACGACACTGTTCATCTTTTCGCTCAATGCCGTCGCCATATCCTTATTTTCACGATATTTGGCGGCATCCTTTTCCAGATTTAATTTCAGGGCGGTAATTTCCTTGACAATCAGTTCAATGGATTCCTGACTAAGATTTTCTGCGGCAGAACTCTTCTTACCCGTACGAATCGCTTCTCTTCGATTTTTTGCAGCTTCATCGCTAAACTTAGATTCAACATCCGTCATGAGGGAGTTGAAGTGAAGCAAAATTTTATTCAGGCTCTTGGCCTTTTCCAAAGATTCCTGAATTCGATCCGCGTCTGCATTGATATGGCGGCGGAACACATCTTTAAGGCGTTTTTGTAGTTCTCGTTTCTTATCGGTATTCTGACGATTCAATTCAGTAAAGAACTCGTCCAACGATTTACCGTGATGGCCATAGGAACGCTTTTTTCTGGAACTGTAGGCGACAACGCCTTCGTAAGGAATTTCATTGTCATCCAAGATATCAACAATATGGCGAAGGACATCATTCAAGTCGTCTTCAGACCTGTTTTCTGCCTTGTTGCAAACAATGACAATTCGCTTGTCCGGAGATTCTCGCAAAACTTCCTGCAAAAAATCGACATCCGAATCGGTCAATGTTCCAGTCACGTCCAATCCAATAAACCAGAACAGCACTTTGGCCTGACGTATAAACATCAAGGAAGTTTCCCTATCCTTGCTGGTATAGGAGTCATCCGTTTGCGCAGAGTTGTAACCCGGAGTATCAATGAAACAGATGTGTTCAAAATCCTTGGGCATTTCGGCATGAATTACCACAGAAGGCATCAAATCCTTTAAATTAAAGACAAAGGACTTAAGGAATTCATGATTCATCTGCTTGTAGGAATCGACACCAAGTTCCACACTTGCTCCAGATGCTGTCAAGCCAAAGGCGTTGGGAGCTTTTTCGCCACTGATAACATAGGCCGGTATCGCCGTTTCTGGATTGATACTTACTGGCAAGGTGATGTCGCGTGAACAGAAAAGGTTATTACAAAATGTTGATTTGCCGCTGCTAAATCCACCAGCCAAGGCAATGGAATTTTTGCTATACACGTCCTTGTTTCTTATGAACAAGGCTAGATCTCGGCCAATCCCCTGAAGTTCCAGCAGTGCGCCTGCTTCCTCGGAAAGAGCATCATCAATCTTGGTATATTCCATATAGTCTTTTTCCAAAAGACTCTGGAATTGTTCCAAGGCCTCATTTTTTTCTGGCTGGGCTGCAAGAAGCGTTGAAATAAGATCAAAACGACCTTCGATACTCTGAAAATCCATTATGCAATTCTCTCCAATTCACCAAGAACCAATTCATAGTTCTGAATAGCAGTTTCCTTGTTCTCGATATCATTAATCAAGATGTTGAGCTGGCTACGATATTTTCCAAGAAGTTCGTTTGCCACATCGGACTTTTGAATGGCACTTGCATAACGAGCAATTTCTTCCGTCAGCAACGTGTTCAATGTGTTAGCCAACTTGGAAAGATGGGCTCGGGCAGTAGCCAAAAGTTCGTTTCCTTCTTCATCTTCGACAGATCCAGACTTCATCATGGCACTAGGCAAATCTCCCGAAGGAACTTTAAATTCAGGAAGATTCAAACTTTCAATAATGGCGCGAATCTTATTTGCAACGGCATCGGAATCCAGGCTCTGTTCGGCAGCCTTTTCGGCCCAAATCAAAGAAATCTTGGAAGCAATCTTACGCTTGAGCTGTTCCAGGGAATCCATCACTTCAAGCTTGACATTGTTATTCACCTTGTCAATGTAGTCTTCCACGGCACTTCTGATCATTGTAGCATTTACACGCGTATGAGAGGTTTCGTAATGGTGAGTCTTTTTCCAAAACAACATGCCAGTCGTGTAGGAATGCGATTTTGTAAAGCTTTCCTTGGAAGACGATGATTCGCTCTTTGCATCGTTGCACAGTTCATTCACAAAGGACATCAAATCCTTTGTAGAGGCTGAACGCCAATCAGCAACAGCTTCATTGACGGCACGGGTAATGCCCGGTTCCACCTTGAGGCAGAACGACTCAATACCATTCTTTTCATTGAGCAGGTGATCTAGATTTGCTGATTTTACTCGATCAATTTGAGCCTTTACGGCCTTAACCATAGCCTTACCCAAATCATCTACGGCACTTTCCAAAGATTGGCAAATTTGATCGGCGCTGCTAGCTAGAATTTCTTCCTTCTTCAGTTTTACAGAATCAATTTTTTCTTCAACCAAAGCTGTATTGCCAAGGTTCTTCAAGGCTTCCTTAGAAGATTCTACATCCTTATCAGAGAAATAATCGGGGAACGATTCACAAAGGTTTTCCCAGATTTGCAGTTTATTTCCATCCCAATTTCCCTTATCGGATATGGTCAGGCACATCGAATGGCAATCCCCGGAAGTCATAATAATACGATTTCCGCCATCTTCAATCAACTGGTCAAAGATTCCAAAGGCATTTATGGAGCTTAGAACAGATTTTGTCTGACCAGCCAAGCGTCTCTTGATTTCATCACGAACGCGGAACACGTCCCCGTTAAAATCAGCATATTCATCACCGTAAAGCTGAGTATCTACCTGGCTTGCAATGACAAACAATTCACGAAGGCCATCCTTCGTAGTAATCTTTGTAAGAACTTCCTTGTCTGTGTCGTCAAGGAAACGGCCCGCAGGGCTAAGAATCAGCACCACATCACTTGTTTTCAAAAGCTGGTGAGCACGCTGTTCGCGAGAAGGCACAGGGTCATTGAACCCCGGAGTATCAACAATACGCACACCCTTGAGCCTATCGTTAGGATAAGCGATTTCAACACTTTGCGTGAAAGGCATGTACTTGCCTTCGGAGCCAACAAAATCAGCCATCATCGGAGCTATTTCATCGAGCGATTGCGGATAAAGAACCTTAACCTTTCCACTCACTTCAGAAACGCTGACTGAAGATTCCTTGATTTTTTTGTACTGATCATAAGCTCCCGAAAGAGCCACGTCTTCGCCCAGTCTTCGTTTGGCATCACGTTCAGCACGTTCCTTTGCCTTAGCTTCGTCAAAAGTAAACTTTGACGCAATGGAGCCAATGCCGCCCGCCTTTTCCCGGGCCTTTTCTTCAGCACGACGGCGAGCGTCTTCGATGCCAGATTTCACCAATTCAACATAGCGTTTTTCATAGGCATCGCTTTTAGATTTCAAGGCATCAAAGTCAGCCTCATCAAAGAAATGAATTTTCAGTTCAATTTTTTCGGAATAAGAGAGAACTGTCAAAGCGGCGGTCATGGGTGTTGCCGCCTTGGGTAAAATGGTATGTCCATTGAACAGCAATGCATTCAGCAAAGAAGACTTGCCAGCCTTTACGCGGCCAACAATACCTATCTGCAAATCTCGATTAGCATCAATTTTCTCATCGTAATTCTGTCGAATTTTTGCTTCTTGCTTAAGATCTTCACCGCAGTTCGCAGCAAAATCATCCATCAATGTGTCTGGGTACTTTTGTGCGAGTTTTTCAAGTTCGTTTCTTTTGGCAATAACCTTTTCAAGGCGTTCAATGGACATAGACACTTCCTTACAGAGATTTTTTCAAGTTGTTCAAGGTTGCACGGCTTTCTTCAAGATTTGTCATCTTGACAACGACATCTTCGTTATTTTCCAAAGCGTCATTGGCCTTCTTGATTTCATCCCTCATGGCGCTGATTTTAGAATCAAACTGTTCTGAAATAGCGTTGATTGCTGCAACATTCTGCTCTACGAGAACCGGAGTGATTTTTTCACGAAGTTCCTGCTTCATTTTTGGAATGGAGCTCAAAATCTGAGAGCGGATTTTTTCACGCTGTTCGTTTTCGCGAGATTTCTGTGTGAAAAAGCTAATGATTTCCGGGAGGAACAAGAGAACGATTTCTACAACAGGAGCAAATACGTTTGTAGCAATACCCAAAGCACCGACAATCGTTTTGTACGCAGCTCCCAAAGCTACTGAATTTTTCTTCGCCATAGAAGTTAAACTGGCAAGAGAACTCTTGGCAACATCACCAAGGCTTGCTGCAGCTGTTCCTAGCTTGGCCATAAATTCTGGATTATCGAAGGCAGAGAATGTGTTTTCTACGCCACGCAATTCCATCTGGAAACTTGTAGAAATTCGTTCTGACGCATTCTGAGAAACCTTGTTAATAGCAGGAATCACGGAAGAGCGAACAACGGCATTCATTTCCTGAGAAATAGCCTCGCTAGACGCGCCATTCATAGCCATTTCAGTCAATTCATCAACCTTGCTACTGAGTGCAGCACCCGCTGCATTCACAATGGCATCGACATCTGCATCAAAATGGTTGCTTTGAGCTTCTGCAACCATTCGGTCACGGCGTTTTTCCAACTTCGCAAGACTTTCTTCCAATTCCTGAATTGCCATGCGATTCTTACCCTGATCCGCCTTGAGAGCTGCAATTTTCATATTGATAGCGCTGACGGCATCGTCAATCAATTCTTCAATAGCTTCAGAGAATATTCCGGCAAAAAGGCTTTCAGGATCTATCGAGCTAACCAGCTTCGACAATTCTGCTCCAGCATTCTTTCCTAGAGGCTTAGGATCTGTCTCAATGCCCAGGGAGTCTTCCACCTGATCACGAACTTCTTCAATAATTTTTTCAACATCATCTGGGCTACGAAGATTTGCCTTGCTAACAAAGAAAGAGAAACTTCGTCCCATGTTCTGGATATCTTGCAACTGGCGAGACATGCTAGAGGTTACTGTACCACTTTCAACACTGGTAAGTACCACATAATGAACGCCCTTATTCAGGTAACTGGCAATAGCCTTGTTATGGTCATCACGAGGAGAATCAAAACCCGGCATGTCGACAAGAATAATGGGCTCAACTTTCTTTATGTTTTCTGAATTGAGGTAAAGGCGAACACAACGCCAGCTCGGCTGAACGTTTTTTGCCTCATCAAGGGATACGCGCCTAACCTGCAAATCGTCAGCCACATTTTCCACTATTTCTGCATATTCTGTTTCAGAATACCGCAACTCCGTTGCTACCGCAGTTTCTGGAGTAACATTTACAGAAAGAAGCGAACGACCAATGAAGGAATTTAAAAAAGTACTTTTACCAGCACTAAATTCACCTACGACAGGAACAAGAAGTTCTTTTTCACTGATGAGTTTGGCAAGAACTTCTGCTTTTTCGATAGAAACATCCACCTTCTTGCCAATTTCAATAACTTGATTTACCACATCTAGCATTTTCTGCTGAATTTTCAAAGAATTGCTCACATAATCCTCTTTAGCATTACGAATCCGTAAAATAATCTTTTTTTTCTAAAAACAATCTTGGTTTTTTCAATTTGCGAACTTTCACTATACCAAAAACGCCTAATTTGGCGTAATTTAGGCGTTTAACAAGAACTTATTTTCTCTAATATTTCCTCCACATCGTCCCCCTCATCTAGCTCCGCGAATCCCGATTTACCGCATTGCGCGCACCCCTCCAATTTCTGGATTCGGCAACCATACCAGCGTAAAATCGTGGGTTTCGCCCCAGCGCCAGGCATTGCACTCCAGTTTTCAAAGCGGTTCTCCCGGCGATTGGCCCACATGTAGTAATCATAGACCAGCTCGTGCTCCAAAGATGAAATTCCGGAGTCTATGCCACGGGAAAGTTCCACAAGGGCGATTTTTACCATCATGTTGCAAATTGGAGCAATGTCAGCAGACAACCCGACTTGCACTTTGGCGGCAGCATCTTCGGCACTGACATACGCAGCAATCTGCCCATTGTGACGGGCGCTTTCTACATTCGTGATTTCTTCGGCTTCCGCATCATACCAGGCGTTTCCTAGAAGGCAGTTGTAACACGGGCCGTCAGGAACATAGCGGAACACGTCGCCGCCCGCAGCACGGGTGTTTGCACGCCCATAAAGGCAGACCTTGCGATTTCTTACTACGGCTTCATTCAGGTTGAAACGACTCTTGTTGTTGTCCGTTGCACAAATGACAAGATCTGCACGGGAAACTTCCTGATCCAGCAATTTCAAATTTTGGTTGATATCCACCGGGAATTTATCCACTTTCGCGTATGGATTCTTGCCAAGGATTGCATCGTAAAGAGCGTCGGTTTTCAAGCGTCCAAGATCGTTTATGCCGCAGGTATGGCGCATGAGGTTGTGCAGTTCCACGCGGTCAAAATCGAGCAGCGAAAATTCCCCAATGCCAGCCTTTGCAAGCTCTATGGCAATTTGGGAGCCAAAGCTGCCAAGCCCAACGATAGCGACTCGTTTTGCAGCAAGCGCACCCACTTCCAAAATTCCCTGGCTGCGGGAATAAAGATTTTCGCGCGAAGGAATATATTGCAAATCGATATTTTGCCAAACACATTCCTTTCGTTCCGCAGAATCCTTGGGATATTGCGCAAAAGCCGCAACGGTCTTTTCTGTAACTACTACGATGTAGCTGTATTTTTCTATGCAAACAGGGTCCTCTAGCGCTGCGCAATCGTCTGTAAAAAGGCAAGGCGATTCTTTGCCGTAGCCATGAAGCGGACGCTTTTGGTGAAAGTGAAGAACGCCTTCGCCTTCCCACTCGCACGCGACACCGGCAACGCCTTGCGGGGATTTTCCTGTAGCGGCGCAATGGGCCCTAAAGTCAAGAATTTCCTGCTCGTCAACGAATGCTAACATGCAAAGCCTTCTTTGGTCATGCCCGTTACAACAGTGCCTTGGGAGGGAGTTTCGCCTTTTGCAACCTGACGGAATTCACCTGTCTTTTCGTCAAAGACAAGGTCTATCAAGGAGCTTCCATGGCCCTGGCCGCCCTGCTTGCGAATTTCTTCACCAAGTAGCTGTTCAGAACGGCCCGCAAAGCCTTCTGCAGAGAAGGCAGTCACAATAATATTTTTCATATTCTACCCTTTTATTTTTGGTGGTTTAAGTAGTATTCTATATCGTTGCCGGTTTCCAAATGCAGCTCATACATGTTGAGCCAAAGGCAGCACTTTACATAAATTTTGTAAAGGGAAACATTCGGAGTCCAGGAGGCATCTCCATAATGGCATATTCTTGTCCAACCATGTTCCGATTCCAGCACATGCATGGAGCCATCGGCACTATCCAATTTTTCTCCGTATTTATCCTTGAGCATTTTCGTTACAAACACCTTCGGAACATTGTTCGGGAAACCAGAAAGTTCAATACGCAATGTATAGACGCGCTTCTTTGTACGAGCTGCAAAAACCACATAGGGCTTTTTCTCGTCCAAAAAGAAATGATACGCATGCTCAGGCACATTTTTCTTTTGCAGCACCGCAATTTCCTGTTGAATTCGCGCCGGGGGTGGGCCCGCGCATTCATCATCGTCATCATCATCAGAATGAGATGATAAAAGAGAAAATAATCCTTCAAACATCATTTTACCTCGTTATTAGACTTTTGACCCATGCGAGCCACCGCGACATAGTATTGCTTGAAAGCTTCCAAGATATCTCCCTGAAAATTCCAGAGCTTTTCATCGCCCGCGGCGACTCTGTCTATGCTAAATTCAAACGGTTTCTGCGGGAACCCTGGTGGAAAATACAGGAACTTATTCCCCACAGCAATTTGCACATGGCGCTTTTCATTCAAAGAGATTGTCGTGGGAACGCGTTCAAACTCCTTTAAAAAAGCGTATATATTGGCAAGAACTTTTCTGTTTTCACGCTCATTAAGCCAATACCCGTTTTCATACTCATTGACCACACTGCTGTTTGGGTGATTCTCCACAGAATAGACCTTGCCATGGCAAGCCTTGCCTGTGCGTGGGTGAACCAACACTCCATCCAAGGCCTTATCTACCAAAGGTCTAAAGGGGCTTTCACATTCCTTTATGCTCCAGCGAGCCTTGACATAATCATAGTCGTGATCTTCATGAAAACTAAACGCATTCAACGAAGATGCTTGTTCCGTGCAGTTACCAATGCAGAGCAAAAAACGACGCAAATGAAGTCGCGAGATGTTATTGACCATGGTGGATGCGTCATGGCCACTCGGCTGGGCAAGGCCTAGCTGATGATGGGAATGCCATTCACCAATATGCTGCAAGCCGTATTTTTCCAACAAAAAATTCCCTACAGTTTCAAGATAATCCAAATCTTGATTAAAGAATGTTTCCTGGTGATTCGCCTTCTTTCCCGGTCCTATGGCGTAAAGCACCACGGGGATTCCAGTTGAAGTCCAGTAGCCAAACAGCTGGCCACCAGTTTCGATGTTTCTGTAATCCAGAATGCAACGCGAGATATAGTCAAATTCGCTTCTATAAATCATTGCGATACTCGACGGCATATCTTCACGAGGATTTCCCAGGCTGATTTTTTCTACATCGGATCTATTCACGATTTGTGTTTCCTGATTGTACCCAAGGGCATGTTGAAAATACAACTTGATTTTTTCCCTCAGCATATTTCAAATTTCAAGCCCGCATTCCTGCTTGATTCCTTCCACGACCTTATCCACGTCAAGCCCCGATTCTACGGCATTCTTAAACATTTCCATACCGCGGCAAAGCTTGTTCATTTCGCCCATCAGGTTATCGCCGGTCTTCTTTACTGCAAAGAAGCACAAGTCAATGGAAAGGCACACTGCGGCTTTTTCTGACAGGCCGTAGGCCACTGCCAGGCGTTCAGACTCTTTTTCAAAAAAGTTGTCTTCGTCGTTTACCATGTCGTAATCGTAAGCGACATCAACTCCCGAAAGTTTTTCTCGAAGTTCCAATACTTCTGGAGTTTCTTCTACATAGCTGGCTAGAACTTCAGCCAATGTAAAATGAACAGTTTCGCTCATTTGAGCATTGTCTTGATTTTCCATTTTTTACCTCATCGTTTGGTAATGTTTTTTGATTTCTAAATCAAAGATACCTCAAAAAACAGGGCTCAAGGAAGCGTGCAAAAAACATTTTTAAAAAGTGGAACTTATATTTTTATAAAAAGGAGGCTTATTCCAAAATTTCAAAATACTATATTTCAAAACATGAACGAATCCATCAAAATCAAGATTGCGGTATCTTCTGCAATTCGAAATCAATTAGAACTAGACATTGACGATTACAAGTTGAAGGGCATTGGCGAGCTCTGCAATTTGATTATTGAATACAATAGTGACCTTCCAAAAACATCAGAAAATAAGCAGTTTACAAGGGAAAGTAACGAACTTTTCAAGAATTGTCCGCCACTTCAATTCACGCTTCACAAACGGAATGCCTTTTTTGAGCAAATAGCACAATCCAAGGGAGCAAAGCTTGCTTCACTATGCCGCCATTACCTAGAGCAATATGTTGCACTCCCTCGTGGAGGGAGAGAATTGTTCTTAAAAAAAGTGGAACTTATAAAAATAAATACAGCCATCAAAAAAAAGAAGAATATCTGCATCGCGTATAAGGGAAGAATCATCGAGATAGCTCCTTGCTTCATAGCATTTTCGCCATCGAATGTTCGAGCTTACCTGGTAGGCTGCAGGAACCCCAAAGAGATCGCTTTTATTGAAGGTGAAAAGGAATCCCCTTTCAAGGCATACCGCATTTGCCACATCAGCGATGTAATTATAAAAGAGGACGAGGCTTTCCACACAAAAAGCAATGCTCTTTTCAGGAAATCAGAAGATTTCAAGGAACATTTCGATCCGTTCCTTTGTTATGGGCAGGAACTTCACATACATCTAACAGAAGAGGGTGTCAAGCTTTTTAAAACAATCGCAACAAACCGCCCGAAAATTCTAAAGGCTCCCGGAGAATCCCGAAAGAAAAAAGAAAGCCTCATTGAAACGGCCTTGGAGAATTGCACACCCGGCATTTACACGCTCGAATGTTCCCCGGATCTTGCAAAAGTTTATTTTCCGCAATTTCTGGAAACGGCCCAGGTCATTTCTCCAGCAGGTTTAAGAGATTATTTTAGACAGCGTTTTTTAAGAGCCGCTACCGCCTACGGGCTCTTTGACCAGCTCGACAGGAAAAAAGCGCCTTAACACGCCCAAGCACCGCATTTTTGCCAAAAGTACGGATAAAACGGGGGTTGAGTGTGTGTTTTACCCGCCAAAAACGATTTTTTTGAAGCTAAATTTCCAATTTTGGTCATTTTAAAGGCGACAAAGCCCCTTAAAAAGTCCATTTTGCCCCAAAACGGCGTTATTCGCGACAATTCATGTCAAACACGGCGGATAAAAACTTGAAAAGAACAATTTTTATCTGCCAAACGCTATTTTTGCAGAGGAAAATTTCAGTTTGCCACAATTTTTGCCAGGTTACCATTCCGGGCCAGGTCACCTTTTCGTACCAAGCCTCCATTTCGGGCCAAACCACCGTTTTTGCCAGGTACCGTTTTAGCAAATTCACAATTTTAGGCCAGGAATCATTTTAGCCAGTAACCATTTCAACAAGCCCCCTTTTATCGGCATTCAAAACGCCCCAAGAGCGCCGTCTTTCACAGGCAACTGTTTAAGCTTTTTTCTAAATTTGGGCCATGCAAAATTTTTACGTTACTACCCCGATTTACTATGTGAACGATGCCCCACACATTGGGCATTCCTATACAACCGTTCTTGCCGACATTTTGACTCGCTTCCACAAGATTCTCGGTTACCAGACATTCTTTTTGACAGGTACCGATGAACATGGTCAAAAGGTGCAGCGCGCAGCTGCAAAGCGCGAAGTTACCCCGCAGGAACATGTTGACGAATACTACCATCGCTTCGAAGATCTCTGGAAGAAGATGGGCATTTGCAACGACTTCTTTATTCGCACGACCTACAAGGAACACAAGGACTACGTTCGCGAATGCTTGCAGAAGCTCTGGGACAAGGGCGAAATCTATTCCAAGGAATATGAAGGCTGGTATTCTGTTGGCGAAGAACGCTTCTTTAGCGAAGATGAACTTGACGAAAACAAGTGCGACCCGATCAGCCACCGCCCGGTAGAATGGCTCAAGGAAAAGAACTACTTCTTCAAGATGAGCAAGTACCAGCAGCAGCTCATCGACCACTTGAATCAGAACCCGGACTGGATCGTTCCAGACTACCGTCGTAACGAAATTCTCGGATTCCTCCGCCAGCCGCTCAACGACCTTTGCATCAGCCGCCCGAAGGCTCGCCTTAGCTGGGGCATTCCGCTCCCGTTCGACGAAGAATACGTAACATACGTTTGGTTCGATGCCCTTCTCAACTACGTTAGCGCAAGCACGGCCTTCCACAAGACATTCGCAGACGGCACTCCGATTTGGCCGGCAAGTTTCCACCTGATCGGTAAAGACATTTTGACAACTCACAGTGTCTATTGGCCGACAATGCTCATGGCTCTCGACATTCCGCTCCCGAAGCATATTCTTGCTCACGGCTGGTGGCTCGTGAACGGTGGCGAAAAGATGAGTAAGTCCGCAGGCAACGTTGTAAACCCGATGGATTACATGGAAAAGTACGGCAACGATGCGTTCCGCTACTACCTTGCTCGCGAAATGGTTGTGGGCCAGGACGCAAACTTTACCCACGACAGCTTTGTACGCCGCATTAACGCCGACCTTGCAAACGACCTCGGCAACGTTTTGAACCGCGTGCATAAGCTTGTAAGCACAAACTTCGAAGGCAAGCTCCCGGCTGCAACCAACATGGACGACGCAGCAAACGATGTGATGAACCTTGCAAAGAAAGTCATCGAAGACATCAAGCAGGATTTGCCGCAGGCTCGCCTTTCACAGTCCATTGAAAACATCATGAGCCTTGTGCGTAGCATCAACCGCTACTTTGAAATCAAGGCCCCGTGGAAGCTTGCCAAGGACCCGGCATTGAAGGACGAACTTGCAACAGTTCTCTACGTTGCTGCAGAAGCAGTTCGCCTTAGCCTTTGCATGCTCTGGCCGGTGATTCCGACAAAGGCAGAAGAAGGCCTTACCATGCTTGGAACAAAGTTCACAAGCGCAAACGACCTTGCATGGGGCATCTTGAAGGGTGGCGAAACATTTGGCGAAGGCAAGCCGCTCTTCCCACGCATTGAAGAAGAAGTAAAGCCGCAGGTTCAACAGCAAAAGCCAAAGCAGAACAAGCCTCTCATGGCAGAAGATGTTCCTGCAGCAATGGACCTTCGCGTGGGCCAGATCAAGGAAGTCGCAAACCACCCGGATGCAGACAGTCTCTATGTTTTGAAGGTGGACGCTGGCGAAGGTGAACTCCGCACAATTTGCTCCGGCTTAAAGAAGAGCTACGAAGCAAGCGAACTTCAGGACCGCAAGATTCTGTTGTTTGCAAACTTGAAGCCGGCTCCGCTTCGCGGCATCATGAGTTCCGGCATGCTCCTTGCGGGCGACCTTGACGCAGAAGCACACACCTGCCGACTCGTAAGCATTCCAGAAGACGCAAAGCCGGGTGACCGCGTACTCTTCAAGGGTGTTACACCAAGCGAACCTCGCGAACTCAAGCTCAAGGACTTCGACAAGATTTCCATGAGCGTCAAGGGCGGCCAGGTTTTCTGCGGTGAACTAGCTCTCGAAGCAAACGGCAAGGCAGTAACTTGCGACGTAGCTGACGGCGCAGGCGTTCATTAATCGTTAACGCTTACACGCAAAAAGGCAGTTAAAAAGGCGGTTCGTGAAACGAACCGCCTTTTTAATATTCTCCGGTCCTAGACCGGGATTTTTATTGCAGGCGAATCTGCAGAACGCGGTCATTGTACTTGAGCAAATATACTCCGGCGTTCAAATCATCGGCCTTCACATAGGCAGCATTGCCGCGACGGAGCACATTGCCCTGCACATCCATCAACTGGTATTTGGCACTGCCAGAGAAGCGAATGCCGTTTGCACGGGAAGCACCAAGCAAGTGCACGCGAGCAATGCCCACATTTAAAAGTGCACTAGGATCTTCGCTGGAACTGGAGGCCGGTTCAATCGGCTTAGGAGCCTTGAACATGATGTTGCCCACGGCCACTTCGCCAGAAACGCCACTTGCAGTGAGGAAGAAATCCTGAACGCCCTTCTGGGCAGTCATAGCGGAGCATTCCACCTCGCTCCAGCCTCCCGCAGAAGCAACACCCTTGCTCAGGTCGCATTCAGAAAGCACCGTACCGGACTTGGAGCCAGCTCGAAGAACCAACTTGCCGGAACCATTCTTCACCTGAATAGAAACTTTGGTGCTCTTGATGGAATCGGCCACCACGTTTTCGAACAAGGCGTAGCCGCCGTCCTTCATGGCAAGTTCATCCTTCTCGTTCAAGCGGATACGGATACCATTATCGAAGCCGTTGCCAGGAATTGAATCTCGAATAATGCGGAGGAAGTCGATGCGGTCCAGCTCGGCAAAGTTGGATCCATCAGGCACAGGGCTTACATCAATGAAGTTGCCGCCGCGCTTCAGAGTTGCGGGAATCAGCACCACAGAATTTTCGGGGAATTCGCCCCAAGCACCCGTTGCAGGGAGCTTGACATCCTGCCCCTTGCCATTAACCGTTACATTATGCGTAGCGGTACCCGTTCCGCCGTTGGCATAGCGATAACGCAGCAAGTAGTCACCAGCCTGCATAATGTTCATAGGCAGGTGAATCTTGGAACCCTTGGTATTCACATAGCCAACATATTCGTTACCAGAAGCCTTGGTACCACGAGTTACAGCCAAGTCTCCAGAAACAGCGCGGGTCAACACGCCATGTTCAGCTTCAGCGCTCAAGTAACGGCCCAAGAAAGGCTGCCCCATTTCCGCCCAGTTGTCATCGGTGAAGACGACATCGCGGATATGGATATGATTGAACTTGTCTCCGGCATTATCATAATAATGATGAACAAAGCGGATGCGATTCAAATCCTGGAATGGTTCACCGCCGCCAGGGCCAACATAGCGGCCATAGCGTTCCATGACGATTGTACCACCGCCATTAGCCATGCTGTAGCCAGCTCGATCCTTATAGGGGCCCGTAATCTGGTCGGCGCGGCCGTATGCAGTCTTGTAAGAAGTCTGTTCGATTTCATCGCCCTGATGGCAACAGTAATCCCAGGCTGTGAACAGGAAGAATTGTCCATTGTGTTCAATGAGGCTCGGGCCTTCTTCGGCACCACCGCTGGCGGAACTGGTACGGCGGGCGATATTGTAGACAGTCTTATCATCATTCGCCTGCAAGCCCGTAGTCGGATCCAGCTTGATCAGCTGAATGCCAAGGCCAAAGGAACCAAAAGCCATCCAGAATTCACCCTTGGAAGTCTTAATCACATCGGGGTCGATGGCATTATACTTGTCTGTCGCCACCGTATGAAAAACATGACCGCGGTCCTGCCAGCCATAACCTTCCGTGCCGGGAACAATGGACTTGGAAGCCGTGTAGCCGATGGCAGAAGTTCTCTTGCCAAAAACCGACCCACAGTAATAGGCTCTGAACTCACCGTTCATCACATAAAGATCGGGCGCCCACACATCTTCCATGGTGGGAGCGTAGGTGTAAATCCATTGCGGAAACCTAGTCATGGTCTTGCCATGGGCCTTCCAGCTGTAAGCGTCTTCAGAGGTCCACAGGGACAGCTGATTGTTGGTGGTCATGAGGGCATAGCCGTCCTCATAACGAATCATGGTCGGGTCATGGCCCGGCTGCAAGTTATCTTTTGCATACCAGTCCGCAGCAAGAGCGCCTGTAGCAAGCACTACAGCAGACAGAGCAATTCTTTTCAAAGATGTTGTTTGCATAAAAAAATCCCAAAATACAAATGCCCCAAAAGCAGCCTCGTCTAAGATAAATATATTCTTTTTTTAATGAACTCATAGTGGCATTGAATATATTTGTAGTCCACGGACAACACTTGTTCTAGTTTTATCCTAATGTTATTTTATATATTTCAACCGCTATGTCAAAAATTATTGCAACAACAAAGAATTACTTGAAATCGCTGAACTGGATTGTGCTTCTTGGCATCGCCATTTTTTGCGTCGTGCTCGCCATCATCAACAACATCCGTGTCGATGACGCCAAATCAGTGGAATGGTTCGGTTCGCAGGATGTGATGGAAAAACCGGCGGAGGTACTGTAATGCGCAAAACAGTAATTGCAAGTATTCTCCTTGCCATAGCGACCTACCTTACCGCCTACTGCATTTCTGAAATTTCCTTCCCAGAAACGGCACTTACTTTTAGCGACAAGGATTGGTTCCTGAAGATTTTCCCGAACGCCTGGAAGTATAACATCGAAATGGGCCTCGGTGCGCTCGTACTTGCCATTGCAGCCATCATTCCGGCTTACAAGCTGAGCAAGGATTTCACAATCCGTGCGCTCGAAACGCTATTCCGCATAGGCATTGGCGGCATGTTCATTTTTGCAAGCATCTTCAAAATCCAGGATCCGCACCAGTTCGCCGTACTTGTGGCTCAGTACCAGTTCTTCCCGCTGTTCCATTTGGAAGTGTTCAACAACCTGTTTGCACTTCTGTACCCGCAGTTTGAACTCTGGTTCGGCCTAGCCATGATCTTTAGCCCGTTTGTAAAGGAAGCAGCATTTGCCATTTTCTGGATGTTCGTGAGCTTTATCATCGCACTTTGCTGGGCCTTGTGGAACGACCTCGGCATTACCTGCGGCTGCTTCAACATCGAAGGTGCTCAAGACAAGGCTGAAACCTGGACTAGCCTTATTCGCGACCTCATTCTTATTTGGCCGACCCTTTGGCTCTCTTTCCGCAAAAACAAGAGCTTGATCGGGGTGTGGAAGAAATAGGATCTAGGGGCTAGTGGTTAGACGAAAGACCGCTTCGCTGGTAGACGAAAGACGAAAGAGGATTGTCACTGATTTCTGACTCCTGTCACTGATTCCTACTTCCGTCTTCTTTCTGTCCTCTGTTCTCTGTATTCTGTCTTGCATCTGATCCAGAACATTGTCCTGGATGGCCGCGCTCCGCTCGCCAAGACATGATAATTTGCAATCCCTGACTCCCGACTCCTGACTCCTGTATTCTTACTTGTCTTCACGAGCAACGCGAAGTGATCCAGAACATTGCCCTGGATGGCCGCGCTTCGCTCGCCATGGCATGGTAAGTTACAGTTCCTTCCGTCTTCCACCTTTCGTCTTTTAACTTCTAACTCATTGATTTTCAACGACTTACACATAACGCACGAGTCGTTTTTTTCTTATATTTAGGCAGTCATGAAAACGAATTTGCCTGATTTAAATCTTATTTCTCGCCCGAACTGGATTGAAATCAATTTGGACGCCCTCAACAACAACATCCAATTTGTCCGCAGTGTAATTCCAAAGACAACAAAACTCTTTTTGCCAGTCAAGGCAGACTCTTACGGCCATGGCTCCCTCGCCTGCTCCTACGCCGCAGAAGCCTGTGGAATCGACTACCTTGGCGTAGCCCACCTTACCGAAGGCATTTTGCTCCGTCAATACGGCATCAACACCCCGATTCTCGTCCTTGGCCCGGCCATTCCGGCAGATTTCCCATACTTGGCAGAGTTCCGCCTCACGGCCACAATCTCAGACAAGCGCATTGCTGAACTTTACGACAAGTACCTCGAAGAAAATGAACTGGAAGCAAAGGCTCACCTCGGCATAGATACCGGCATGAACCGCTACGGAATCCGCTTCGACAACTTCGATACAATCCGTTCCATTCTTTCTTTGAAGCATTTGCATTTTGAAGGCATGTTTACACACCTGGCTACGGCCGACATGCCGGGCAACCCTAACACCAAGCGCCAAATCGACCGCTACACGAACCTGCTAAATGTTCTTGAAGGTGACGGACTCCGCCCTGAAATCTGCCACTGCTCAAGCTCGGCAGGCACGCTTTTGCACCCGGAAAGCCATTTTGACATGGTTCGACCGGGCCTCGTTCTCTACGGCTACAATCCAATGGGTTCCGGCCCTTGCCAGTGGCCGCTCAAACCACTCATGAAGATCAAGGCCACCGTACGCCACATTCACGAAGTCCAGCCAGGTGAAGGCGTTTCTTACGGCCAATACTGGATGGCCCAGCAGCCCACAAAGGTCGCAACGATTGCCATCGGTTACGGCGACGGCTACCTGCGTGGCGAATACAACACCGGCTATGTAATGATCCGTAACCAAATCTGCCCGATTCTTGGCCGCGTCTGCATGGATGCGACAATGATCGATGTGAGCCACATACCGGACATCCAGATTGGCGAACCTGTAGACGTTGTAAACGGCGAGGCAAACCCTGTAATTTCCATGGAATCCCTTGCGGAGCTGCATCATACCATTCCATACGAAATCACGGCCCGCGTTGCACGACGCCTCTACCGCCGCTACATCTGGAAGAACCGCATGATGCGCTGGGACGACCTCAAGCAGGAATTCAACATTCCAGAATTCAAGGAATACCCGTACCGCAGCGAAGACATAACGATCCTCAAGAACCAGGACAACGAAGTATAGTTATCAGTTACTAGAGTAGAAACCTGGGATTAAGAATTTACAACACACTTGGCTTCTAGATTCTTACATTGCTCTCCCAAAACTTTCTAGTAAAAGACTATAGACTAGTAACTACTATTTTTTAGCAAACAAAAATCCCGCGAGTTTAAACTCGCGGGATTTTTGCGTCTTCCCTAAATTTTACTTCTTCGCATTCGGGCGCTTGTAGCCGAACGGAGTCAAGCTTTCGTCAGAATCAACAAGCTTGTTGCCGCGCTTTGTACCTGGGGTATTGTAAATAATGCCAGGCAAATCGCACTGCAATACGGCGGTAGACTTGATTTCCGTCTTGAAGAGGTAGGCACCAGTACCGAAGAGTCTGCCATCAGAAGTCTTCAATGCAGCGTCCTCACCAGGGTTCAAGCTAAAGTACATGGTCAGCATGCCAGCATCATCAACCTGAACATCGTTGTTCAAATCCATGTTGAAGGAGAACTGATCCACAAACGATGCCGTGCTGGTATAAATCCAGACCTTCATAGAGTAATGAACCTTGTAGAGCGGATGACCCTTGAGATTTGTACGGTCAACATTCATCTTGAATTCTTCAGAGCAATGTTCATCGATGTATTCATCTACAGTGATGATCTTTTGGCTCTTCCAACCTGCGTTTGCAGAGTCGAGGGAGATACGACCATCAGAGAGGATGATGTCATCAACCGTAGCGAGACCACCCATGGAGTTCACAGAAGGCATCTTCAAATTGATTTCAAGAGTCGGGCCTACGAATGTCTTAGCGTCTTCACGTTCATAGCCGCTTGTATTTGGCTTGGAAGAAGACGTTGTGCCATTAAGGACTTCCGTAGCAGAACCTGTCTTAGGATTCAAGATGGACACTGCGTAACGGGAACCTACTGCGCTCGGATTTGCAGCGTAGTAATCTTGAACCGCAGCAACTTGCTTCTGATCCATTGTAGTCACAGGAGTTGCAAGTTCAACGACAACATTCTTAGGCTTCTTGACATTCACGCGAACCGTATCGGAAGCCTGGTTGCCAGCCTTATCGATATAGGTACGCACAATGAAGTTCCAGCCATTTTCAAGGCTCTGCAAATTCAAGGTATCTTGAATCACACCATCAACAGTCCAGACAACTTCTGTAGATACAGAGGAAAGACTTGCATAGTTTTCCGGAGACAGAATCTTGACGACCGGGAGAACCGTATCAAGAGTAATCTTTGTCGAACTTGTTGCTGTATTGCCATACATGTTCGTGTATGTATAAGAAACTTCGTAAGCACGGTCACCAGAAGCATCCTTTACGATTTCACCCTTTTCGTTTGCCGGGTAGGAAATTTTTACCGTATTGCCAGCCGGGTCCGTATATTCGTAGGTAATCGTGAAATCGATTTCTTCGAGCATAGACGGATTCGTTGCAGAAGAACCAGCGTTAGAGCCGGAACCTGCGGCTGGACCCGTAGTTGCAGAAGTCTGTGGAACAGGCTTGCCGGTAACGGCGTCAGCGACATAAGCTATGGTCACCTTGTTGCCATCTACGATAGTTTCATAGTTCACATAGACTACCTTTTCGCCACTTTCGCTGACGACAGGCTTTCCGTCCATCGTTTCATAGTACTTCACAGTCACGGTCTTTCCGTTGACCTTCTGCTGGTAGGTCACGGCAATCATGCCGTTTTCCGGAGACTTCACAACTTCCTTCGGAACTGCAGGAACAAAGTTGTTCTTTACATCCTGAACCGCAGCAATGGTCTGGGCAGGCACCTTTACGGAATCAAGCTTGACTTCAACACGAACCGTATCGGAGGTGCCGGTTACAGGATCCGAAGTCACAACAACGACATCGTTCACAGATGAGTTCACATATGTTGTCGTAGCATCATCACCACTTTCCACGATTGTAACGCCAGACGGATCGAGTTCCGAATGCGGAACAACGCTCACAGCAACTTCAGGAACCTTTGTGCTTACGCAAACAACCAAGGAATCACTGCCCGGATTGTCAAGCGTCTTGTCCTTATCGGAGAATACGTAAACTCGGCAGCCATCGGTAAGGCCGGTCAAGGAAGAATCCTTGTAAGTCGGCTTGCCATTCTTGTCTACGAGCTTCCAGGAAATGTCTGCAAAGTTTCTGTTGATGTAGGCAGTATCATTCTTAATCGGCCAACGGGTATTCTCGGTATCAATGGATGTAATTGTTACAGAAGAGGTTTCGTTGACATTGCCGATCTTGATGGTAACATTAGCGGTGTCAGAATAGGTTCCGTCGGTAACACTAACCTTGATCGTATATTCAGGAACAGTTTCGTAGTCCACTTCCTTCTTCAAAACGATTGTGCCATTAGTAAGCACATCAAAGACTTCGCTTTCACCGACAAGCGTGTAGGTCAAGGTGCTGTATTCCGGCTTAACATCAGGGTCAGTAGCCTTGACCGGGCCGAACTTGGAACCAATCGGTGCTGTTTCCGGGACTACAACGGTCTGCGGCTCAATGACCGGAGCTTCATTCACGTCATTGATCTTGACAGTGATTTTCTTTGTTGCAGAGCCACCGTTCGGGTCGCTAACCTTTACAGTGATTGTTTCGGAAGACTTGCTTTCAAAGTCAAGCTTGGAACCGTCCTTGACAACAACCATACCTTCCGGAGTCACAGCAAACGCGGCAGAAGAACCGACTAGTTCATAGGTCAAGTCATCTCCATCCGGATCCGTAGCTTCGATTGTGCCGACAACAGTTCCGTTCTTGGAATTTTCGTCGACATTAAATTTCTCTGTTGCTACAACCGGATTTTCATTGACATTCTTGATATTGATCGTCATCGTCTCGGTAACGAACAATGCCGGGTCAGCCTTGTCGACAACCTTCACAACCAATGTATATGTTTTTTCTTCCGTTTCATAATCAAATTCCTTCAAAGAAGTAATCTGACCGTTCGCATCGATCTTGAACATGTCTTCGTCGCCACCGACAGAAGAGAACACATGCTGCGTGAATGCCTTGGCGGTATCCAAATCGGAAGCAGCAACCGTACCGACAACAGAACCAACAGCCTTATGTTCGTAAAGGTTGAAAGTCTGTTCGGCAACGACCGGACTTTCGTTCACATCATTGATCTTGATAATAACCTTGGCAGTATCCTTCAAGCCATCCTTATCAGTTACGATAACGCTTACCGGGTATGTTGCCTTGGTTTCGTAATCCAAGGTATTGTCGGCCTTAACCGTAATTTTACCGGTAACCGGGTCTACGACAAACTTATCGCTCGGGTCAACCAAGGAGTAGATCAAAGTTTCGCCATCATCGACATCCGTTGCGCTAACAGTACCGACGAGGGTCTTTGCCGGGGAATTTTCATCGACGGCAAATGTCGGAGTCTTGTCCGTGAACTTCGGAGGTTCAGGCATGTCCTTCAAGCTGATCGTCACAGTAGCGGTATCGGCAAGGGAACCGTCCGTCACGCGAACATGAACAACAAATGTCGGGTTGGTTTCATAGTCAAGCTTGCTCTTATCGGCAACCTTGATTACATTGCCATCCATCTTGAACGGAGAATTACTTTCGATGATCGTGTAAGTCAAGGTGCTGAATGCCGGGTTCTTGATATCCGGATCGGAAGCAACGACTGTACCGACAACGCTACCGTTAGCGGCATTTTCTTCCGGAGTAAAGTTTGCATCTGCAATTTCCGGTTTTTCGTTCACGTCAATCACGTTGATCGTGCGAATGACCGTATCCTGCAAGCCGCCCTTATCTTCAATGGTGAAGGTAACATTGTAGCTCGGTTCCACCTTTTCGTAGTCAAGCTTTGCACTATCGGCAACAGTCACGACAATAGCCCAGTCAGAGCCGTCCTTCTTCAATTCGATATTGAAGAGCTCTTCGGCGCCCTTGCCGTTGTTGTCGGTCAAAGAGACCTTGAGGTTAGAAACATCATCGCCATCTTCGTCCTTAACAAGCAATTTGGCAATGTCTGTACCAGTCTTGGAATTTTCCTTGATGTCGTAATGATCCTTGCCGTCGTCAACAATCTTCGGCTGTTCGTTGACATCTTGCAATTCAATGGTCACAACGGCAGTGTCTGCATTCGGGCCATCGCTCACAACGACATGGAGCGTATAGGACGGAGCGGTTTCATAATTGAGCTTGCTGCTGTCGCTGACCTTCACAACATTGGAATCCATAACAAACGGAACATTCTTTTCAACGATGGTATAGCTCAACTGGCTAAAGCCCGGGTTCAAAATGTCCGGATCAGAAGCGACGAGTTCTCCGACAGGTGTGCCGTTAGCGATGTTTTCATCTGGAGTGAATGTAGCGTCTTCAAGGGTTGGAGCTTCATTCAAGTCAACAACATTGATCGTTACAATCGCAGTATCCTTCAATTCCGGAGTCTTGCCGTCAGAAACAATCACCCTGATTTCGTAAGCCTGGTTCTTTTCGTAGTCAATCGTGCTATCGGCCTTCACTGTGATCTTACCATCGGCATCAATTACAAAAATCGTATCGGCGCCATCGGCATCTACAGCTTCAATGCTATAACTGAGCACATCACCGTCATCGTCATAGACAGAAATCGAACCAACCCCAACGCCGCCCAAAGCATTTTCGTCAACTTCGAAGGTCGGAGTCTTGTCTGCAATAACCGGCTTTTCGTTAATGTCATTCACAGTGATTGTGAGAATTGCCGTTGTGGAATTCTTCTTGGAGTCGGTAACCTTGACCGTAATCGTGTAAACAGGAATCGTTTCGTGATTCAGCTTGCCCTTAACAGTCACAAGGCCAGTTGTCTTGTCAATTGCAAAAGCATCGCCCGTATTGCCATCAACAAATTCATACTGGAGCTTGCCTGCATCTTCGGCATCCACGTCGGTAGCGACAACAGTCGTAACCTCTGTACCGGCAGGTACATTTTCATCGACATCGGCAGAAGCATCTGCAAGAACAGGAACTTCATTCACATCGTTCAATGTGATTGTAATTGTTACTGTAGCGGAATCCTTGCCAACGCCAGCCGTAGTTTCGGCGGCATCGCGGACCTGCACAGTCAACTCGTAAGTCGACTTGGTTTCAAAGTCAAGTTCAGCCTTCTTCACAGAAACAACACCGGTAGCCGGGTCAATCTTGAAGATTGCGGTATCGCCATCGACCAAGGAATAGACAAAGATGCTATCGTCAACATCCTTTGTCGTAAAGGAACCCGTAACAACGGCATCTACTTCAGAATTTTCGTCAATGGTAAATTCCGTAGCAGTGATAGTCGGAGCATCGTTTACCGGAGCCAAGTCTATTGTTGCAAGCGTTGTTGCAGAACGAACCTTCACTTCGTCAATTACCTGGAACTGGAATGTTACATACGGAACTCCATAACCATCCTTTGCACCCTTATATTGCAACTGGTCAATGGAATCTGCCGGAATAATTGTATTGGCACTCTTGATTGGCTGACCGAAGTAATACAAGGCACCCTTGTTCGGGAGAGTGGCAATAACAACGCCACCCATTTCAAGATCGCGTTTGTGGGTGTACGGGAAATCGGTCTTGCTAAAGGTGTAGAAGAGATCTTCGGCGCCAACCAGGGTAATAGGTTCGGTCTTTGGAGGATCGACAGCGTCAATGATATTCAAGTTGAAGCTACCTTCACGCTTGTTGCCTTCCAAAACGGCACCGGTCAAATTGAAAATCACCATGTTGAGGATTTCATCATCTTCTTCAACACCGTCATAATAGACATTCAGATAGGCCTTCATGTCTGCACTCGGAGAAAGCTTGCCAGACTTGATGACCACATAGCCAGAGTCCTTTGTTACAACAACGCTCTGGACAGCACTGTCAAGTTTCGTTTCTCCGTCTTCATCGAATGTGTAGGTCCATGTGGTATCGCGCAATTCGCAAACAGGGAACGGAGCCTTATCGGTCTTATTGAAATCCTTTACAGAAGCCGTCGACTTGTCCAAATCAAAGCAGTAGTTGAACGACACATCCGTGTTCGTCTTTTCATCAAGGGAAATCGGGATTTCAACATCAAGGTCGTTTTCCGGGAATGCGCCCTTTTCAAGAAGCTCCGGGTCAATGGCCAGGATAGGCGGATCGAACGGTACATAGCGGAAGTCGCCAACAATTTTGGATTCAAACCAAAGCTTGCTTGCGACAAGCTGGCCAGCCAAGGTAAAGTGGTCTGCAATGCGGAATGTTCCAGTGGTCATGAATGTACCCTGGAAGCTAGGATCGGTCATGGAAGCCCAGCTAACATCCTGCTTGGTATAGAACATCAAGTTACCGGCATAAGCCTTGTTGGTAATGTAGGTCGCACCCTCCAAATCCCATTCACCGGATTCTGAATTGTACTTGCTTTCGTCTTCGGCATATACAACCTGGATTTTAGCCTTGCCGGCATCATTGGTAATGTTGAAGCCATCACGAACAAAGATACGGGTCAAGCGGCCGCCCGGCGGCATGACAACGTACAACTGCGTTTCTGCAGTGCAGCACATTCTCAAGTTATCGATGTACAAATCGTATGTACCGGAGTCACTCGGAGTTTCAGGAGGAATGTTTATATAGCCAACTTTATTGTATTGGTCCAAAGATACGCCAGGCTTCCAGGAATCTGGTTCTGGCCAAACCGGAACTTCCAGATGGGTGTCTACGAACGGAACATCGGACGGGCACTGCTCGTAAGTACCAGCACCAAGAGCGCGCTTTGCAAAATAGTGAGGGACCTTTCTGTAATGATCTCCGCCATCGTTAATGGAATCCGTTTCAGAATAATCACCGGCATTCCAGATACGTTCGTAAGTATAGCTTGTGGAATCGGCGCTTTCGGCTTCTGCCGCAGAAAGTTCAACCCACTTATGAGAATAGAGACCGCCAGAAACCTGATTAGACCAATTAATCAACGTATTGTCATACTGCAAGGATCCAATGGTTTTTGCACTACCCTGCACGCAATAGGGGCCTTCATAGAAGCTTCCAGAAATAGGTCCATTATTTGCAGCCCAGTTCGGCAATATAAAATCACCCAAGGCACGGAGCGGACCGCCAGCCAGAGTGTCGTTCTTTTCAGAGTTACCGACATTATTTATATCACCATTGACTACACCGACACCAATGGAACCACCGGCCAAGATAGGACCACCTAAGTGGTGCTGGCCGTTACCAAAGGTAATGTTACCAGACGCAGTACCGTTATAACCACTTTCATCGGCAATGTGGAGCACTTCCTTGTTAAAGGTGATGCCGGTCGTACCCCACAGTTTATACTTCATCAAGTCTTCCCAGTATTCCTGCTGGGCAGCGGAATCTCCGCCAGACTGCTTCAAACTTTCGAAATACATCGGATACACGTCGGCAGCATAAGCCGACACCGAGACGAGCAACAATGTTGCTATAGAAAAAAGCTTCTTCGTCATCATAATCCAACCTCAAATAAAGCCCTCAATCCTTTTGAGAGCATAAAAATCCCTTTCCCATCAAATCTAGATAAATTTTTATTACACATGAACAAAAAATTAATGTTTTATCCCAAAAATGCAGTTTTTGCGTTCTAAAATCACACAATTTTCACAGAAATTTTCAAAAAAATTGACGAACTAACAAAACTTTCGCAAACACTACAAAAATATTACCTATTTCCCATTGAATTTCAATTTATTTTTGTATTGCAATCCCCCACATACAAAAAAAACACCCCGCAAGCGTTAACTTGCGAGGCGTTTCATAAGACTATGATTAAGTCAGTCGTGTGCTAAAAATTAGCAAGCACCCTGCCACTTCATAGCGTCAGCAACCTTGAGGAAGCCAGCGATGTTTGCACCCATAACGAGGTTCTTCTTGTCGCCGTACTTTGCAGCAGCGGAAGAAGCAGCCTTGTAAATGGAGGTCATGATGCCATCGAGCTTTGCATCAACTTCTTCGAATGTCCAGGAGAGACGTTCGGAGTTCTGGGACATTTCGAGACCAGAGGTAGCAACGCCACCAGCGTTTGCAGCCTTAGCCGGTCCAAAGAGAACGCCAGCCTTGAGGAATGCTTCGATTGCTTCCGGAGTAGAAGGCATGTTAGCACCTTCAGCAACAGCCATTACGCCGTTAGCGATAAGAGCCTTTGCAGATTCTTCGTCGATTTCGTTCTGGGTTGCGCATGGGAGAGCGATGTCGCACTTGACAGTCCAAACGCCCTTAGAACCTTCGTGGTATTCGGAACCCGGAACGCGCTTTGCGTATTCAGAGATACGGCCGCGTTCAACTTCCTTGATCTGCTGAACAACTTCAACCTTGATGCCGTTCGGGTCATAGATGTAACCGTTGGAGTCAGAAACGGTAACAACCTTTGCACCGAGTTCCTGAGCCTTCTGGGTTGCGTAGATAGCAACGTTACCAGAACCGGAAATTACAACAGTCTTGCCTGCGAAAGAGGTGTTTGCGAGGTCCTTGAGCATTTCGCGTGTGAAGTAGCAAAGGCCGTAACCAGTTGCTTCTGTACGAGCGAGGGAACCACCGTAGGAAAGGCCCTTACCAGTGAGAACGCCAACGAATTCGTTGCGGATGCGCTTGTACTGACCGAACATGTAACCGATTTCGCGAGCGCCAGTACCCTGGTCACCAGCCGGAACGTCAGTGTCAGCACCGATGTGCTTGCAAAGTTCAGTCATGAAGGACTGGCAGAAACGCATAACTTCGTTATCGGACTTGCCCTTAGGTTCGAAGTCGGAACCGCCCTTGCCACCACCCATAGGGAGTGTTGTGAGGGAGTTCTTGAAGATCTGTTCGAAGCCGAGGAACTTGAGCATGGAAAGAGTTACTTCGCCACGGAGACGGAGACCGCCCTTGTAAGGACCGATTGCGGAGTTGAACTGAACACGGTAACCACGGTTAACCTGAACATTGCCCTTGTCATCGAGCCATGGCACGCGGAAAGTGATAACGCGTTCTGGTTCTACGAGGCGGTCGATAACGCCGTTGGTTTCCCAAGACTTGTCCTGAGCGAGAACTGGGTCGAGGGATTCGAGGAATTCACGAACTGCCTGGTGGAAAAGAGCCTGATCCGGGTCACGTGCTACAACCTTTTCGTAGACGGACTTGAGGTATGCATTTTGAATTGCCATGAGAGTTATTCTCCGTTTTTGGTTTGTTTGTTAAACTTACAGCAAGGAAGATAGAATTTCGCTTCATTTTTGAGTTGTTACAACGCCCTTTCAAACAAAAAAGTTGAACTTTTCAGTTCAACTTTTACATTTTTGTAACACTATACACCAATAACTACATTTTTGTAATTATTCTAGAAGACCGTTAACAGGAACGTAGCGTCTTTTGCCGCTCTTGTCTACGATAATAGCAACACCTTGCAAGTAATTGATCCATTTTTGTCTTGATTCATAGTATTTGAGGTCGATAAGTTTGTTGGAGCAATAGATGGAAAGCGTACCAACGAGCTGGTCATGGCTGATAAACACGGAAACACGTGCATCTGCAGGAATTTTGGGCAAAACTTCCTGCGTAATAAGTTCAACACTGCGTTCAGTCATATCGTAGAAGCCTTCCGGAGTCGAACCCGTGTAAGCCCATTCCGAAAGCACGCGGTTCGCATCGGCCCCGTCAGCGTGAACAACCGCACTATCCTTGATGAACCAATTGTTGTTCAAGGCTGGAATTTCAATGCTATTGAATTCGGCATCGCCTCTACCGACAGAAATGTTTTCTGCAGTTTCCCTGGCGCGCGTGTATTCAGAATAGCCGTAGAAAAATTCTTCCTTGGACTTTAGGGCGGTTCCCAAAGCCTGCGCCTGTTCAACGCCTACAGCGTGCAAATGACCTTCCTTGGAAGTTTCATAAGTTCTGCGGGCATGTCGCAAGATGAACACGACCTTTTCATCGTCCTTCACGTTGGAATAAATCGTCGGAAGATCCTGGAATTCGGAGTATTTTGCGCTTTCCTTCACAAAATCGGCATCACGGGCAACTTCTTCTTCAAGAGAAAGAGTTTCTATCTTCCAGTTCGCTCCTTCTCCAGAGACTTCACCGCCGCTCTCCTTTTTTGAGGAGCTGCTCGATTTTGCGACATCGCCCTTTTCAGAGCTTGAAGACTTAGCTCCAGTGCCTTCGTCATCTTTTTCTACAGAAGAACTGGACTTTTCGTCATCAGAAATAGAAGAAGATGTGCTGGAATCATCGGAACAGGCCACCAAGGCGAGGCCGAAAAGTCCGCAAATGAGGCTTCTCGAAAGAAGCGTAGAAATACTTGTTCTAGAAAGCATGCGCCCTCCCCTATTTTGTCTCAGCGGCCTTGGCCTGCTGTTTTTTATCAAGCTTATAATTTACAATAAAAAGAATGATGCCGGCAATGATCATCACGGAGCAAAGCGTTTGACCGCGGCTCATGCCGAACAGGTCCACACGACCAAGGTGTGCATCTGGGCGACGGAAAAATTCAATGAAGAATCTAAAGATGCCATAGCCGATCAGATAGCAGCTCATCATCTGGTGGCGGAAGAACGGCTTTTTGCGTAGCAAGTACAAAATGCCAAAGAGGACAAGGCCTTCGAAGGTCATTTCGTAGAGCTGCGACGGATGGTGTAAAATCGGGTCCGTAATCGGACTATCGTGAGCCTGCGGGAACCACATGCCGATTGGGCTGGTCGTAACTTCGCCATAAAGTTCACCATTCACAAAGTTGCCCCAGCGCCCCCAGGTATAGCCGATTGGAACAGCAAAGAATCCGAGGTTGATTGTATCGCGGTATGGCATCTTGTTTTTGCGCATGCAGGCAAAGGCAGCGATGGTGGCGCCAATCAAGCCGCCATGATAAGACATGCCAGAGATGCCGGTAAAGTGCATTGCCCCATCAACGCCCGCTTTGAACGGCATGATAATTTCGAGCGGATGCGAAAGGTAATAGGCAGGCTGGTAAAAGAGCACATAGCCAAAACGTGCGCCAAGGATAATGCCGAGAATAATCCAAGTGATGAAACTATCGAGCTGTTCCTTGGAAAGGCCGATTTTTTCCTTTTTGTTCGTATGGTAAATGACAAATGAACAAGTGGCAAAGGCAAAAATGTACATAAGGCCGTACCAATGCACCGGGAACGAGCCAATCTGAATGGCAATGCCATCAAAACTTGACGGGATTAAATTCCAAAAAGACATTTTTAACAATTCCTTATTTCAAATTTTAGGATTTAGGTTTTAGGGGCTAGGATCTAGTGAATGTTGATTTCCAGTGTTTAGGGTATAGGGTTCAGGGGCTAGGGGATAGGAAATGTTTATTTCCAGGGCTTCTAGGATCTAGGATTTAGGATCTAGGGGTTAGGGAATGTAAATGTGCGTTTTTAGTCTCTAGTTTCTAGAACCTAGTCTCTAAAGAATTCGTTACTAGTCACTAGTTATTAGTTGTTAGTTACTAGCTTCCGTCTTCTGACTCCTGACTCCTGTCACTGACTCCTATTTTCTGTCCTCTATTTTCTATATTTTGCCCCACTATGACACCAGACGAACTTTACAAGAAACTACACTCCATTCAGCCGGGAGCAGTGCTCTGCAACTACTCCATGGAAAAAGTTGAACAGATGCTCCCGCTCGTGAACGAAATCAACGAGCTCAAGCGCGAACGCAACGCCGTGATTCTCGCCCACAGCTATGTGGCTCCAGAAATCGTGCTTACCGTTGCAGACTTCGATGGCGACAGTTTCAAACTCAGCCAAGACGCAACCAAGGTACAGGCCGACACCATCGTGTTCGCCGCAGTCCGCTTCATGGGCGAAACCGCAAAGATCCTGAACCCGACAAAGAACGTGCTCATTCCTGGCCCGCTCACAGGCTGCAGCCTTGCAGATTCCATTACCGGGGCAGAAGTTCACGCCCTCCGCGAAAAATACCCGGACCACACTTTTGTCTGCTACATCAACACCACCGCAGACGTCAAGGCCGAATGCGATGTCTGCGTAACAAGCTCCAACGTAATGAAAATCGTTTCGAGCCTCGAAAACGACAAGATCGTCTTTGTTCCAGACCGCCTGATGGGCCAGAACTTGCAGAAGGAACTCGAAGCCCGCGGCATCAAGAAGGAAATCGTTTTGCACACCGGCTGCTGCTATGTTCACGAACAGTACGACCCGGAAATGATCAGCTTCTTCCGCAGCCAGAACCCGGGCCTCAAGGTTGTGAGCCACCCGGAATGCCACCCAGGCGTAGCACTCCTGAGCGACTACGTGGGCAGCACGGGCCAAATGGTTAGCTACATCAAGGAACAGCCAGAAAAGACTCCGTTCCTGCTCCTTACCGAATGCGGCCTCAACGCACGCATGCAGTACGAATTCCCGGACAAGTCCTTCATTGGCAGCTGCAGCATGTGCAAGTACATGAAGAGTAACTCGCTTGAAAATATTCTCGAAACGCTCCGCCACCCAGAAAAGGCGGCAAGCGTACAGCTCGACGAAGAAATCAGCCGCAAGGCAAAGCGCTGCATTGACGCCATGTTTGAATACGCTGCAAAATAGCACCCATGAAAAAAATCACCGTCCTATTACTCCTTCTATTTTTTGCATTGACTCATGCAGATAATAATTGGGTAAAATCCTACTACTTTTCAGTAGGATTTGGCGGTGCTTTTACACAGGGCGACCTTGACGGGAACAAAAGGATATCGACGACAGAGAACGGCACCACCGAAGTCGACATCTTCCCAAACACCGGGTTCTATATCATTCCTGAACTGGAGACCGGCGCAAATCTAAATCAGCATACCGTTTTTGTAGACCTATCCTACAGTTACCCCAAAACCAGTTACGGGCTTGATACGGAAGAAGCCGACGAAACAAACACGAACATTTTTCGTTTGGGTTTCGGTTATCGGTACAATTTCTTTTGGCCAAACCTGTTTCAGCCATTCGTTGGCTTGAACTATTCCTACATGTACCTGAACACCAGAAACAACGTATACATCTATACGCTTGAAGATGTTTCAAGAACAAACGGGGCTGTCATGGGAAACGGAGTCGCCCTGCATGGGGGCGTGCTTTACTATGTTGAAAAGCACATTACAATGCAACTTCACGCCAGAGTCCGAGCCATGTTCTTTTCAAAATTTGGCAACGATGTAAACGGGAACCGCGATTTAGATAGTTCTTTAAAACATTTTTCTGAAGAATTGATTTTTAAAATTGCCTGCCATTTCTAAAATTTTTTATGCTAAAGAAAATTCGCCATTTTAAAGATATAATGCTGTTCGCTGGGGTTACCTCCGAAGAATATGAAAACATAAAGCCAGTAATACAAAGGGCAAACCAGAAAAGTTTAGTCTGGTTCACGCTTACGGCAACACTTGCGTTTACGATTCTTTTTCTTTCATCGTTCTTCAGTACATTCTTGTCCAATAAGGCAATCTTCTATTTCTGCGAAATGATTTTGATGGCTGGCATCACCATTTTGAACCAGATACTTCCAAAGAAGTACCCCAAAATGGTACTCCCCCTCTTTTACGCGTTCCTTTCTACATTTTTCGCATTAGGCATTTTTATATCCATAACGCATCCGGACTACCCTGCGGTTTCTGCAATTGCGCTTTTGGCAATTCTACCGAACCTGGCAATAGATAGGCCTTACCGCCTGAACCTTTTTACCATTATTGCATGCAGCCTACTTGTTCTGGCATCCTACAACACGAAATCCTGGCCATTTGTAGTCACCGACTTTTTTGACTGCGTTCTGTTCGGTGTCATGAGCAGCATCGTATTTTCATATTTGACAATGATCAAAGTGAAAGCCCTCGTAATGAGTCAAAAAATCAAGCACATCAGTGAATTCGATGCTTTGACCGGTTTGCAAAACCGCAGAGCAAGCGAAGATATGCTTAAAAATGCGGAAGAAAAAATCAAGACGGTCATCGTCTTTGACGTCAACAATTTGAAATGGGTAAACGATACGCTAGGCCATAATGCCGGTGATGAACTATTGATCGGCACAACGCAATGCCTGTTGAATAGCTTCGAAAAAAACACAATTTTTAGAATTGGCGGCGATGAATTTGTCGGCTTGCTAGACGAAGACTCCAGGCAGGTTGACGAAAGAATCAAAAAATTCAAGGCCGAAGTAAACCGCTGGCAAGGCAAAATCGTGCAAGAGCTTGCAGTTGCAGTAGGATCTGCAAGCAGGTCCGAACACCCTGATTTGAACATTCCAAAGCTTACGAAAATTGCTGACGAAGCAATGTACCAAGACAAGCGAGCCTATTACGAAAACAATTCCAAGTTCGATAGACGCAGAAGATAACTATGAAAAAGACAAATTTATTTTTAGCATTTATTGCGGCTGCCGCCTCGCTTTCCTTTGCGGAACCAGAATGGGCCTCCATTTACCATTCACTTATAGCATTTGACGACTCTGGCGTAAGGGACGGAAATCGCCCTGGTTACGTAAAGCCTATCGCAACGGACCTTGGTTCCGTTTTAAATAGCAACCTGTACGCAAGTGCGAGCGTTCCTCAAAGCTTCACCTTTGAAGCCGGTATGCCGTTTGCGATCGTCACCTTGGGCAACGACCGCGAATATGCAGGTGGTGCACCTACAATTTTTGGCGACAAGAAATATGAATGGGGTGTAAAAAACAAGGATATCGGTTCAGACATGACATGTTCCGGAGGCGGTTCCTGCCATGTTGTGAACGGTAACGAAAACCTGAACGCGCTTGGCGTGTTCACATACCCTTACCTGCAACTTGCCGGCGGATTCTACCACGCTCGAGTCATGTTGCGCGGCATGTGGCTCCCCAGCATTAGCGAACTGCAGAATTTCAACCTGTTCGGCTTTGGCCTGCAATACAGCTTTGGTCACTTGCTTTGGCCTGAATTGCCCCCCATTATGGAAAACTTCGATGTGAGCCTTGTCTTCGGCATGAACTTTGCAAGCATCGGCTATACACCGGACGACTACACAGGAGAACTTGACCTTGACATTTCGACAATGGATTTTGAAATCGTCTTTGGTTACAGACCTTTAAAATTTGTAGAACTAATGCTTCACATTGGCTATGAAACATCTACAATGAAATCTTCCGGCCTCCTTGAAGGCAATGCCGAAAATACAAAGGGAAACGTAATAAAGCCGGGAATCACCGTTGATGGCGACAACGGATTTAGAATGGGCTTTGAAGTTGCATTCTCCTTTGGCGAGGCATATCACCCGGTTGTCGGCGTCGATCTTGGTACAAAGACAACATTCACTACCAACATTCTGTATTTTAAGCAACAATTCGGCGAAGATCCAAAAGTAGAACATGCTCAAGGCGATGTAAAGAAAGACAATTCTAACGAACAGACAGAAGAAACACCTTTGCAAAAGAAGCGCCGTAAAATGCAACAAGAGGAAGAACCTGTAGAAGATTCTATTGATGAAGAACCTATAGAAGAAGTTTCAGAAGAAAATTTTTAACAACATAAAAAGCCGACTGCCCTTAATAAACAGCCGACATAAAGGATAGTCAAGATGATAACATTTCTTATTGGCCTCGCAATTCTTATCGGTGGCTATTTCACTTACGGCAAATTCGTAGAAAACGAATTCGGCCCGGACGACCGCAAGACTCCGGCTCTAGAAAATCCAGACGGAGTGGACCGCATGGTTCTCCCCCATTGGAAGAATATGCTGATCCAGCTTTTGAACATTGCGGGCATTGGCCCTGTAATCGGCGTTATTCTCGGAATCAAGTTTGGTCCTATCGTCTTTATAGCGCTCCCGATCGGTAATGTAATCGGCGGCGCAGTCCACGATTACTTTAGCGGCATGGTGAGCATTCGCAACAACGGAATGAACGTTCCGGCGCTTTCTAAAAAGTTCCTTGGCAAGGGCCCCGCAAAGCTTGTAATGACGCTTATCTCGCTCGCCCTAATTCTTGTTGGCGCTGTATTCACAAATACTCCGGCAGCTCTAGTAAATACTCCGATCATTGCTGGCGAAGCTGTTTCGCCGACGCTTTTCTGGGTTGCCGTAGCTGCGATATTTGTCTATTACTTTGTAAGTACATTCTTCCCCATCGACAAAATCATCGGTCGTATCTACCCGATTTTTGGTGCACTCCTAATTTTGGCCTCCCTTGCAATTCTCATTCGTCTTGTGCCACACTTGAATGTTCTCGAAGAACTGGATATAACAAACCTTGGCTATGAACTTAACCGCCATCCGGCAGGCCAGCCAATAATCCCGATGATGTTTGTTACCATAGCATGTGGCATTATCAGCGGTTTCCATAGCACACAAAGCCCACTTGTCGCTCGTACAGAACAAACGGAAAAAACTGGCCGCCAGACTTTCTATGGCATGATGATTGTGGAAGGCTTAATTGGCATGATTTGGGCTGCAGGCGGCATGTTCATTTACCATCAGATGCCTGAACTCATGACAGGAGCCTCTGGCGTAAAGGTATTAAGCGTTCTCGTAAATACCCTGATGCCATTTTCATTCATGTCCTTTATTGTTGTCCTTGCGGTAATTGTCCTTGCAATCACAAGCGGAGATACGAGCCTTAGAAGCCTTCGCCTTACCATCGCAGAACTTTTGAATATGGACCAGACAAAAATCAAGAGTCGTCTTTTGCTTACAGTTCCGATGTTCGTTATTTGCCTTGGAATTATTTTCTGGAGCAACTTGAACCCGGAAGGCTTCAATATTCTCTGGAACTATTTTAGCTGGAGTAACCAGCTCATGGCAGTTTGCAGCCTTTGCGTTACCGTGGTTTACTTGCGCAGCAAAAACAAGAAGTTCTGGATTGCATTGATCCCCTGCTTATTCATGTTGTTCATCACTTTGGATTATATTCTTTGGGTAAGCCCGACAAACTTGAAGGGCGCTCCTCTCGGCTTTGGCCTACAGTTCAACACTGCTGTAGCCATAGCTGTAATCCTTTCGGTGGTCATTGGAATTTGGCTTGTTAAACGCGGCAAGCAACTTTTGAACATGAAGGGCTACAATGCCGACAAATGGAGCGACAAAGGACCAAGTGGGAATTAATGAATTAAGAATTTGATATTAGGGATTTTATTTCTGGTCTCAGGTTTCTGGATTCTTGTTTCTTTTAAGATTTTAATATATGAAGACTTCTCTTGTTCTTGAAGGTGGTGGAATGCGCGGTACATACAGTACCGGCGTTCTTGATTTTTTACTTGATGAAGAGGTGGAGTTTAGCAGTTGCTATGCAGTTTCTGCCGGGTCCGGGCACGCTTGTTCCTTTCTTTCAAGGCAACGCGGCCGCGCATTCAGGGTTGTCGCAAACAATGTAAAAGTACCGGAATACGCAGGTGTCAAAGTGCTTTTGAAAACTGGGGACTTTTTTAACGTAGACTACATCTACCACAAAATTCCTGACAAGTTGGACATCTACGATTACGACGCCTTTGCAAATAACCCGACAAAGTTCTTTGCAGTCTGCACTAATCTTGAAACGGGAAAAGCTGATTATTTGCAAGTAGAAGACTTGCGAAAGGACATGGGAAAAATTGTTGCTTCGTCTTCACTGCCATTCCTTTCAAGGACACAGGTGATTGAAGGAAAACCTTACCTTGATGGCGGCATTGGCGATTCCATTCCAGTTCGCAAGGCTCTTGAAACTGCAGACAAGGCTGTTGTCGTATTGACAAGGGATTGGAGCTACAGAAAATCTCCATTTAAGCTTAAACGCTTGCTCAAGTTTAAATATGGAAAGTATCCAGAATTCTGCAAGGCAATGCTAGATCGCTATGAGCGATATAACGAAACTTTGGACTTCATTGCCGAAGCAGAAAAAGAAGGCAAGGTATTCGTTTTCAGACCGACATACGAATTGAAGGTCGGGCGTCTGGAACGCGACCCTGCAAAGCTCAAGGCATTGTATGAACAAGGCTTTGAAGAATCACTAAAACGCAAACAGGAATTTGAAGAATTTGTGAAATGAGATGCAAGAGCCAGATGCCAGAAAGAAGACGGAAGACATAAGACGGAAGCAGGAATCAGTGACAGGAGTCAGGAACTGTAACTTACCATGTCATGGAGATTAGAAACTAGAATGCGCCCGAAGTGAGCAAAGCGTATGCTTGCATAAACATTTTGCGAACGAGCTGCATCTATGACGAAGTCATGAAATTAGAGGTTAGAGAAAAGTCAACTTTACACACCCTATTTTCTAGTCTCTAGTTTCTAGCCTC
>JAZLFR010000065.1:0-43841 GCA_045615885.1 Fibrobacteraceae bacterium
GAAGCGCTTTGCTGCTGCAAGGCCCTTTGCTGCGAGGGTTGTGCAGATTGCTGCTGTAAGGGTGGTTTTACCGTGGTCAACGTGACCGATGGTGCCGATGTTGCAGTGCGGCTTGCTTCTGTCGAAATGTTCTTTTGCCATTTTTTCCTCTTCTTCACCAGAAGGTTTATCGCTTCATTTATGAATGTTTTGCCCGATTTTCGGGTCAAAGTTACGCTTTCGTACAGCATAGGAAGCGGTACTATACGAAAATTTGGGTGCAAAGATAGAAAAATTCAACATATTTCCAAGGGGTCGCGATAATTTTACAAAAATTTTTCATTTCGTAACTGACGATTTTAAAGGTAGTTACCACTTTTTCAGCAGTTCTTTCCACATAATTCACGACTTATCAACATTTTGAAAATGTAAATAATATTTTGCAGAAATCGCGTTAGCGGGCGCCGTGGCGGAGCCATTCGGACTTGCGCTTTGCGCAAGGCTGAACGAAATGGCTCGAACGAGCCATATAGCGCAAGCACGCGACCCCGAAGCACACGGAATCCAAGAACGGCCTTCGGGGGAACGCCCCAAAAGGCTACCCTTCCAGCTTGTTCTTTTGATAATGCCTAGATGTATATCTAATATACATGGCGCACGCAAGCACTAGGCCAAATGCGCTCACGAGAAATATCGGCTGCTGGCTGCCCAGACGACCCGCCATGGAGCCGCCGGCGAGAATGCCCGCGCCGATGCCGATGTCCCAGGCGCTCAAGTAGGTGCTGTTTGCCGTGCCGCGCTGGTCATGGCGAGCAAGGTTCACGCACATGGTCTGGTAGCCGGGGAAGATGAGGCCGAGGCTTGAGCCAATGAGAAATGCGGAGGCGAAAAAGCAGACCGGGCCGCTTGCAAAGGCGAGCAGGAAGTATGCTGCACATAAAAGAGCCATGCCGATGGCCACGAGGCGCGTGAGATAGCCGCGGTCGATGAGCCTGCCCGTAAGAATCCGGTTCATGATGAGCCCCGCCGCGATGAGGGCGTAAAACCAGCCGCTTCCGGAGATCCCGAGCTCGCTTGCATAGAGCGCTATGTAGTTGGTGACCGGGCCATAGGCGAAACCGACCAGAATGAAGTTCAAAAACTGCGGAATGGCGCGCGTGAGGAAGAACCTGTCGAGAGAAAGCGGAGCGTGGGGCCTTTTTTCCCTGGGCTTTACCCTCAGCGTGCCGACGAGGCAAAGACCGATGACGCAGAGAAGCGTGGAAATGATGAAGACGATGTTGTCGCCAAACGCCTCGTACAGGAACATGCCGGTCATCGGGCCGGTTGCGAAAGCCAGGTTCACGCTGATTCCGAAATAGCCGATGCCCTCGCCACGGCGGCTCGACGGGAGGGAGTCGATGGCAACGGTGTTGCTTGCCGTGCTCGAAATGCCGAAGGTTACGCCGTGCATAAAGCGCAGAACGCCGAGAAGCGGGATGAGGCCAAGAGTCTTGTAGCCGATAAAGCAGAGCGTGAAGCCGAAAAACGTCCAGAAGTAGAGCGGCTTGCGCGAAAGGGTATCGACAAGGAAGCCTGCGAACGGGCGGCAGGCAAGGGCGCCCATGGTATATAGCGAGATGATGATGCCCGCCGTTGCGTTATCTGTTTGGAATTTGTCGAAGATGAACAGAGGAAGGATCGGAAGCAGCTGGTAGAAACTGAAGAAAAGCAGAAAGTTCGCGGCGGCAACCGTTACAAAGTTTCGAGTCCAGAGTTTTTCCTGTTCCATAACATTCCCCATTGCAGCAAATCATTGCACTTCGCGGTAGTCGAGAAAACGCATGCTGTAGATTGCCGTCCCCTTGCTTATGGAACGGACGCTTGTCGCGTAGCCGAAGAGCCCGTGGAGCGGGACTTCGGCGTAGAAACTGTGAATGAGGCCGTCACCCTGGATTTCGCGGACGCGGCCGCCACGGTACTGGACGTCGCCCGTGAGGTTGCCAGCAAAGCGAGCCGGGCATTCCGTGAAGAGTTCCATGTATGGTTCAAAGACGCGCACGTTCTTTGCAAGGATAGAGAGCTTGAAAGCGTCGGTCACTACCTTTTTTAGCATCGGCGGCGGGAGTTCCGGAGTCATTTCGGTAATTTTCACCGTAAATTTGCAACCGACGAGCGGACCTTTGCCAAGTACGCCCGCAGAGGATGTTTCTTCCAAAGCCTCGCGAATTGCGGAAGCGTAGTTTTGGAATAATTCTTTGCTGTTTTCCATATCACTGGATTGCTCCGCTCCCTGAAATTGCAACGACACGATGGATTCAATTTCATTTTCTTCGAAATCATTGCGGTCTTCGGCAGAAAATTCGACCGACACATTCCATGGGCCGGCCTGGAAGCCATTTTGAAAGGCCAGAACGGGGGCTTCGAGGCGTTCCAGGTACAAAACATCGGGGCTTGAGGCGTGAACCCGGCAGTTGAATTCGCGTTCAAGGCGAGAAAGCAGCACTTCCAGCTGCACTTCGCCCACCGTGTGCAAGATCCAGGCGCCGAGTTCTTCGCGGTATTCCACACGGAACGAAGGATCCGTGCGGGAAAGTGCCTTGAGACTTGAGGCAACCTTTTCAAAGTCTTCGGCAGCGAGGCATTCCAGGTGCGTTTGCAGAAGCGGCTGGTAATGGCCGGTAAAGTCGATGGAGTTGCGGAGCGTTTCGCCATTCATGCCAATGACTTCGCCAAGTTCCAGGTCGCGCGGGGCCTTGAGGGCGTAAATGTCGCCCGGTTCAATGCTTTCGACTGCCGTGAGCAGGTTTGCACGCATCCTGGAGAATTCAAAACCAGATGGCCACCCGGATTTGGCAAGCGAGGCGTGCGAGCGGAAAAGCGCGACTTCGCCCGATTCCTTGAAGCGGCGCAAGCGGAATACGGAGCCGAGCTCGGCGGAATTGAGCGATGGCGGCGGCGGTGCAAAAAATGCAAGCGACGTCATTAGGCTGCGCACGGAACGGTTGTCTTTTGCGGAACCGGCGTAGCAAAGCACGAAGTCTTCGCTTGCAGAGAGCTTTTTTAGCGCGCCGAGCAGTTGCTTCGGGGTGATTTCCCTGCCTTCCAGGACGGCTTCCAAAATTTCGTCATCTACATTGGAGGCGTGCTCCACGGCTTCGGCGTAGTACTTTTCGAGTTCTGCGTGCTCCCCCGCAATCTTTTCGGCAACTTCGCGGCCTTCGGAGTCATGCACGAGGCGCGTTCTGCTGAGCACATCGACCGTAGAGACAATTTTTCCGCTACTATATTCCGGGAATGAAAGGAGCACAGGGCGCAGGCCAAAAGCTTCTTCCAGAGAAACGAGCGTTTCGTCGAGCGAATAGTCGGGATTGTCGAGCTTGTTGATGAATACGAATGTGCGCAGCCTATGTTCGCGAAGCTTACGCCAGGCACTTACCGTTTGCGTTTCAATGCCGCCAGACGCAGCCACGACAAGCACGGCAGATTCCGCTGCAGAAAGCGCACTATCGACTTCGGCGCCAAAATCGACATGCCCCGGCGTGTCGATGAAATTGAACCAGAGATTTTTCCATTCGAAATGGGCTACGCCGGATTCGATTGTAATGCCACGCTTTTTTTCTTCGGGCAGATAGTCCATCGTGGCAAGGCCATCTTCCACATCGCCCGGGCGGTGTATTTCAGATGCGGTAAAGAGAATGCGTTCCGAAAGAGTCGTTTTGCCGGCATCAACGTGGGCGAGAATAGCGATGTTACGAATCTGGGCCATGCATCAAATATAGAATTTGCACAAAGGAACCGTTGCCTGAAAACCTAGATTTTCAAAGTGCGGAGATAAGACTTTTGCTCTTCTGTGATGCGGAAACTTTCAATGGATTTCTGGATGGATTTATTGTGGCACCATGAGCTGAGCAGTCGCTTTTCGATGAACGGAATCGTTGCATTGTACTGCTTTGCAAGCGCCGTCGCAAAATACCACGCAACCATCATGTTCACATAATATTCTTCGGAGCGGACTTTTGCCACCTTTTTCAGATATTCCGATTTGAAATCTTCATCAAGAAAATGGTTCATGAGCATTTCAATGCCAAAGCGAATGGAATAGGTCGTCGAGCCCGAGCCAAACATCCAGCGGTCAATGTGCGTGAGCAGCGCCTTCCTGTTTTTTGCAAACGGCTTCGGCTTCATCTGGTCGCAAGTGGCCCAGTTATCTACATGCGGCAAAAAGCGGTCGAGTTCGGCAATGCTTTCGTCAAAATCCTTTATGCTGCTGAGGATAAATGCGTGCAGCTGGTTTTCTTCAAAATACCTGTGCGGCAGGCTGTGCAGAAATTCCTGAATATCTTCGCGCTTGAAAAGGTCCTTGGCCATGGCACGCAACGCGGGAGTGCGAACGCCAATGACAGCTTCCTTTGCAATGTTTGGCATGAGCTTGCTCTGGAAATCGCGATAGGCGAGGTCCTGTTCATTAAAAAGCTGTTTTTGAATTTCTTGATGTAGCGACATATTTCTAATTTAGCAATGTAAATGCCGGGAACAAACCTGGAAATAAAGGATAAGGATTTATGAAGAGTGTTTTCAAAATGACTTTGAGCGCAGCTGCACTTGCAGTAATTTTTGGGTGCGGCGGTGCAGCCCAGGAAACGACGCAGAAAAATGCGGAGAAACCTGTCGAAAAAGCCCCGGCAGAAATTCAAGCCGTCAAAAGCGCCGACTTTAAGACAGCCACATTGTCTGACGGCGCAACCGTCACCTGGATCAAGGACAATGCAGGCGAAAAGCTGAACCCGCGCGACCTCTTCAGCGATGCAAGCGATTCCCTCTACAATTCCTTGAACATGCCCGAGGGAATTCCTGCTACGGTCAGCACATTCCTTATGAAAGTGGAAGGCGAATACATTCTGTTTGATGCAGGCCTTGGCGACTTTGGCGGACAACTTGCAACGCACCTGAACGAAATGGGCGTGAACCCGAATGACATCAAGCTTGTATACCTTACGCACTTGCATGTGGACCATATTTCCGGCCTTGTAAAAAAGAGCGAAACTGGCTTTGAAAAGGTATTCAAGAACGCAGCCGTTTTTGTTGGCCAGGTGGAACGCGACGCCTGGATGAACATGGAAAAGAACGATCTGCAAAAGGCAATTCTTGGAGTGTATGGCGATAGCCTTCATCTGTTTGCATTTGGCGACAAGTTACCACATAACGTAGAAGCTATAGACGCTATCGGCCACACTCCAGGCCACACCGTTTTCCGCCATGGCGAACTTCTCGTGATCGGCGACTTGATGCATGGTTACGCTCTTCAGATCAACCATCCGGAAATCAATTCCAACTACGACATGGACAAGGAAAAGTCCATTGAAAGCCGCAAGAAGATTCTGGAATTTGCAAAGGCTAACAAATTGACCATGGCAGGCATGCACTTGCCGAGCCCGGGCTTTGCCGAATAGCTTACAGCGCCATGCCTAAACGCACCGGAGTCGCAGATTTACCATTGCACACGGGGACTGTACCCCGTTGGCTAGCAGAGCGCATGCGCGATCTAGGTAAATTGATTGCCGAGTCCATCGTCGAAAACTACGGAAAGAAAGAATTCCTTGTTCGCCTGAGCGATCCTCTGTGGTTCCAGTCCTTTGGAGCCGTACTCGGCATGGATTGGCATTCTTCGGGAATTACCACCAGCGTGATGTACGCACTGAAACGCGGCTTGAACCCGATTGCACGCGACCTTGGAATTTACATTTGCGGCGGCCGCGGGAAGTTTTCCCGCGAAACGCCCACGGAACTTTTTCAAATTGCAGACCAGACCGGAATAAACGGGAACTTTCTTGCACGCACAAGCAAGCTCTGCGCAAAAGTCGATAACACTGCCGTACAAGACGGCTTTCAACTGTATCAGCACAACTTCATTGTCACGGATGAAGGCGACTGGGCCGTTGTGCAACAAGGCATGAACACGGGTGCAAAGGCGGCCAGACGCTACCACTGGAGTTCTTCGAACCTGCGTTCCTTTGTGGAAGAGCCGCACACGGCGATCGTCGGCGAGAACCGTGGCGAAATCTTGAACCTCACACACCAGGAAGCCCGCAACACGCGCAGCTCCATTCTGGACCTTATCCACGAAAATCCGGACCGCATGATGCACGAGATAAAGCAGATTGTGGAACCGAGCCGCTCCATAGTCGTGCCACAGCAATACGACCTGTTTGAAACACCGCACGAGCCGATTCTTGTGAACAGTTCCAGAAACTGCACCATGCCGGCGCACCATGAAGTGCTTGCAGAAGATGTTGATTTGAAGCGCCTTGGCGGCGTGCTTGCAACAGCCTACGAATCGGACCCGAAGGACTTTGAAAGCCTGCTGCTTACGCCAGGCCTTGGGCCGCGCACCTTGCAATCGCTAACGCTTGTAAGCGAAGTCATAAACGGAACGCCCTCGCGCTTTAGCGACCCGGCCCGCTATTCCTTTGCCCACGGTGGCAAAGATGGTCACCCGTTCCCGGTGCCACTGCACGTTTACGACGAAAGCATCCGCATATTGGGCGATAGCATCGCAAAGGCAAAGATCGGCGACCGCGATAAATACGAATGCCTAAACCGGCTGCACGCAACGCAACTTGCCGTAGAAAAGAATTGCGAACCGCTAGCCGACTTCGACAAAACTATCGCCCACGAAAAGGCCCACTCCGAAGAATGGGGCGGACGCACGGTTTAATAATTAAATTTTGAACAAAAACTATGTCTGGAAGTAATGCTATGAATTTTACGAAATGGGTCAGCTGCTGGGGCAATGCCACCTCCATTACGGACCGCAAGGAAGCTACATACGCAAAAGACTTGACTCTGCGCTACCCTATCCGAATCTGCTTTAACGGAAACAAGCTCAGGTTCCGCTTTTCGAACCTGACAGGCACAGAGGCGGTCACGATCAGCGAAGCCTACGTGGCCCACCGCAAAAGCGAAAACTACTCCCCCGTCGCCATTACTTTTGGCGGCCATGCAAACGGCACAATCCAGCCAGGCACAGAAATCACAAGCGATGAAATCGCATTCGGCGCAACCGCAGGCGAAACCGTCGATGTAAGCCTCTACTTTGCAGACTTTACGCAAATGAACGCAGGTACGCTCATTACGGGCCCGCTTTCCAGCGGAAAGTACAGCTACGGAAACTTCGCCAAGACGCGAGACCTGCCGGCAGATTTGACACGCAATACAAACTGGTTCTACTTCTTGAACACCATTGATGTATTTACGGAAGAAAAGAACTTTGCGCTCATCTGCTACGGCGATTCCATTACAGCGCAAGACTGGCCAGACTACTTGGCATTGCGATGCGCACATGAAGGTTTTAACGATGTCGCAATCGTCCGCAGGGCAGTAAGCGGCACGCGCATACTTCGCGAATACAGCTGCATCACCTACGCCGCCTACGGCTTGAAGGGCGCGACCAGGTTCCCGATCGAAGCAAATGTCGCCGGCGCCAAATCCGTGATCATACAGCACGGCATCAACGACATTATTCACCCGGTCGGCGTCGAAGTAAACCAGTTCCGCCCCTGGAGCGACATGCCGACGACAGAAGACCTGATAAACGGCGTTGAAACCCTGTACATTGAATATGCCCGCAAACTTGGCTTAAATGTTTGGAGCGGCACCCTGCTCCCAATCTTTGGCTGGCGCACCTACAGCGAAAACCGCGATGACATTCGCAACGCATTCAATGAATGGCTCCGCACTTCTGCAAAGTTCGATGGCTGCGTGGATTTTGACCTTGCAGTTTGCGACCCGAAGGACAAAAAGAAATTCGCAGAAGGCTTTGATTCCGGCGACCACCTGCACCCAAGTGCAAAGGCGTACGAAGCCATGGCGAACAGCGTGCCTGCAGAATTACTGCAATAGACCATTCCTTTTTATCCTATAAAAAGGGATTGCAGAAATTTGGGTGGAAAGTGGCAAAAAACAGCCTAAAAGAGAAAGTTGTATTTTTTGAAAAAACACAGGACTATAAATCTTTGTAAATTACATTACGATAAACCTCTGAGCTTTGATTTAACTAGGGAAATTCTTAGAGGTCGCCTTGCATGAAAGGAGCTATAGCGTATGACATTGCATGAACATTTCATAGTCAGGCAAAACGAAGCTGAAGCAAACAAGACCGTCGCAAACGTCCTGGTCATTACTTTGGCCATATTTACTTTGATTCTCATATTGAACTTGCTGCACGTATTCATCATTGACCAAGCCGTGATGCTTACCGCCTATGCAATAAGTGCAGCCCTTTTGCTTGCTCCAAAAATTTTAAACCATATTTTTGACCCCTCAACGCCCTGGCTAAAAAACATCTACATCATATTCGTCAACCTGTTCCTGTTGGTACTCGAAACAACGCTTTCGTTCCATGCAGTCCTTGTCTATGCATTCCCGATAGCACTTGCAGGCATCTACTTCTCCAAAAAGACAACATTCTACGGCCTGATACTTACCGTCATCATTTCCATCATCGGACAGTTCTGCGGATTTTTTGCGGAATTTGTGCCGGACCAAAACTTTCTAGTCATGAAGCGCCTGCTATTGTTCAGCATTTTGCCAAGAATGCTCACCCTTTTCAGCTTCGGCTTTCTACTCTATTTTCTTTCGGTACGCACGACCAAGCTTTTAGACAGGCAGATCAACGATACTTCAAAAATCAGGGAACTCAACAAGGACATGGTTCTTGGTTTTGCAAACCTCGTTGAAAACCGCGATGAAAGCACGGGCGGCCATGTAAAGCGCACAAGCAGCTATGTGGAACTGCTTGCCAAGGAACTTTTAAAGCGCGGCATATACAGCGACACGATCAACGATGAATTCGTAACGAACCTGACAAACGCAGCTCCGATGCACGACATCGGCAAAATGTCGATCCCCGACCACATATTGCAAAAGCCCGGAAAGCTCACCGACGAAGAATACGCAATCATGAAGAGCCACGCAGAAAACGGCGGCAGAATCATCAAGCAGACATTCTCGCACATCGGTGACGACAATTACCGCCAAATGGTTTACGAAGTGGCTCGCTACCACCACGAAAAGTGGAACGGCAAAGGCTACCCGGAAGGCCGCAGCAAAAAGGAAATTCCGCTTGCAGCACGCATCATGGCAATAGCCGACGTGTTCGATGCCATTTCACAAAAGCGCTGCTATAGAGACGCAATCCCGCTTGAAGAATGTTTCAGCATTATCAAAAAAGGACGCGGCACCGACTTTGAACCGGAACTCGTTGAAGTGTTCCTTGGAATGAAGAAGGAAATCTGCGAAACGATGGATAAAATCAAGGATTAGAGCGACGGCCTTATCGGCTGCGCAAAAAATTCAAGACGCGATTCTTGTAATCGGGGGCTTCGTCATAGACGGCATGCCCATACTCTTCGTAGGTATAAAACTCTGAAGGCACTCCGCATACCTTCAGCTTTTCTGCAATCTTCACGCTCGCTTCATAAGATACGACATGATCGAGGCCAGCTCCAATCACGAACACCGGGCACTTGATTTGACCCAGACGATCATAGGAATTGACACCCTTGCAGGCGCGTGCCATGATGGCAAAGCGCTTCATTTCAGCTTCGGTCAAATTGCGATACATTACCAACAGGGCGCGACGGTAGCGCTTCAAGAAGTTTGGAGAAAATGCGTTGTCGATGAACGAAGCCACAAGTTCTTCTGCGTTGAGGGCCTCTGCCATGTCGGCCCAGCCTTCGATGACTTCTATCTGCAAGGGTTCCGCCTTCGAAGAGGACGATGCAAGCACAAGGTGATCCACAAGTTCCGGGTATTCGATGGCAAGATACTGCCCCACCATGCCACCCTGCGACGTGCCAAAAACATCCACATGGGCAAGATTTAACGCCTTAAGGGCAGCGGCCATGTCATGCGCCATATCTGCAATGGAATAACCCGGAAGAACATCCTTTTTGCGGTCAAAAAGATAGACCGTATATTCTTCCTTGAACATTTTATAAGCAGTCTCCACTGCTGCAGCCGAAGCCAAAACACTGCGAAGGCTCAAGCCAGGTATAATGACCAATTTCTTTGGACCATTGCCAAAGCAAACATACTCCATTTCAAAATCTGGAGTCTTGACGGATTGAATTGCAATATCGCTCATAATCGAGAATGTACAAAAAATATTTGAAAAAAACAATTTGATGAATTAGTTCATCACGCGACAACGACCTTGTTTTTGCCGGTGCGCTTTGCTTCGTAAAGGGCTTCGTCCACGCGAACGCAAATGGAATTTACAGTATCTTCGCAGTTCAATTCCGTAACGCCCACGCTAATCGTCTTCTTCCCTACCGCAGGGAAATTGACTTGCGCAAAACCGCTGCGCACGGCCTCTGCAAATTCAACAGCTTCCTTAATGCCCATGTCAGGGAGCATCACCATGAATTCTTCACCACCCCAACGGCCGGCATCTGCATCCGGGGCATTTTCAAATGTCGTCATCTGAATCTGGTTAGAAAGCCCGACAATCACGTTATCGCCTTCCTTATGGCCATATGTATCGTTCACAGACTTGAAGTTGTCGATATCCATCATCACAAGCGACATGCTTTCGCCCGGGCATTCGGCAAGGCGTTCTGTAATGCGCCGCTGGATTTCGCCACGATTGTACAGACCTGTCAAGGCATCCGTTATGGAATTCTTGGTCATCTTGGTGTACATTTCCAAAAGTTCCGCAGAAGAAACATTGGTAAAGTTTGCAAGGCGGCTAATGACAGAAACCCTGCCGGCAGAGGCCTCTTCAAGGACTTCGGCATTTTTCAGTCTTGCCGGGTTTGCGGGGCCTTCACGCATGGCGACAATGGCCATTACAGAGTTGTGAAGATTTACAGAATTCCCAGTACGCAAAAGTTCACCACTTGCATAAAAACCAAAAGTCGGAGCAAGCGTGTTCAACGGCAGCGTTTCCTTGTTCACATCGGCTTCACCCCAATATGTTTTTCTGGAAAGATCGGAATACGCAATGATTGCTTCCGGGCAAAATTTAGACAGACGGTTGACTTCGAACTTTACGCTGTCCATCATTGCCTGCGGGTCGCCGTAGGCAATCCTGACGGAAGCACCTTCTGCAATATCAGTCTGCAGCAGCAACGCACCATCTTCCGAGCATGCAAGCGGCGAACGGAAAAGGTTCTCTCCGTTTTCATGGTAGAAGAGTGGGAACTCCAGAGTATTTTCAAAGAAGTAGTAATCGTTCTGAATGTTCAGATACTTGGAGTAAGCTTCAAACGCAGGCTTGCCATCCAGTTCCCACAACACATTACCTTCTGCCTTGGTCACCGGGAAACTTTTGCCTAAAGGCTTCCAGCCAGAAACCTTTGCAGTCTCCACATAAAAATCTTCACCGCCATAGAGGACGCAGACCATGGCTTCATCGGAAAAGCCGTACCTATTGGAAAATACAAAAGCAGGAATTTCTTCGCCAACAAACCTTGCCAAGCCACCAAAAACCTGAACATCACGCCTAAGGTTTGTCAACCTCTCACAAAGTTTAGTGTAGGAAAAAGTGGCCGATGCAGCTAGAATTTCAACGGCAGTCACCCATGGTCTTTTCTCCACTTCGTGAACCAAATTTTCGATAGAGGATGCAGCAAACTCTTCATCCAGAGCATACTGCAAAAGACCTACGCGGGTTGTGTCTCGTTCAAACAAAGTGCAGGAAACAGAAACTGATTTCCTGGAAAGTTTTCCGCTGACAATATTGCCGGCGCTCGAGCTTCCAATGCAAACCGAATCCGGGAAGTATTCTTCAAGCGCCGCGCAGGCATCGTTAAGCGCCGTAAGATCGGACTGCCCTGAAACGACATGAAACAGGAACTTCAATGGCTTTCCGCCACGAAATCTCGCAATCCTCTGCAAAACATCTCTAAAATGCTTTGGATTTTCGTATGTAAACTGAACCTGTTTCACGCTGCCTTATTTTCCTTGGCGTGGAAAAATAAAAAAAATTCAAAAGACAAATGTTGCGTCAAAGCATTTATGTTCTGACCGGGCCGTCGGGTTGCCCATCTCCTACTCATTTCTAAAACTAGACTTTTTTGGGGTGATTTTCTTTGTTCCTTAATATAGGAAAATTCCTTCAAAAAAGGTTGTAAAGTCTGCAATAGCGTCAGACTCACGATTACCCTCCTTGGTCTTCCATTCCATAAAGCGGTCTTCGCCGCTGGTAATGGCACCAGCCTTCGAAATCAACTGATCCAACATGAATGAATATTGGATAAGGATATAAAACAAATCTAGAACATCTTCTAATAGAGGACTACAAAGAATTTCAAAAAAACATAGATTATATTTTTTGAAAAATCCTAAGCCGCAATATATATCATTTCAATTTTCATATTAACATGAAATGTGTAATAACACAAATACGTTCAAATCCATATTTGAATTATAGAAATTTAATTTTCATTTTCTCAGATGCTTTTGTTGATAATTTAAAAGAAAGTTTGGCTGAATCGGAAACTTCAGATTTTTCGACAACATTTTCTATAGATTTTCCACATTCTTTTTTCCTAAACCCGTTGACTTTTTCTATGGAAAATCTAGGACGAGATTTTTTTGACCCACACACAAGGATCTTCATTTCAGGATACAAAATAATTTTTCCAACGGTTAGTTCAACTACGTTTTTTGGGAATAGATTTTTTCAACCTTTATTCCATCTCCGCTAACAAGATTCCATTTGCGATTTAGCAAGGCCGATTCCTCCGAAAGAATCCGAAGAATATAGATATGTAACAAATATTGCTACAGCATGAATAGATTTCATTTTCATATAAAGACCTCTCTTTTTTTATTTACTTATAACTCCCACAATTGAAGAATCTTTCATGGCTGTATTTGCGCAAAAGATTCTTTCTATCACCGCATACGGAACCGAACAAGAGAACGGCATATCATCGGGCTCTTGATACCAGCTGGCAAGCGTAAAACAGGAATCTTGCAGATCGACATTAAGTAAAACCGAATCATACTGAGCGCTAAAAGGCTCGGAACGATATTGTTCATCAATTACAAGATTGTATGTGTATGTATCGGCATATAAATAGTTATTATCGCGCAAGAGCCTCCATCGAATAAATAGGGAATCTGATTTGAGAACAAAACTATGCCATTTTTCCCCGTCAACGGATCGGATAGAAAAAGTTCCAGACATATATTCCACTGTATCGACTATAATTTCAGTGTTACTTGAATCAGAATGATGCTCCCATATTTTGTTGTACGTAAATGCGGAATCATCGAACAATTCTAAAATTTCCTTAAAAAACACATTGTAAATTTGATATTCCGTTTTATTCTTATCATCGTTAAATACTCTATTTTCAAATTTATGTTTTTTAAAAGAATAGTAAGTATTTGCATTGACATCTTTTTCATAATTTCCAGAAGCTCCCGAACAATCTGCAAAATCATCAAGAGCACTACAGCCTTCTAAAAAAAAGCCCGCAAAAATAAGAATAAAGAATAACATTCCAAGTTCCAGTCTTTTCATTTCACTATTTCTCCAAACATCTTTTTTTCATTTTTTCAGCAAAATCTTTCAAGATGCCATCTACATTACCGACAAGGTGTTCTTTGGCAGAAGAACATGTCAAGTGCAAACCACTTTCTTCGCAGTTTACCATATGGAGGGACAAGCTCCCGCCTTCATCGTTACAGTTTTTTTCAAATTCGGAAAGGTCTTTTTCGCAGCGGCTTTTATCAAAATAGATGTTGTCTAGCTTTTCGTGGAAAATAATGCCGTTGTCATTTGAAGTTAAAAAGAATGTATATCCAAATTCACCTACATCTTGTATGCTTATTTGAGATTGAACTCCAAATTCCTCCTGATAAACATTGACATAGCAATACAAGTTCGGGTCATCTTCTGTATAAGCAAAGTAGCTTTCCCTTTCGCTATGAAATTTAATTTCATACCAATAGGCGATAGAGTCAATTTTATGATTGCCGACATCTGCTGGTTCGGCATCGGCAAATACTTTTACAGAATCTACATGAAGCTCCGCGATTTCTTTTTCTGCTATGGTGTTTTCATCGACGGTTCCACCGGAAGCCACTTTTTCTGAACAGGCTAAAAGCGTATGCGACAGCATACAAATAGTCAACGAAGCAAGGAAACCATCAAACACCTTACTTTTCATTTTCTGCACCTTCTATTTTTTGAGTCAACGGGAAAAGCTGTAGATTCAGTCGCAAGACTTGTTCCGTCTTGTCATCACTCAGAATGATACTCTGAACTTCTTCGCGACATTTACGCAAGACTTCTACAATCTTACCGTAAGCATCGTTTGACACTCCCATGGTTATTCCCGAAACAAAACGTTCATCGACAGAAAAACGGTCTATTGCATCTATGGCAAAATTCGCCATCTGTCTATTCATAGAGCGGACTGCCAACGAGATCGACTGTGTATCACCCGCTAGAATTTTATCCGTCTGTGCGTACGTCGATTCTCCAGTCAGCTTGAGGATTCCTGCTTCGACTTGAAAATCAATGGACTCCTTTACCTCCCTAGCGGATACTTCATGAATGCATTTTTTGGCGATTTCCTTGGGCATCGCCCCTGGCATGGCAGGAGCCAGTTCGCGAATTACGGGGTGCACCCACGAATCATAGTACCGAAAAGATTCCGCTCCGATATGGTGCACCTTATTCGCTTTCGCTATGGACTGCATTTCGGCAAAGGCAAATCGTTTTTTTCCATCGTTTTTTGCCTGTGCATACATTACCAGATTAAAGAAATAGTCTCGTTCGACCCCTACAAAACCAAAGGCATCGGCTACCTTGACAGTGGCATTTTTTCCGAGATTCGACTTGCCTTCACAAACCTGCTTCATAAACACGGGTGATATAAACCCGCACATTTTTGAATAGTCACGCCACGAAAATGCCGATGTGCGCTTTTTCCAATCATAAAAATCCTGCAAAAAACGTCTATAATCTTGATATTGTAAAATCTGGTTCATTGTGAATAATTTAACGACAACAGTTACCTTCTATCCACAAATTTAGTACATAATTGCTTATTTATTACAATAATAAACATATTTAATTCGTTATTTTACAAAATTTACATTTTTGAATACACCTTGAATACAAAATCAGAAAACGCTACTCCATACTGATTGCAACAGGATAACCCGCAACCTTCGCAGAACTAGCAAGGAACTTATTGCAAATAGTCACTTCATCGCGAACTGCCAAACGTTTCTCATCTTCTTCCCTAAAATAATCTTTATTTTTGATAGTTTAGTGTCAATTGATTATTCCGGCGTGAAAAAAACGCCGTTCCGGAATGGAGGAAACCGCTTTAGCGGCTTAACTTCTTATCCAATCCATAGACTTCCCGCATAGAGATGTCCTTGTTGGGGTCAGAACTGCGGATGTCTATCGTATAGGCGTTATGAATGATTCTATCTAGAATCGAATCAGCCAACGGATTTGCCATGCCGCCTAGCTGATCATACCATTCAGAGGATGGATACTGGGAACAGAAAATCGTCGATGATTTCCCACTCCTTCGGTGAAGTATCTCGAAAATCGTCTTCTGCTCATTTTCGCTTGGCTTCAAGAGCAACCACTCATCGATAATCAAGAGCGTTGGTTTCGTATACTTCAGCATGGCCTTCGTGAAAGTCCTGTTTTCCTTAGCCATTTCCAGTTCAATCAGCAGGTCGGGAGACGAACGAAACAGGTTGTGTAAAACCGCCTGCAGGCTTCGTAACCGAATGCGCAGGCCATGTATGTCTTCCCGCTTCCTGTCGCTCCGGTGATGAAGATGTTCCTGCCTTCACGAATGAACTCGCAAGTGGAAAGCCGAGAAATCAGGTCCTTGTTCAGCTTTCGACCGGAGGTGTAGTTGATTTCATTGATGAATAACAGAAGAAACTTATTGGAATGGAAATATTCCTTTTTTCTCCCCCAAAGATGTTGGTTCTCCCAAAACTCATGTCTGGTGAAATAGACGCAGAAAAAGTCCAGATTTAGGCTGCTAAATTATCGTTTATCTTATTGTTGAGTTCGATTTTGTCGTCGAGGGCGAAGAGTATGCCGGCAATTCGCTTTTGTTCTGCGAGAGGAGGCAACATCAATCGAATTTCTCTAAAGTTTTTTAGAGGCTGCGATAACGCCGGTACACCAACTTGATTTGCAAAAGACAATATTTTATGTTGTCCCTCGTAAGAATGGAAATAATAGACAAGGAACGGGACACAAACTTTATACAAGTCAAAAGTTGCTCTAAATTGTCTTTGAGAGCATAGATATTCTTCATATTCCGAATTTTCAGGAATATACGCAATCTGTCCCACAGTTCCACTTATAGTAACAACAATATCACCTCTTCGAGCAATAGAACGAGCTAAAGAATACGCTTTTTCTTTTGTAACAAACTTTGTTACATTGTCAGTGACACGAAAAACCTTTAGATTTGCACCATCTATTATCGGAAAACCCTTTTCAACAAAACACTCTATTTTAAGGTTTGATCCAAAAGGCCCTGCTGCGATATCAGTTATAACATCACCTAATCTCGTTTCTTTCCATTCACTCATATTCTACCATTCTCTAAATAGCAATCTCTGCGGCCTCATTCCTACATTCCTCACACCAACACACTCCTCATGCCCATTTTTCCACGGCAAGCGCGATGAGGCGCTTCGCCTGGTCGGCGAGGTAAAGCGGGATGTTCAGAACGTTCTCGTCCAGGGCCAGGTTTTTCATGGAGAAGCGGACGCGTAGTTTTGTGATATCATCAAAACGACTCGCGTAGTTTTTCATGCTGGTCGAAACGATGTTTTTACCGGACTTCACTTCTACCGGGATAATGAGGTTTTCGTGTTGGATGATGAAGTCCACTTCATATCTTGAATTTTCATCGGTCCAGTAGAATATATTTTTGCCGTATTGTTTGCGTAGCGCCTGCAGCACATAGTTTTCGGCAAAAGCTCCGTGGAATTCAGTGTAGAGTGCATCGCCTAAGATGACGGTTTGCGGAGTCACACCCGAAAGTCTGCGCAATAGGCCTACATCGGCCATATAGATTTTGAAGGCGGACAAATCTTCGTACGCCAACAAGGGTATTCCCGGCTTCTTGATACGGGCTACTTTGTACGCAAGGCCAGCATTTACCAGCCACATCAGTGCATTCTCGTATTCGCGGGCGCGGGCTCCGGGTTTTGCAGCACTGTACAAGAACTTCTTGTTTTCGTGCGCAAGCTGTGACGGCACGGATTTCCAAATCAGGGATATTTTTGGGAAATCACCGCGATCGGCATGGCGGGCAAAATCACGTTCGTAAGAATCGTTCAGTTCATCGAGCCCGTATTCCACCTGAGTGGAATCATAATTCTGAACAAAATTCTTGACAACGCCAGGCATTCCTCCGCTCACAAAATAGTGCTTGAGTTTTTCTTCGAGAGGGGCAGCAAATGCAAGCGGAATGTTTTCGAGAGAGTCTATGGACTGCATATAATTAGCAAAACTCTCTGCATCCGAGGCGGCCAAATACTCTTCGAAATCCATGGGATAGGCGTCTAGGAACTGAACCTTCCCTACAGGGAACCCATCCTTCGAAAGCGAGACTCCAAGCAACGAACCCGCGCTTGCCACGGCATATTCTGGAGCGTCTTCGCAAAAATACTTGAGGCTGTTCAGCGCCTTGCCACAGCACTGGATTTCATCGAATACAATGAGCGTTTTTTGTGGTTCAATGGGGACTCCACTCAACAGGGAAAGTTGCGGAATCAAGCGCTTGGGATCCTTTGTGCTTTCGAAAACAGAAGCGAGGCTTTGGTCAAAATCGAAGTTGAAATAGGCTACGTTTTCAAAGCAGGTGCGGCCAAATTCCTTTAGTGCCCACGTTTTTCCGCATTGGCGAACACCCCGCAGTATGAGCGGTTTTCGGTCGTTGCGATTCTTCCATTGCAAAAGTTCGTCAAGAATTTTTCGTTTCATAAGACATCTCGTTCAAGAGTCAATATATAAATTTTTGTAGAAAATGTGATTTTTCACTCAAAAATCCTGTAGAAAATGTGATAAATATACACATAATTCAACTTTCTTGACATTCCCTAAAAAAGGTTGACACTTTTGGGGTGTTTTTACTGACCGAGTTGACATTACCGGGCAGCAAGAATTTGCTTTTGTAAAACAAAAAATCCCCGAAGCACTTAACTTCGGGGACTTCTTTACATGCTAGATTCTCGTCTTCGCGAGAATGACTCGCAGGTCAATTAAGCCTGGGCACTTCGCACCTAGCCTATGCGGCTCGGTCATGGACATGCAAGCATGTCCGCGACGTTCGCCTTGTTAGGCTTTTACAGCTTCGACTGCGACCTTTTCGCCATCGGCGTCAGTGTCCTGCAGGCCGGCAGCAGAATCCTTCCAGATGATTGCGTTAGCCTGGGTCTCGCCGGTGATGTAAGCTTCGTTTTCCTTAACGGCCAACTTCAGCACTTCACTTTCAGAATAAAGTTCAATGTTGATGCGGTCGGTAATTGCGAAGTTCTGTTCCTTACGGCGGTTCTGGATGCGGTTCACCAATTCGCGGGCGACGCAAGCGCGGCGCAGGTCGTCGGTGACGTTCAAGTCCAAAGCAACGGTAAAGTGGCTGTCAGCATCCACGGCAAGGCCTTCCGGCACAATGCGCTGGATCATGAGGCAGTCTGCACCGACTTCGCCGAATTCGAACTTGATGGTTTGCGCTTCGCGCCCAACCTCTTCAGCTCGGCAATGAGAAGACAAGTCTTCTCGCTGCTCTCGCTTTTCGAGGTTGTCACCACCCATCAACGCCTTAATCTCCGCAGAGGTAAGCTTTGACAATCGTTCAGAGATGACCTTCATCTTCTTGGCGTATTCAGGACCCTTGGCCTTGATGCCCAGGAAGTTGGGCTTTGCAGAAAGCTTCACCAGAACGGTTTGCACTTCGTGCCAACCGCTTCGGCTCGGCCATGTCCAAGCAAGCTTGGTCGTGGCACTCGCCTCGCACGGTTGTCGTCTTCCAGGAACTTCATTTCGCGAACGTTCAGTTCTTCGAGGATGAGGTCCTTCATGGTTTCGGCCACTTCCTTTTCTACAGCACCATGGGGCACCACAGTCATGCTAGCAATCGGCATACGGTTCTTTACGTTGTTCGTAGCGCGAATTGCACGGCCCATTTCCACCATGCCGCGGACCATTGCGATACGCTGCACCAGGGCTTCGTCCTTCAAGGATTCGTCTGCGCTGGGGAAATCAGTTCCTTCGGAAAGGAGCAATAATCTTGTTCAAACTCATTTTAGCATTCTTTTTCTTCCACGCATTTTTCAATCATTTCTCGCAAATCACTCATTCCCTGTTCTCCGGATCTAAAATCCGAACTGTTTAACGACTTATTATCAGCACTCAATTTTTGAGCCAATAGTTTGAAGATCTCCTCAAACATCTCCTGCGATAAATCCTTTTTTCCCTTACCATATCTAAACATTTTTGGTAAGCTATCTATTACAGCACTGAACCCTGTCGTTTTCCATAAAATATTATTTTTAGGATCTTCCCATTCATTCCTAAAAACATCTTTTAAAGCATTAAAGCAATTTGTTATTATTTTCAAAATATATTCATCGTGTTCTTCAATAAAATATTTACGAAAAATTAAATGTTCATCCTGTTCAAGCAACTCTTTACGCTTTATAGCAAGGCTGTCTTTACTAGGATTTTTGGAAATTAAGGATAAAATTCTTTTTGAAAATGTCCCTTGACTTAATGTAGCGTCTTTCTGTTCCACCGTAGCCTTTCCTAGCATTTTCAATCTGTTATAAAATGGTGAATCCGACCTTGCATTCAAGGCTCGAGCCAATTCGTGAACTGTTTTTTGGGGGCTTCTCAATTCAGAAACGTCAAACAAATCATATATCAAACTTTGACTAACCTTTGCCTGTTTACTATTAATAATAGAAAAAACATATGCTTTTTCCTCCATCGTTGGATTAAGCATAAAAACAACAGGTAATTCAAAAGCATCTGAGCAATTCGAATTCCATATACCACATAAACGGTGTTGGCCATCAATAACTACGCCAAAACAGTCTTCAAATTCTATTTTTAAATCACCGCCAGATAATGTCAGCTTTGTTGTAGAGGATTCTTCGACACTCAATATAACCGCCGTAGGAAACGTGGCATCAGGATCTTCACAATATTGAGATATTTCTTTCAAACGAGATCTTTCAAGATCTCGCTGTTGTCCATCGACATCTTCACTTCGCCGTGAAATTTTTACAGCTCCTTCTAATTTGTTAGCACTAACTCTCCCTAAAAAAAAAGTTCCAACAGGCTGAACAAACTGAATCACAGGAGTCTCTATTATTTTCATAATTTCACCTCATCATCTGTAGTCGTAGGATTAGATTTCTCCAAATCACCTAATGCTTTTGAATGGCAAAACGATTCAAGATCACTATTTTTTTCTTTATCTCGATCAATAAACTGTACTCCGAGAGCATATAAAGAAACTAATATAGAAAAAGCAAAAAAGATTAATTGCCACCAATCAACCGAGTATTCAACATTGCCAATTTGCTCAATATTCAACCATTTCTTAGATTGCATTGAATAGAAAATAGCACAAAGAAGCATTCCAAACACACAAATTGTAGTTAGATAGATTTTTATTTTCCTAAAATGAGGTGTTTCATCTCCTGAAAGACTTATAAATAGTGGACCAAGTGTTGAACAAATCAAAACAAGAGCATAGGTATAAAAATTTCCACAACAACTATCTATGTATATAGCTTGCGACCAACTAAGATCTTCAAACAAGCATCTTTGAATAAGGTTGATGACGACACCTAACAACCCCCCAAAAAAAATAAACACAGCCCATAATACAGTGTCGGACAAATATTTCCAACAATATACGAAAGGTCTTTTAACACAACTTATAAGAAAATGCCACCTTCGTTCTTCTTCTTTTTTTTCACTCATAAAAATTCCATCATCTCAGTTTTTTTTGAAATACAAATAAATACTCATGGGCAATCAAAAGAAAATCATTTTTCTTTGATTGCCATTTTTTAGTTCCTATGCAGTTATGCTGTTCTTTGATAATTATCTCTTTAAGTTCAAAACCAATATTTACAAAAATGTTCATCAATTCGAAACCGACAGGGTGCAACACCCCTCTTTTGCGAACATCACCGATTAAAAAAGAGCATACTTTCCCTTTTTTCAGAACCCTATAGGACTCTGAAGCAACAGAGTGCATGTCTTCGAGAAAATCTTTCACGGAAAGCAGAGATAAGTCACCCTTTAAATTTTCGCTATACTTTATAATATCAGCGTAGGGAGGGTGCATTGCAATAAGATCTACGCTTTCTGAAGAAATAAAATTCAGCTTTCGTGCGTCACCTTTCCTTATTGCAATATGCGACTTTTTGGCGGTTTCAAAGTCTATGGATTTCTTACATAATCTAACCGCTTCTGGATTTATATCTACACCAAAAGCGTTTCGCCCCAACAGCTTCGCTTCAACAAGAGTTGTTCCACTTCCAGCAAATTGATCTAAAACAAGGTCACCTTCATTGGAATATCGCAAAATCAAATTTCTCGGCACATACGGAGACCAATTGCCTCGATATTTATTTGAATGTGTAGCCCAATTTCCACGTTCTGGAAAATTCCAAACGCTAGTCATTTCCGAAAGAAACTCTTTGGGTTCCATGTTTTCCATGAAAAAATTATCCTTGAACTAAACTTAAAATCCAATTCACCCAAGAACGGACCGTTGAGGCTCTACGTTCAAATGTACTATCCGATTCAACCTTATACAAATCACTTGTACGCATTATAGAAACAATAGTATCTTTATCGATCAAACAACCTGCTGTTAAGGATCTTTTCAAAGTTTCATTAAAAGCTTTGTGTTGCAATATTTTTTCACAAAAAGCCAACTGACGCCTTTTATAAGGCATTGCCAATATACTTTTGCCAGCCGGTGTCAATTCATAAGAAGGGCCATCAACTTTTCGAACAAGACCTAAATACTGGGCTGCATCTGTATAGTAATTCGTTTGCCTGACGTCAAAAGCATATTTTTCTGTTACTTCTTCACGCGTATATTTTCTTCTGTTCAAAATTTCACATAAGTTGATAACACGGTCAAATTTGTCAGCCTGAGGAAAGGCGACTTCAGGTTCTCCAACAAGGTTTATTCCGTTCAAAACATCCACAACATTATCCATACAAATTTCCGTATTTTCAATAGAATAACGAGAATGTTTTACTAATTTCAAAGAATTGTACAACAAAGGATCTTCAAAATCATATTGATACAAGTGGAAAATTCCATTTGAATGCACAAGAAAAATCGGCTTTATTCTTTTATTTATTCGTCCTAACCAAGTTCGATAAGGATAATAAAGCTGCCTAATCAAAAAATCATCCGATAAGTTTTTCTTAGCTTCGATAATAGACAAGTACTTTAAGCCCTCATATGCAGAGTCTATTTCTATCTGCGAATTTTGGACTCCAACATGAACACGTTCATTTTTCACATTATTTATTTCAAAATCAAAGTTTCCAGAACGCATTCTCCCACAAACTGTTGGGCAAAGATCTTCATCCTCAAAAAAATCGCTTAAAATACCCGATGCGAAGGCAGCATTTATTGCGATAGTTTCACTTGGAATTTCATCATCATTTATAGATTGCAAATAATCCGGTAAAGAAAATTCCTGGATAGGACTATTACATTCTTCAAAGGCATGATAAGCTTTAAATTCAGATATCACATAATTTCCCCTTGTAACCGGAAGAATAGACAAATGATTATCTGAAAAGATTTTAGGAAGATTAATAGAGTGATCGAATTTTGTTATCAAGCGAGGTTCTTGATGACTGACTTGTTTTATTTGATCCGCAGAAATAACAAACTGTCCACATTCACTAATTTTTTTCAAAATACAGAAATGAGCAAACAATTCATTCCATGCTTTATCATTTTTCCGAAGAATACTCATAATTCGTAATTATAACCTCGTTGACATTTCCTCTTTTCGTTCCAATAGAGTTAACAGCCCTCTTTGCTTGAACAACATTTACATTGTACTTAGAATATAATTCATGAATGAAAGGCGTTGACGAATTTGAAACCATGAATTTCACGCCACTCGCATCTAGAGTATCACAAACAGATTTAAGCCTCTTTTGTTCATCTCGATCAAATCCTCCTTTAGAATATCCCGTAAAACTCGCAGAACTTGATACAGGATCATAAGGAGGATCAAAATATACAAAAGAACATTTCGTCACACCATCCAAAGCATTTTCAAAATCCCCTGTATTAAGTGTTATGTTATTTTCACTCAAATATTTGCTAACGGCCCTCAATATAGGTTCATTAACTATATTAGGATTTGCATAATGTCCAAAAGGAGTGTTAAATTCACCAGCATTATTAACACGGAACAAGCCATTGTAGCAGGTTTTATTTAAAAAAATCAGTCTAGCAGCTTTTTCAACCTCGGATAAGCTATCATATTTTTCACGATCTCTATCCAGATCACGAATTTCATAAAAATGCTGTTCATCGTTAGGATGTTTTTTTAATTCATCAATCAAAGCTCCTACACTGGAACCAATTGTCTTATACATTCCGATCAAATCGGAATTCACATCGTTTACGATAGCACACTTTGGTTGATAATCAAAAAGTAACGCGCCACCCCCAAAAAACGGTTCAAAATACTTTGTTATTTGTCCCTTTGGCATATATGCCCTAAGGTCCTTAATAAGTTGGCGTTTCCCACCAACCCACTTTACAACAGGCATAACCAAAGGATTTTTTATTTTTTGAGCCATCTTCTAATTCCGCATCCAAATGAACACTAAACAAAATAGAATAAAATAATGACATAAAATGTCAATCTGTATTCTTATAAAGAAAGCTAATAAGAAATTCTCTTATTAGCTTCCCTTTTAAGAATTACTTAGCGATCACGGTAGTGAAAGCAAAAGCTTCGCCGTCAGCGTCGTTGGCTTCGAGGCCATCAGCGGCGGCAGCCCACTTAATTGCGGTAGCTTGCGTTTCGCCAGCAATATAAGCTTCGTTTTCAGCAACGGCCTGCTTGAACATTTCACTTTCAGAGAACAAGGTCACTTCGATCTTGTCAGTGATGGTGTAGTTCTGTTCCTTACGGCGGTTCTGGATGCGGTTCACGAGTTCACGGGCGACGCAAGCGCGGCGCAGGTCATCGGTAACGTTCAGGTCCAGAGCAACAGTGAAGTGGCTGTCAGCGTCCACGGCAAGGCCTTCCGGCACAATGCGCTGGATCATGAGGCAGTCAGCACCGACTTCGCCGAATTCGAACTTGATGGTTTCACCACCCTGCAGGGCCTTGATTTCGTCAGCGCTCAGGCTGTTAAGCTTTGCAGAGATGACCTTCATGTTCTTGGCGTATTCAGGGCCCTTAGCCTTGATGCCCAGGAAGTTGGGCTTTGCAGAAAGCTTAACAAGAACGGTTTCATCTTCAAGGAACTTCATTTCGCGAACGTTCAGTTCTTCGAGGATGAGGTCCTTCATGGTTTCGGCCACTTCCTTTTCAACAGCACCGTGCGGAACCACAGTCATGCTAGCAATCGGCATACGGTTCTTTACGTTGTTCGTAGCACGGATTGCACGGCCCATTTCCACCATGCCGCGGACCATTGCGATACGCTGCACCAGGGCTTCGTCCTTCAAGGATTCGTCAGCGCTTGGGAATTCGCAGAGGTGTACGCTCACAGGTGCGTTGGCATCCACTTCGCGAACGAGAATCTGGTAGATTTCTTCGGCCAGGAGCGGCAGGAACGGAGCAAGAATCTTGCTGAAATCGACAAGCACCTTGTACATGGTAGCGTAAGCTGCATTCTTGTCGCCATCGTTTTCAGACTTCCAGAAACGGCGGCGGCTACGACGGACGTACCAGTTGGTCAGGTCATCCACAGCGGCGATGATTGCAGGCACCACGTTGTACAAACGGTAAGCCTTCATTTCCACTTCGACCTTGGCGGCCAGATCCTGCAGGGTTGCAAGCATCCAGCGGTCCAGTTCGTTTTCGGACTTCACCACTTCACCCGGATTCCAGTTGAGCTGGCCCTTGGCGGCGTCGGCATTGTGGTTAGAAACGAAGAAGCTAACGGCGTTCCACAGCGGGAGCATCACCTGCTTCACGATACCCTTCACGCCTTCTTCGGAGAAGCGGAGGTCTTCAGCCTTAAGAGCTGCAGAGTTAATGAGGAACAGGCGGATAGCGTCAGCGCCGGTACGTTCGATAAGTTCGTTCGGGTCCGGATAGTTCTTCTTGGACTTACTCATCTTGGAACCGTCTTCGGCCAAGATGATACCGTTCACGATTACGTTCTTGAAGGCGGGCTTCTGGAACAGAGCGTTGGAAAGAACGGTCAAGGTGTAGAACCAACCGCGGGTCTGGTCAAGACCTTCGGCAATGAAGTCAGCCGGGAAGCTCTTTTCAACCAGTTCCTTGTTTTCAAACGGATAGTGGCGGCTAGCATAAGGCATGGAGCCAGATTCAAACCAGCAGTCAAACACTTCCGGAGTACGCTTGAATTCCTTGCCATCCTTCTTGATGACAATCTTGTCCACGAAGTGCTTGTGCAAGTCGTCCAGAGTTTCACCGGTGAGGTCTGCCAATTCCTTGATGGAGCCCACAGCGATCATTTCGCCATCGTCAGCAATCCATACAGGAATCGGGGTACCCCAGAAACGGTTACGAGAAAGGTTCCAGTCGCGGGCGTTGGCAATCCACTTACCAAAGCGGCCGCTCTTGATGTGGTCGGGAACCCAGTTCACGGTCTGGTTGTTTTCGACCATCCATTCCTTCAAAGTCTTGGTAACGCCTTCTGCGTTGGTGACTTCGCCATCGATCTTCAAGAACCAGGTCTTGAGGGCGCGGTACAGCAGAGGCACGCCGGTACGCCAGCAGTGGGGGTAGCTATGAACAAAGGTTTCGTGCTTGAACACGCGGCCCTGTTCCTTGAGGTAGGCGATAATGCTCTTGTCGGCTTCCTTTGCACCCAGGCCCTGCCACATGGGGACCTTGTCGGTGAACTTGCCTTCGGTATCCAGCGGGTCAAAAAGACCCAGGCCAAGAGATGCGCCCAGCTGGAAGTCTTCTTCACCGAAGGAAGGAGCGATATGCACAGCACCGGCACCGTCTTCGTCGCTAACGAAATCGGCAACGTAGATGGTATAACGCTTGGCCAGTTCTTCTGCGGTGGCATAAGCGTCGCTAATGTGGAACAAAGCTTCGTACTTGAGACCAGCAAGATCAGAACCCATGCACTTATCTACAATGTTGGGCTGCTTGAAGTAAGCGCCAGCGCGGGTACCCATGACCCAGAACTTCTTGCCGTCCTGTTCTACGCAAACGTATTCGGCGTCAGCCTTCACTGCAATAGCGAAGTTGGAAGGAAGAGTCCAGGGAGTGGTGGTCCAAACCAGGATGTTGGAGCCAGCAAACTTAGCGTCATCGGAAACCAGCGGGAAGATAAGAGTCAAGGACGGGTCCTGACGGTCCTTATAGCCCTGGTTGGTTTCGAAGTTAGAAAGCGGAGTTGCAAGAGCCGGGCTGTACGGCTGGATGCGGTAGCCCTGATAGATGAGGCCCTTGTCGAAGCACTGCTTGAACACCCACCACACAGATTCCATGAAGTTCTTGTCCATGGTCTTGTAGCCCTTGTCGAAATCGACCCAACGGCCCATGCGACGAACAGTCTTGCGCCATTCACCGGTGTACTTCAGAACCTTGCTACGGCAGGTTTCGTTAAACTTATCTACGCCCAGGTTCTGGATTTCGGCAACGCCAGCCAAGCCCAGTTCGTTCTGCACCAGAGATTCAATAGGAAGGCCGTGGCAGTCCCAACCAAAACCGCGGGGAACCTTCTTGCCCTTCATGGTCCAGTAACGGGGAACGATATCCTTGATGGTACCAGCCAGCAAGTGACCATAGTGCGGAAGGCCAGTTGCAAACGGAGGGCCATCGTAGAAAGTATAGGGTGCAGTTTCCGGACGGCTGTCCAGAGACTTCTTAAAGCTATCATCCTTATCCCACAATCCGAGCACGCGCTCTTCGATCTGCGGGAAGGTTTCTTCTTTCTTTACTTCACGAAACATGGTATTGAACCTCGGAAAGGAATGCTAGACGAAAGACGAAAGACGAAAGACGAAAGTATTCGCCTGAAATCGTCAACGTTCAACGCCAAGGACTCCATCGTTAAATTTAACGAGGCGAAATTTAGAAAATATAAAAGGGGGCAGCTGCCCCCTCTGCGGGGACACCCCTTAAAAACCCCGATAAATTTCAATCATCAAAGCACAGGTCCTCTTCTATCATCGGCAAAGAGACAAAGCAATAGCCATCACGGCAGCCCAATCGAGACGAAACAGAAAAATCGTAATTTTGAGCGTCATTTACCAATAAACTACTTTTGTAACCGAAAAGCCACGCAGTGTCTTGCAACGAAATTGCATAAATGTGTGTTTTCCCCATTATCAAGTCGTCAACATCAAGGACATTTATACTGTCATTTTCCTCAACATCAAAATAAACCTTCCCATTCTTTACGGTTGTATCATGTATGACATAACATCCATATACAACAAACCAATCCTCACGTTCAGAATCAATTTTCCCTTCATCATAGGTATAATGATAAAGGAGTTCTTCTTTATTTTTTCTATAGAATAATTCGTTAACGCCTTCGCAAAGAACCTTGTCGCCTATATATGCTTTAACAGACTTGACCGGCTTTGTTGAAATTACGCTAATCACCGTAATTTAATTTGTATTAATTTCATTAGCGCACTTATAAGGATCAACACACGAGACCAACATGAGCGAACAAAATGCGAATAAAATTCTGCTCTTTCTCAAAAAAATTTCTCGCATTATTTCATCCTCTCTTGTGTCAACATTTCATTATAAGTATTCATTCCTTCAGCAACCAAACTAGAATAACGTTTATCCAATTTTACCGCAACAGGTAACATTTTTCCTACAAAGATACGATCTATTTTATCATCAAACATTATCCGTTCCAACGAATTATGCAACTGAGCTTGAAAAACATTCCATTTCAATTCTGTTTTTGCATTTAATTCGTTTATAAGAGATCCTCCTAATGAAGCTAAAACCTCATACGGCAGCAACTCTTCATACGTCATTTGCGGATTTTCATAAAAAGCAGCCCACTGATTCTGTATGGCCTGGGCCAAATAGCGATAGGCGGCTCTCTTTTCAGGACTGTCTGGAATTTTCGCATCAATTAGAGAATCCAGGTCATCCCTTACACCATTTCCATCTCTGTCATAACCTAAAATTTTTATTCTCGCCGTATCTGCGGCTGTTGCAACATCGTCGTAGTGCTCATTCGATACAGAGGGATGCAATTCATCTGCATTTTCAAACGAAGAACTAGATAAGTTCCTCCCCAAAGATATTAGGGCAGCTGTCAAGACGCTCAAGAATAAAAAAATCAAGAAAGCTTTTTTCATGCCAAAAAATATAAACAAAGCACCCCCAAGGGAGTGCCGTGTTTAATGACAATGCTGTCATCTCTAGGTGTTTTGCAAGAAGGATATGATTTGTTCTTCATGTTCCGTGAAATAACCACGCCAGATTTTTTCAAGTTCATCCAGCTTGTCATCGGCAACATCATCCAACTTGTATTTTTTACCATTTGCAGACGGCGAAAGCACATGGACATTTTCGCGGCCGATGTCAGCCATCACTTCATAATCGCTGCTCTTGCCGGAGCGGGCCACCCATTCATCCAGAACATATTTACCCCAGCCAAGCAAGGTCTGATTTCCAGACACCTGTTCCATCATATCCATGTCTGTATCAAACGTAATGATGCGATAGTTGTCGCGATATCCAGCTCTCTTCAAGCCGGCATTCAGCACAGCGATTGGAGAATTTGCCCACATGCCACCGTCGGCATACCAGGTTCCATCCAGTTCTTCAACATCAAAGTAAGTGGGCGCAGAAGTGGAAGACAGAACGGCAAACCACTTATCTATTTTTTCATCCTTTATATCCCAAACTTTTTCAACGGATCTGTTGTTGTTCAGTCGAGTAACCGGAATGAAAATGGGTTTTTCCCATTCACTGCACTTGCCGTTCAGTTCCTTTTGCAGAACTTCCTTCAAATGGGAATGATCGTATGTAGGCTTCTTGAGGTCCTTAATGCGTTCCCACAAAGTATATTTTCTAAAAATTTTTTTCAGGTTATTGCGATAGAGCTGACGAATTTGTTCTGCGGTCTTACCTTCATCAAGGCAGGCGGCAACAATGGCACCGGTAGAAGTGCCGCCGAAAGCGGCTGCATTTTTCGAGAGCCAACCCTCGCCAAGCTTCTTTTCGATTTCACACATCAGCGCCACCGGGCCCATGCCCAATGCGCCGCCACCATTGATAGATATTGCTAAATGTTCTCTTCTCATAATGAGGACAATTATAGATATTTGTCAAATAACAAGGTTGTTTTTCAATATTTTTTGTTTTTATAGAGGCGGCTCACAAACTAATGGAATTTATTTTTCTGTAAAAGTTTTAGATTATTTGCATAAACAGAAATTCTTTTCCAATGGAGAAATACTGCATGAGCCTCATTTCCGTAGTTCCATGGAACGGCCACAAGGCCGCAGCAAGTTTCACCTTTGACGACGCATCCGAAAGCCACATCACAAACTTGCTCCCTCTGGCAGAAAAATTGGGCATCAAGGTCACCTGCTTCTTGACTGGCGACAGCTGGTATTTCCGCCACAACTACGACAAGTTTTTGCAGATGGCGCAGGCCGGCCACGAAATGGGCAACCACACGGAAACCCACCCCAAGCTGACGCAATTAAGCGACGTCGACCGCCGTCATGAAATTCTTGACTACAAGGAGTTTCTAAAGGAACAGCTGCCGGGTCTCCCCTTCAACGTCTTTGGAACGCCCTACTGCGACAACAACGAAGAAGTCCAGAAAATCATCGGCCAGGAACATTACATTAGCCGCGACTGCCGAGGCTATGGTCGCATCACCTGGGGCAAGGAACCCAGCTGGCTATCCATGGATTCCAAGGCCTGGCAACGTTCCCTGAACACGGTAGAAGAATTCCAGCAGATTGCCCGTGACACAAACGATGCCGGAGAGTGGATCATCTACATGAATCACGGCGTGGACACAGACCAGAACAACGACTATTCCATCAATCCCGACGACCTGGCCGCCATCATGCAGCAAGCCAAGGATCTGGACATGTGGATCGCTCCCTTCGGTACTGTAGGCGCCTACCATCGCGCAAAGTTTGCGTTAGAAAATGCAGAAGTCCGTTGCGAAAATGTGAGCTGCGCAGACCCGTCACAGGGCCGCTGCTACCAGGTTCGCTGGGAACTCCCCCACCAAAAAATGCCAAGCAACATTCCAGTAAAAATCCGCGTGAATGTGGAAAATGCAAAAGTCGAGCAAAACTGCCGCCAAATCGCACCCAACGCTGATGGCAGCTACACAATCGAATTTGCAAGCAGGCAGCTAACGATTAAAGTTTAGCGTTACTTGATCCATTTGTAAGCGCCAATTTTTTCAAATGATTTTGTATAGCTCTTTTTCAAGAATTTAGAATTATTGTAGACACCGTAACCAGCTTCACGCTGTTGCCTTACTTCAATAAATTCCAATGCCTTGTTAAATATTTCAACCTCATTTGTCGCAGCATAATCTGGCACAAATCCTTTAGCATGGAACGTTTCGCCAAACTTATCATAGAATAGCATTGATTCTATGGAAGATATTCCATGCAAGTTCGTTTCCATTGCATAAACTCCTATACCTTTACCATAGGTAGGCGAACCAATCAATGGCGATTTTTTATTTGCAGTCACGGCTGCAAGCAAATATTCCGAACAGCTTGCCGTATTTGAATTCACCAAGAATACATAGTAGCGGTCAGCACCAAGGCCTGTTTCTGACGCCGTTATTAAATCGCGAAGAAGCAGTTGCGAATCGGAACCTTCTTCGTAATCAGTATAATCCACAAATAAAATTGTATCCCCTTTATTCAAAAATAGTTCTGCAACATTCAACAATTCATCAATATTTCCACCAGGGTTTCCACGCAAATCAATAATCGTTGATGTAGCACCTTTAGTTAATTCCAATGCTTCCCTAAATTCATTTGCCGTTAAATTTTGTTCGAACCCGGTAATTCTTATCTTGGGTATATTTTCAACGGAATCTAAGAAAACTGTCGGCAAAACAACTTTCGCAAAATTCAATTTTACGGTTATTTCTATACCGCTGCGATATACTGTCAAAGACAACTCATCGCCTTCCTCGCCCGAAGCCAATTTATCGAAAGCCCCTTTATTGACAACGGGATTGCCATCAATTGCAATCACTGAATCGCCACGCAAAATACCGGCATTTGCTGCAGAAGAATTTTTATAAACAGAAGTGACTATCATTTTTTCATTGACTTCTACGCCAATGGAAACTTCGGCATCCGGCAAAAAATTTTCCGCAAAATAAAAAGGGGCAACTTCTGGAGGAATATAATAGGTGTAACTGCTGGAAAGGCTTTCATACATTTCGTATGTATTGCCAAATTCAGTATCCAGATTGGACTTCAGGGAATAATATTCTTCCGGGCCTTTCAATTCTTCCTTCGCTCGCAAATAAAGAATACGGAGACTTTCATAGTTATATACAAATTCATAATCCGTATAACTGTTGGTATCCAACGTATCCCAAAAAGAAAGTTCTTCTTTTTCAGGTTCAACGATCGGCGCGCTTGAAGAATCATCTGTAGAACAAGCAACAACAAACAATGCAGATAAAATGAACAGAATTTTTTTCATATAAATCTCCACATCAAAAAATAACAAAATCTTCCCCTGTGCACAAATATTAGCTATCTTTGGGCGCGTGTTAGATATACCTGTACTTACAATCCTTTACCCGCCAGAACAGCGGCGGGTAATTCCAATTCCAGAAGGCAAGTCCGTCGTCGGCCGCGGCATTGACGCAGACATACGCCTTGACGACACTCTCGTTTCACGCAAGCATTGCGAAATCACAAGAAACGGCAAATCCATCCGCCTAAAAGACATGAACAGCACAAACGGCACGTTTGTGAACTGCAACGACATAGGCGATATGGAACTGCAGCCAAATGCGGAACTGGAACTTGGCACGACCATCTTGAAATTTGAATGGAAGGATTCTTCGGACGATACGGATCCTGCGCCATCTACACTACTCAAGCAAGAGGCATTCTACAGCTACGCAAAGAGCATCACCATTTTTTCTGCAAGGAACAACCTGCCGCTCGCGGCCCTTTACCTAAAGTGCGAAGCGGACGAATTCATTGCTAAACATTTGGAATCCCAGCTCGTAAAGATCATTGCAAAAGAAAAGCGCGCAAACGACCTGTTCACCGTAAGTGAATACAAGAATGGACATCTGGAATTTTTATTGATGCTTCCGCACCTTTCCCGCGAAGATGCCATCGAAGAAACTTGCGCCATTCGAGACGCCATCGAAAAGCGCCATTTCTACTTGAACGAAACGGCTATCGACATCAAGCCAAAATTCGGTTTTGCCTACGTGCCCGAAGCGACGACAGACATTTGCGACACGCTTTTTGCAAACGCAAGAGAACTTGCCAGCAATTAAGAGACATCGATGATCCAGAATTCAAAACTCAATGCCTTTGGAACAGCAAGCATTCCTAAGCTTATTTTGCTGTTCTCCGTTCCCGCCATCATCAGCATGTGCGTGAACGCCTTCTACAACATTGTGGACCGCTATTTTGTCGGGCAGGGCGTGGGTTCCCTCGGCATCGCAGGCATTACGCTCTGCTTCCCGATCTGCCTCTTCATCATGGCCATGTCCATGATCGTGGGCGTGGGCGGCAACACGCTCTTTGCAATTCGCCTTGGTCAAAAGAAATACCACCAGGCATCCATCATCATGAACAACGCCTTCGTGTTGCTCATCATCATGGCGGTAGCCTCCTTTACACTCGGCGAAATTTTCATGGAGCCGCTACTCAAACTGTTTGGCGCAAGCGACCAGACACTTCCGGTAGCCTCCAGCTACATGCGCATCTTGCTTTGCGGAGCAATATTCCAGACCATCGCTCCGGGCATGAACCACTTTATACGCTCCATGGGCCACCCAAAAACTGCCATGTTCCGCGAAATCATCGGTGCGCTCACGAACGTGTTCCTCGACTGGCTCTTCATCATGAAATTCCACTGGGGCATCGAAGGCGCCGCCTGGGCCACCATTTCTTCGCAGCTCGTAAGCAGCGCGCTCATTACGCAGTTCTTCCTCAAAAAAGATACGCCAATCAAAATCAACCGCAGGCACATGCGCTTGTACTGGCCTTATGTGCGCAAGATCTACATACTCGGGCTCCCGCCTTCCGTAATGCAGATCTGCAACAGCCTCATGAACGCCATTCTCGCCTGGAGCCTAACCTCCTACGGCAACAAGAGCCTGGAATCTTCCAACGCGCTCTCTGGCGGCGATATCGCCATTTCTGCATTCGGCATTCTGAACAGCATCGTCTCCATCGTCTTCTTGCCGCTCCTCGGCTTTATACATGGAACGCAGCCTATCATCGGCTACAACTTCGGCGCCATGCTCTACAGCCGCGTGCGCGGCGTGCTGAAGTTCGCCTTCATCTATTCGCTTGCATTCATGTTCATTGCCTGCGCAATGCTCCAATGGAAGGCAGAAATGTTCATCGCGCCGTTCGCCCCGAACGACCCCTACCTGCAGGAAGTTGCCGCCTGGGCAATGCGCCTGTTCTCGCTCGGTTTTGTATTCATTCCGCTCGGCATGATCGCAGGGAACTTCTTCCAGGGCACAGGCAAGCCATGGCATTCCATGTTCCTGAACGCTTGCCGCCAGCTCATCCTGTTCATTCCGTTCCTGCTCGTAATGCCGCTCTTCTTTGACTTGAAGGGCGTTTTCATGGCTCAGCCGATTGCAGATGTCGGAGCTTCCATCATCGGCATTTCATTTTTGTTGCATGCATTGCGCAAATTACCGAAAATCGACGGGACAAGGCATAATTAAAGTTTACGTTCGTCTCAAATCTTGCATTGTAATTAAAATTTTCTCACTCTTTTGTGTTATAAAATCTACTTTTGAAATTGAACGAGAATTTAACTATTATTGATTCTATGGACAACACACTAGAGCAAGCACAGAAAAACGACGCACCGCACTGGCAGCGCAAGAAAGAGCAGCGCCCCGCTGAAATCATACAGGCCGCACGCACTCTATTCGTATCCCAAGGCTATTCGGCAACCAAGGTTGCCGACGTAGCCAAGCAGGCAGGCGTCCAGCCGGGCACGCTCTATGTCTATTTCGAAAACAAGGAAGCCCTGTTCAAGGCAGTCATAGAATCCTCCCTTGCTCCAGTGTTCGAAACTGCAAACACCTTGATTGCAAACTTCCACGACTCCCCGCAAGACCTTATACGCATGCTCGTGCAGGAATACTGGAACCTCATGGAAAGCGACACCTGCCGCGGCATACCAAAGCTCATTACCACCGAGGCGGAAAACTTCCCGGAGCTTGCAAAATTCTACACCGACAAAGTGCTCGCCCCGGCCAAACAGCTGATTTACCGCATTCTTGAATACGCCCTTGAAAAGAAGGAAATCCAGCTCCTGAACATGGAAATGACATCTCGCGTAATCATGCTCACGCTTCACGAAATGCTCATATATTCCCACTCCTTCGCAGAACACGAAGAGCACCCGATTTCGCCGAAGGCCCTGCAAAACTCCATCGCCGATTTCATAATCCGTTCAGTCTTGAAGCCGAAGGAATAATTTAGGGGCTAGTGGTTAGACGAAAGAACGGCACTGCGTGCCTACAGACGAGAGGAATGTTATTTTCCATGTTGTCGGCTGCAGGCTGACGTCTGAATGTTCAATTAATAACAAGCGAGAGTCGCGGCAGCCGAGCTTGCTCGAGCTGACATGACCGAGCGACATATTAATGGAGTTATCAATTAATAATTTCATTCTTCCATCTTCCGTCTTCCTTCTGTCCTCTGTTCTCTGTTACCTTTCTTGCATCTAATAATAGCGTTGCGGCAAAGCCGCCGGGCCCTTGCGCTATAAGAACTGCCGCATAACGGCAGCTCTTTTCGTTCAGACTTGCTTGCCATTTGTAATATTCAACAGCAACGCAAGTCCGAATGGCAAAGCCACTTCGGTCCCTAACGCAAACAACCCTACAACTCACCTGCGTGAACGCAATAAAAACCGCTCGGCAGATAAATTGCAGAAATCTTCCATTTTTACACGCCGTAAATGACAATTTTTGAGATAATTCCACGAATTATTCAAAGAAAATAGACATCGTGGCAGATAAAAGCAACTCCATTCACGCCTTTTATCCGCCAAAATTGAAGCAACCGTTTCTAGGGGAAGTAAAATTCCACTCCTTCGGCAGATAAAAACATATTCAAATATGGATTTTATCCGTACTTTTCGCTTTTTTGACTTCATCTGGATTTCTAAATTTCGCCACGCAAGCGAGATTTTCAATGCAAAAACGAAACTATTCCATAGAACTTGAACGACTCATCGCCCGCATCAAGCGCGAAGGAACAACCCCGTCGCTTCTTCTGCATGCCTGCTGTGCCCCTTGCTCAAGCTATGTTCTGGAATACCTTTCAGAGTATTTTAAAATCACGGTTTTCTATTACAATCCAAACATCGCGCCAACCGAGGAATACGAACACCGAGTCGCAGAAATCGAGCGCTTTGTAAAAGAATTCCCTGCAAAAAATCCAATAACGCTCATCAAGGGCAAGTACGACCCGGAACGCTACTACGCCGCCGTGCGCGGCCTGGAACAGGAACCGGAAGGCGGCGCACGTTGCAAAGTCTGCTTCAAGCTGCGCCTTGCCGAAGCAGCGGACCTTGCCAAGGAACTTGATGCAGACTACTTCACGACAACGCTCACAATCAGCCCAATGAAAAACGCGCCTCTCCTAAACGATATCGGCGAAGAAGAGGCAAGCCGCGTAGGCATCAAGCATTTACCAAGCGACTTCAAAAAGAAGGGTGGCTTCAAGCGTTCCACGGAACTCTCTGCACAGTACAACCTTTACAGGCAGGATTTTTGCGGCTGCGTCTATTCCCAGAAAGAAGCCGAAGAACGTCGCAAGCGCCTTGCCGAAAAAACAACTTCTTGAATCTTGATCTTGCATCTGGTATCTTTAAATGCGTCCCCTACTTCAATTAGCAATCATTCTTTTCATTTGCCTCGCTGGCGAAATATTGCATAGCATCGTAGGCATTCCACTGCCAGGGAACATCCTTGGCATGATTTTGCTTTTTTTACTGCTCTGTTTAAAAGTTGTGCGCCTTGAGCATGTCGAAGAAGTCTCTTCTTTCTTTTTAAAGAATCTTGCATTCTTCTTTTTGCCTGCAGGTGTCGGGCTACTCACCGTTGTAGATTCTCTGCACGGGCAAATTGCCGCAATATTTTTAATCTGCATGGGAACAACCGCAGTAACAATTGCAATCACAGGCCATTTCGTTCAATTGCTAAACAAGCTAAAGAACAAAAAAAGGAACGAGAAAATTTAAATGTCGCCATTCTCGACCCCAACCGAGAATCCCAGAAATGTATGCCAACAACATTGAAAGCCAACATTTCACCATCCACTAAATCCTAGATCCTAAAAAAAATGTCTGAATTCATAAACACCCCGCTCTTTGGAATTTTGCTTTCCATTATCGCCTTTGAAATAGGCGTTTGGATAAACAAGAAAACAAGAATTTCACTACTAAATCCTATGCTCATAGGAATCGTGCTTGTCATCGGCTTTCTTCTGGTCTGCAATGTCAAATACGAATCGTACAAACTTGGCGGCGACTATATTTCATTCTTTCTCGCCCCTGCAACTGTCGCGCTCGCAGTCCCTCTCTACAAGCAACTTGACAAGCTCAAGGCAAATTGGTTACCAATTCTTGTCGGTATTTTTGTAGGTAGTGTAAGCAGCATTATTTCAGTAATTGTTCTTGCAAAGTTTGCAGGCATTTCACAAAACATACTTGTTTCAATTACACCCAAATCTATCACGATTCCAATGGGCATCGAAGTTTCAAGGCTCCTTGGAGGCCTCCCGGCAATTACCGTAGCATCCATCATGATTACAGGCATCACAGGCGCAATCATTTCACCTATCGTCTGCAAACTGTGCCACATTACAGACCCAGTTGCCCAGGGAGTTGCAACAGGAACTGCCTCGCATGCTGTAGGAACTTCCCGCATGATGGAACTCGGAGAAATTCAAGGAGCAATGAGTTCGCTTTCCATCGGCATCGCAGGCATCGTAACCGCAATCACGGCCCCGATCATTGTCCCACTATTCCTTTAGGGCTTTCAAATGACTATCGTCACAATAATCGCCGCAATCGCATTTGCAATTCAAATCGTTCTGTACCTTGCCATCGCATGCGGAGCCCCAATCGCATACATCACATTGAACGGCAATTACAAAGTGCTCCCTAAGGAAATTCGCGGAGCGTTCCTTGCAAGCGTCGCGGCCCAGCTGTTTGCTCTTGTCATTCTTCTTGAAACCGCATTTATCTTGCCACCGGTGCTCCCGGGCATCATCACAAGGATCATTGCCGTTTTCTTCGCTCTGTTCCTAAGCTTTTCCGCCTTCAAAATGGCATTCGGCCCGAATCCAACAGAAAAGAAAACAATTCTGCCACTCTCGCTGATTGCGGCGATCGGCTATTGGGCAACAATCGTCCACTTTCCAGTAGATTAACTTTTTTTGAACTTGTAAAAACAGCAAAGGCCGCGCTTTCGCGCTGCCTTTCACCTACATGCAAATTTTACTTTTGCTTGTCATCTAGGCGACCTGCATTCGGGTCGGCAGCAGCCCATGCGGCAGGGTCGCTACCCGGTAAATCAAAGTTCACACGGTGCAAACTCTTGCCTGCGCCATCGGCCTCTTTAGGCCACATGCCGCCATCAGAATAGAGCACGGCATCAGACCAGGAATAATAATGTTCCTCGGCTGTTGGGTCAGCCGTATTGGAAATGTACTGGTACGGTTCCTTAAGGACAAGCTTTTCGCCTCTATTGGAAATTTTACCGGTATACAAACCAATCACAACCTTGTCGCCCCAGAACTTTGCATTGGCCTTTCTGTATTCAGCAGTGTCAAGAGTGCTAGTATCCGGCAAAAGCAGCAAGATACCGCGAGCAGGAACAATAATCGTACTTGCACTATTTACAGTTCCAATACCGTTGAAATCCCAAGTATCGAAACCACCGAGAACGCTCTTGTAAAGCGGAACCGCCACATCGGACCTATTGTAGATTTCCATGAATTCCAAAGAACCGTCATCTTCTGGCGGATTATAGTAGATCTCGCTAATATAGAGCGGGCCAGACAAAAGCGTTCCTTCATTAGCCTTACCCTTAGACGGTTTTGCAAGGGCACCCTGAGCCCATGTACCATCGCTAAGTTCAATGATACCTGCAGTAGCATTTTTTACGGCTGGGTATTCAAGACCCGTTTCTGAATTTGTCCAGGTACCACCAGCCATTTCACGCAAGTAGAGGGATTCACCGCGGCTCATCAAAATGAATTCCCTACCCTCTTCTGTTGAAGCTACAATATTGGTAAAGGCAGATTTATCAAGAACAAGGTAGCCGCCGGTAGGCACTACAGAGCCACTCGGAATTGCAATGGTCATGCCGCGCTTCTTGGCTACGATTTGCCAGCCAGAAATATCTGCATCCTTATCGCCAGCGTTGTAAAATTCAATCCAATCTTCCGCACCATCAGTCGGGTTCACTTCGTTAATGCGCACCTTCGGAGCTTCAAACACTGGGTCTTCCGCGCTGCCCGGGTTACCGCCCTTGGTTTTGCTAGCAGCCCAGTTCTGAGCCAGAGATGCATTACCATCCTTGCCGCCAACAAACACGAGCGAGTAGCCCTTGCCGTCGGCAAGGCTCGGCCATGGAGGATCATCGTCAAAGGAACAGTCCACGTCGCCATTGCCACGGAGTTTCACAGAAACCACATCGCCGCTATTGGAAAGTCTATCGCCGTCCTTCCACTGATAAAGTTTGCCACCCTTAAAATTCGGATAGTTTGCCTTGAACATCGCCATGTCATTTGTAGCTACGACATATTCATCAACGCCAAGCGGTTCATCTGGAAATTCCAGTTCCACTGCACCAGACAAGCGCAAATTGCTTGCTGCCATGCTCTTCAAGGCTTCGCCAGAGGCAATATGGAATTCAATCCATTCCAAACTATCCAATCCATGGAACATGATTTCAGAACAGCCCATCTGGGTTGTTACGATGGTCGAAGAACCACCTGGCTTATCGCCATTGTTGCCATTACCGCCATTGCTGTCCGAAGATTCCCCATTCGGAGTTTCTGTACCAGACGGGGAACTGGAACTATCGTCGCTACATGCAGAAAATGCGATTGCACCTGCAAGAAGCGCGGAACCTAAAAGCAAAGATTTTTTTAAATCCATAAGATCTCCATCGACCAATAATCTTAATATACTTTTTTTATTTATCGAAATCACCGGCAAGGTATGTAAAATTCGGCCGCTTAAAGCCGCGTGGATTCTCATAGATTGCCTTCCATTCTGCAGCGGCATTACCGAACTTCGAAAAGCCACCCTGTTTCAAATTCAGCTGGTGGATCAAATCCATCATCCAGAGTGGCACCTGCTTGCAAGGGCATTTCAGTTCAAGAACCGCATTTGCACCAGGCGCAAAAAACTTCGGAAGCCCCGTGGAATGCATGTACTTCGGGTCAACAGTGTAATCAAAACCGTTCTCTTCGCGGAATCGCATGCCGGTATCAATCGTCACGCGGGAATACTCTTCGGTTGTACTGAACCAGGCACGGCGCTTATATTGCGTAAGCAAGCGCGGGCGTGCATTAAATGTATTCACTTTGTACATGTACTCGCGCAAATACTTGAGATCCTTTTCACCCTTGGCCTTCCATTCCGATTCCGGCTTCGTAAAAATGTCTTCCGGGCTCTGGCCCTTGATCGTTGCACGGCTCTTAAAACCAATCGCACCGATTTTTCGCTTCACCTCAAAGTGGAATGTGCCGGCATTGTCCGGGTGTTCGCCGTAGGTGCGAATGCGCATGTTGAAGCGGTCGTTCAGGCGGGCATTGCGCCAGCCAAGGAACGTCCAGTTCGGCGAATCCAGATAGAGATTCGTAATCCAGTAGAAACCGCCCGGAGTAATCTTCGAATAATAGTCTTCTTCGCAATAGGGAGAAATCATCTCGCCAATCCGGTCGGCCCATTCCACCGGAATATGATACTTCAGTTCGAAGCGTTCCAAAAGACTAAAACCGCGGGCTTCGGCCATATTACTTACCCTTCAAATGGAGAGCAGGATCCTGCTGCATGAATGCGCCCGCATAGTCGAGCAAAACAAGATAGCGGGTATAGATTTCGTATTCAAGCTTTACGGAATGCAACTGGCTTTCGAGAGAAACTTCCTTTGCACGCAAAAGAAGAAGCGGGTCAGAACCGGAGCGGGTCGCAAACTCTTCAAAAAGTCCACCGGCATCTACGCGCTCGGTAAATTCCTTCTGCACCTTGCGCTGAGCAATCAAGGCAAGAATCTCTTCGCGAATGCGAGCGACCTTCTGCGAAAGGCTACGCTTTTCGTCAAGGTAATCGCTCTCGGCATCGAGCACATCGAGCTGGCGCTTCGTCTCGTCACCGCCATCGCTACCGAAGAACGGCAGGCGGAGCGTAACGGTTGCATAGAACTTGTCACGCGTGCGTCGGTCATCTGGCTTGCGCGTAATCTGCCAATCCTTTTCGGCAACGTATGTAACTTTGCCCGAACCATCAGTCAAATACACAGGCACATAGTTGCCAGTCTTCACGGAATCGTATTCATAACTACCGCGCTGATACTTGTAGCCAAGACCAATGGAAGAGAGGATTTTATTTGCACCTACATTTTCCTGATCGTAGCGTTTTTCTGCAACAGCCTGTTTCTGCTTTGCAGCGACAAGAGCCGGGTAGGAATCGTCAACATCCACATTCTCTTTCAGGAACGATTCGATTTCTTCAATGGTCGGAAAAAAGTTTGTATCGAGGGCAATCTCGCTATAATCCACCCAGGTCCTGAATTTCATTTCGGCATCCTGAATGGAGTTCGTATCCGAAATAAGTTCAGCACGCAAGTCCGCTTCACGCTCCAGGGCAGCAATCAGGTCATCCGGTCTAAAAGTTTCCGCACCACTCTTCAAGTGCAGCACTTCCACACGGTCGCGGTTGACCGCTGCCATTTCTTCATGAATCTTGTTCTTTTTTAGCTGCAGCAAATAACGGAGGCCTCGCTCGTAACGATCATACACCAGGTACGAACGGTTCTGGTCGGAACGCGTCTTCTGGTATTCCTGCTGTGCCTTCCAGTATTCCCTGCTTGCAGAAGTTTCACCCCACACATTCGGCTTAAAGCGAATTTCAAAATCATGCGACATGAAGCCGAAGCCGTCGAGCTTGTACTGAAATTCCAGACTGTTCCAAAGCTTTGTGGATGAACCGTTTTCTATGGAGGCATTTTTCTTGTTGGCAGCCTGCACCGACGGTTCATTGTCGATGGACTTCAACAAGGCGTCCCAAGTCAGGTTCTCGGCAACAGCGGAACCTGCAAGCAAAGCGACAAAGGGAACTACGAAAGGAAAAGTTCTCACTTGGATTCTCCCCCGGTCTTTTTGACCATCAAGGACTTGATGCCGGAAAGTTTAGAAACAAGAAGCTTTTCGCCAAGCAAAAAACCGCTGTTGGAAGGAATGGAAATGTTCACTTCGCGGCCATACATCGGGAATTCCGGCATCTTGAGCAATCGGACGGGGAACGGCACAATCTGGCTAGACATGCCGATTACCTCACCCTGCGTAGAGGCTCCAGTAGCCGGAGACTTCACTTCAACCCAGTCACCGATTTCAATTCCGTCATAGTATGTTTCATTCAGGTAACCGCGAACCTGGGTCGGTTCCTTGCGGGTAAGGGTCACAATCGGGTTGAAAGCGGAAACCTTTTCACCTTCACGAGCAAGGATGGAGGCGACCACGAAATTGCCCTTAGCAATGATGGTCTGTTCCTTCTGCTGTTCTTCGAGCAATGCGATTTCCTTCTTCAAAGCATCAGCTTCCGCCGTGTTGGACTTTGCCTGCTTGCCCTTGCTGCCGCGCAGCAAATTGATTTGCGTAGCGGCATTTTGTTCAAGTACGGCGAGCTCCTGCTTAAGGCTCTTGATGCGGATTGCCATTGCATCGTTACCGTCAGAAGAAGCAGAACCCTTCAAAGATTTAAGACGTGAAGAAATTTCCTTGTTCTGCTTATATTCTTCTTCAAGCTTCTGGATTTCAAACTTGAGTGTATTGCGGCGTGTATTCAAGTCCGCCTGGATTTCAGCAACCTTCTGGTCCACACTGGCAAGGCTTTGAGTGCCACGACCTTCGAGCGCATCGAGTTCGCGACGTATCTCGTTCAAGCGCATAATGAGGTCCGGTCGGCTAAGCTCCACAAGCGTATCGCCCTCCTGCACTTCTTCACCAAGCTGCACATGGACCTTGATAATTTCAACTGCAGACTGGACGCTCACATTTGTTTCTGTAGATTCGGCAATGCCGTTAAACGAAACATTTGCACCCTGGAACATGAGACCGAATACGACAAGCACTGCAACGGCAATGACCCATGCCATAGCCATCTTCTTCTGTATAATCGTCTTCTTGTCAAAGAATGCGTGAAGGCTATCTTTCAATTTTTCCATATATGCCTCCACTACATCTCGGTCACAGCGTCTTGCATCATGAAGTTCACATCGGACACACCTTCAACGGCAGTAAGTGCGCTCAAAACTTCAGCAGCAGGGTGCTTCTTTGTCAAACGAATCTGGTAGGCAACATCCATGCGGGCACCTCCATCCACTTCACGCATCGTAATGAGCACAAAGGTACGGATATTTTTCTTCATGGCGTCTTCCACAGCCATACGGGCTTCCGTCGTATTCGGCATGGCAAAGCGGAGCATGCCATCGTAAAAATGACGGGTTCCAAGGCCAGTGCCGCTCAAAAGGAATGCCACGATGCAGAATGCAAGCGTACCGCCGGCAGCAACGCCCCAAGCAGAAACACCGCAGCCGATACCTGCGCCAAGAGCAGCGAAAAGGAACATAATGTCGCGAGGATCCTTGAAACTTGTACGGAAACGCACTATGGAAAGGGCCCCGAGCATACCAAGGCCACGGCCAACGTTATCACCGATAGCCTGCATCACAGTGGCAGCCACAACTGTGCTGAGCACAATTGCCTGTACAAAATTTCTGGAGTAAGAAAGTCCAAGGAATGTCTTTTCGTAAGTCCAAGCGATAGAAGAAGAAAGGACAAACGCCAAGAGCAGCGTATAAACCATCGTCACCCCAGTCGGGTGTGCCATGCTGGACTGAATAGTCACCAAATCAAGCATAAATTCTCCAAATAGAGACTTAAAATTTTTGACTTATGCAAACGCTGAAAATTTGCAATTTATATCTAAAAAAATATGGCACAAAAAAAAGGTCTCTTTTAAAAAAAAGACCCAAAATATCCGAATTGAAAAATTCTGGAAACGGGCGGGCCCCGGGAAAAAAGAGGAAGGGCCCCCGCGCGTCAGCGCGGGGGCCCGTGAATCCGGCGGCGACCTACTCTCCCGGCCCCGAAGGGCAAGTACCATCGGCGATGGGAGGCTTGACTTCCGTG
>JAZLFR010000066.1:0-5858 GCA_045615885.1 Fibrobacteraceae bacterium
AAAGTACAGCAGAGCGAAGTACCTTGACGTGACGCTCGACCCGGGCTTCAAGCGGCTGCTGAAAAACGAAGCGGCAATGGTGAGTTTTTTGAATGCGATCCTGCACTCGGACGATGAAATCAAGAGCGTGATTTTCAAGGACTCAGAGTTTGATGTTCATGCGACGGATTTGCTCCGCCTGCGGCTGGACATCAACGCACAAACGCAGTCCGGCAAGAGCATTGATATCGAGATGCAGAAGTGTTCTGTCCGGCCGTTCGTGGAACGCGTGATCTTGCAGGAGAGCGCGTTCCTTTGCATTGAAAAGAAGGCCTTTGACGCTGAAATCAAGAAGATGTATCCGTCAAATGACCCGAAGGATGTTGCCGAGCGCGAAAAGCGCCGCTACGAAATCCCGTACGTGTTCTCTGTCTGGATTTGCAATTTCCCGATCAATTCGGAGGAAAACTATCGTGACGCCTGGCGCATCTACAGCGAAAATTCAATTGCAAAGAACGCTCCGCGTCCTGTAACAGAAAAAATTAAGTATATTATTATCGATCTGGTCAACTTCACGAAGACGGCAGACGAACTTGAAACCGTTGAGGACAAGTGGCTCTACCTGCTGAAGCATGCCGGGAGCAGCGACAAGCTCCCTGCTTTTAACGATCGCGTGCTTGACGATGCTGTCGCTCGCATCACAGTTGACCCTGGCAAGGACAAGGAACTTTTGGAGGCGCAAGTGGCTTGTACAATGAGTATCGACGAACAGATTGGGCGCATTGTTCTCGCGCATCAGGAAGGTCTTGAAGAGGGACTCAAGAGGCATGAGACAACCATCGCCAAGTTGCAGGCTGAGTCTGTGGCCAAGGATGCTGAAATTGCCAAGTTTGTTGCAGATTCCGCGGCCAAGGACGCAGAAATTGCCTCTTTGAAGGCTGCGCTAGCTCAGGCTACACGGCAAGCCTAGTAGGCATCACGGTTGACCCTGGCAAAGACAAGGAACTTTTGGAGGCGCAAGTGGCTTGTACAATGAGTATTGACGAACAGATTGGCCGCATTGTTCTCGCGCATCAGGAAGGCCGAGAAGAAGAACGCAAGCTGCAAGAAGAACAGCTTCGAAACCTGATCAAGAAAAATCTTCAGAAGGGGAAAACTCCTGAAGATCTTGCGGATACCTTTGACATTCCGCTTTTGCAGGTCCTTGAAATCCAGCAGGACCTTTAGAACCGTTAACAGCAGAAGCCACCTTCGGGTGGCTTTTTGTCATGTAAATTCCTAAAATTAAGTATATTATTATTGATCTGTGGCTTGCGCTATCCATTACTTTGTTATTTTAATAATCCTTCACGCAACGAACGTAGAGCCCATGAGTAGAACTGCCCATCTCTAAATCAAAATTTTTCCATATCCAGCTATATTCATAGTATAAATTATAGAGCTTATCAACGTATGTCGTATCCAAGGTGAAATTTTCAGGCTCAGCAGAATTGGTGTAAACAGTATCAATTACCATTCTTACCTCCAATGAGTCTTCGCTTGTCCAAAACTCGGTTTCATTGAAGGGACTCTTTTCCACTTTCCCCAAAAACTTCCTAGTCGGCAACATGGTAAAACCGGTCGTATTCGTAGGCTTTACCTCAGAAGGATCCCAATAGGAATTTGTTGCCATGAGGTTTCCCATATTATCTGCGACCGTGAACAAATCTTGCCATTCAGCCACCGACGGCACATGCCAGCCACTAGGGCAGATTGAATCTCTCTGGCTGCCATAATAAACACTTCCTATTGAATAATACTCAATTGTATCCTGACGGTCACGCAGATATTTTCCTGGTGCATATCTCAAATTTTCTGCCATCCAGGTATAATTGCCGATTTTTAGATATCCGTAAACATTGCTGTCGCGCTCATCTGTAAAATAGCTGTATTCAAGATCGCCGTTGAAATGATTTTTTGCTCCGTTCAAGTCATGGGCCAATTGAGTTTGCGCTGTTTTTATGGAATCAAGACGGTTTTGGCGAACACTTTGAAATTTTTTCATGGCATCGGCGGAATCCGCCCTGGAACCCAAAAGACAGCGAACATACATTTCAGAAGACTTTCCTGAAAAATAGGGTTCAAATGGCTTACGGCCGCCTAGATCGATGGAATAGCAGACTGCCATTCGGGAATTGGATTCGTATTTGTATCCGTACTCCGTATCGATGCGAACACCATAATCCGCAGATGTACTGGTCCAATAAGTGTTGGAGCCACCCCAACCATGTTCAGCCAAGCCACAGAATGTAGTGGAATCGCATTTAGAGGTTACCAACGTCTTAAGCTCGTCAAACTCAGCCATGGTCGGCAAATGCCAGCCCGGAGGACATATTCCATCGTTATACAAGCTATCATCATAGTAGGCAAAATTCATTGCCACTTCATAGGAATACTTGCGTCCAGACTCACCATCAGAAGACTGCTCAACATTGTTTGTAGCCATCTCCGGATTCCACAGCGTGTCGTAGAAAGCTAGATTTTCGGCCATCCATACTTGAGTACCGACCCGAGCAATTTTATAGGTTGTTCCATCACGCGGGTCAACCATGGAGCTCATTTTGACGACGCCGTCTTTTGTTCCTGAATTCTCAAGAGAATTTTTGTCGCCGGAGCCAGTCTCGTCTTCACTACCGGAATTGGTACCGCTATCGCCGCAGGCAATTAGCGTCAAAGCAAAGCCAAGAGCCATAGTTATCGAGAACAAGTTTTTTTTCATTATGCCTCCAAATTTATCTAGCACAATAGTACACCTAATATAACTAATGTAATGGAAAATGTTCAACCAGGCCTTGCAGAGCCGTAAAGTGAGTTCTGCAAGCCCATTTGTCAAAAACAGCAGCTATGGCAATAGCAGAAAGAAGAATCAGCTTTTTTCATATTTTGCTTCTAGAGAATTATGATGTGGAGGAATATAGTTTGAACAAATAAATTGTGCAAGACATTTTGTTGGGATGTTTCTTGCAAAATTTCATGAATTGACTATGAAAACAGCCTATATGTAACAGGGTGTTACATATAGAAAATTCGGCTAAAAATGCGTGAAAAATGAGGGGTGCTTGAGGGAAAATTGTTGTTGCGGGCGGTCGGGAGTTACTTGGTTCTTTTCTACTATTTAGGTGTAAAAGAACGAGGAAAACTTTATGAAGTTTGGTTTGCTGAAATCCTTTGCGTTTGGATGCGTTGTTCCGCTTGCTGTTGTGCTCAACGCCTGCGGCGATGATAGCTCCACTAGCGGGTCTAGCGATGGCGACAATCGTGGGGGTATTCCCGACACCGTCGAGACATTCATGGAACTGTCGGACTATGACTGCGGCAAGAGCCAGAAGTGTGTCGTCACCTATCTGACGGAATACCATGACATGGCTGTGTGCGATGGCGACAACGGCTGGGTCATCGGGACTCTCATCGAGAAGATGGACTGCGATTTCTCTTCGTCGAGTGACAAGTCCAGCGACAGCAAGTCCAACGATCCCGCCGAAGTGACCGACGACTCCAGCGACAGCAAGGACAATCCTTCTTCGGCAGGAACATCGACCAAGTCCAGCGCTTCCGAAGAGCCTGACTCCAGCGGCTCCGAAGGCGTGGAAGGCTCTTCCGCAAGCGTTCCCAGCGGCAGCAGCGACGCCAGCGTTTATGACGCCGATAAGAACACCCTGAAGGACCTGCGCGACGGTCAGGTTTACAAGACCACCACCATTGACATCCCGTCAAAGAACTATTCCGAGGTGTGGATGGCCGAGAACTTGAACTACGAGACGGATAACAGCTGGTGCTACGGCGACAACCCTGCCAACTGTGCCAAGTACGGTCGTCTTTATACCTGGGCTGCTGCAGTGGGCAGGGCGGAGGACGAGTGTGGTATTGATCATGCATGCAACCTTGGTGAGGGAGATATTCGAGGTGCATGCCCCAAGGGCTGGCATTTGCCCAGTCAAAGCGAATGGGAAGCCCTGATTGTGGCCGTTGACGGTTCCATTACGGAATATACGTCTTCAAATACGGCGGGTACCAAGCTCAAGTCCGCGACTGGCTGGACGTCGTACAGCGGCATCACCAACGAGGATGCCTTCGGGTTCTCGGCGCTTCCTGCCGGCAGCAGGTACTACATTGGGAATTACAGCTACAAGGGCTATGGCACGTACTTCTGGAGTTCTACTGAGGAAACCATCTACTACGGCGCGTACGTCATGGGTTTGGACTACCGCAACGACTATGCGGGCAAGTACGACAACGATAAGTGCTACGGGTTCTCTGTTCGTTGCATCAAGGACTTTGAGTAATTTCCAAAAGGTTTTGCTATGAAAAATACATTCGCGAAAATGTTTACGGTCTGCGCCCTTGCGGGGGTGCTCGGTTTCGCCCTGACCGCCTGCGACGATTCTTCGTCGGCGGGTGACGATGACAATAACGTCATTCTGAGCGGCGATAGCCGCGAAGAATCCAGTGATTCTCGTTCCAACGATAAGGACGAAGCAATCTCCAGCAACGGTAAAGTGGAGTCGAATAGGTCCAGTAGTTCGGCAAAAGAAACCAAGACATCTTCTGACTCCAAGAGTTCAAGTTCAGTAAAAGTATCGATTTTATCATCTAGTTCCGTGGCGTTGGCTACACCTTGCAAGACTGAAACCGAAGACAACTGCGAGTATGGCGAGTTGGTGGATGAACGCGATGGCCAGACATACAAGACGGTGAAAATCGGTGACCAGTGGTGGATGGCGGAGAACTTGAACTATGAGGCGGCAAGCGGCAGTTACTGCTACGGAGAGACCAAAAGTGACCCCAAGACGGAAAATTGCGCCACATATGGGCGTCTCTACATTTGGTCCACAGCCGTGGGCATGTCCGAGGACGAGTGCGTCTATGGAAGTTATTGCAGCTTGCTCAGGGGCAATGTGCAGGGCATTTGCCCCGACGGTTGGCACATTCCGACCAACGATGAATGGGGAGTCCTAATCATCGCAGTGGGCGGGTCCAACTCGTCAACTACGGGTGTTAAGCTCAAGGCTACAACGCTTTGGAAAGCAAAAGACGGCATCACCAATGTTGATGCCGTCGGTTTTGCCGCGCTGCCAGCAGGTGACGGGGGCATTGGAGGCGGCTTCTACGATGTCGGCAGTGTGACCTATTTTTGGAGTGCGTCGCAATACAAAGTCGATTACCCCAACTTTATGACCCTGCGTTATGACTGGGGCACCGCGTCCCTGAGCTACTGCCAAAAAGGCGCAGCCTTCTCCGTCCGTTGCGTCAAGGATTCTGACTAAATCTCAAAAGGTTTCCCCATGAAAAACACATTCGCGAAAAAGTTCACGGTCTGCGCCCTTGCGGGGGTGCTTGGTGCTGCGTTTATCGGTTGCGGGGACGACGGGTCGTCTTCGCCGAAAGGGACGGGGCTCCCCGCCGAAGTGGCCGACATGGAAGAACTCGAGACATACGAGTGCAGCATGGATGACATCGGCGAGAAGGTTTTCGTGGAGAGCGAGGACCTTCTGTATGAGTGCGATGGCGATGCGTGGTTCAAGTCTTACGACCAGACAAAGCCTAGCTCGTCTTCTGCAAAGTCGTCGAGCAGCACGAAGGTTGATGGTGAGGGCGACGATGGCGATGACGAAAATTCTCCTGATAGCGAGAAGGGTAGCTCTTCAAGCGTCGCTCCGAGCGATGTTGCTTCCTCCGAAAGCAAAAATGGCAATTCGTCGAGTTCTGTGAATTCATCGTCTTCATCGAGTGAAAGCGAAATTCCGAAAAGTTACGCTGAGGCAAAAGTCATGCCGTCGGGAACATACGATTGCACCAAGTATAAGTGCTTTTCAACAGAATACTTAAATCAGGAGATACTT
>JAZLFR010000067.1:0-1933 GCA_045615885.1 Fibrobacteraceae bacterium
CGGGCTGCGGGGCCTAACGCGAAAGCGATGTGGAACGGCACTTGACGCAGGTGCGAGAGTACGCCTTTTTACAGCGCCTGGATTTCTTCAAGAGTAAGGCCAGTTCGCCTGGAAATGATTTCCAGCAGAACCCCATCATCACGGAAACCCTTGGCAAGTTCCTTGTTCTTGGCATCTGCCCCCTGGGAAAGACCTTCTTCCTTACCTTCCGCTTTCCCCTGCAGGTAGGAGCCCTGCTTTTCGTAAAGCATGTCAGTCATGTTATCTACCTCCAGGAGTAAAAGTTCATCGGTGTACCCCACAAAAGATACATCTTTTGCGAAGTCTTCGTCAAGGAGATTTCCCGCTTTTTCCTCGTCGATGGTCTTGTCTTCCAACACATCGCGAAAGAGCCGCAGCATTTCTGCACGGGGCGACACATCACGGACTTCCCGGCGATTTTCTTCTTGCAGACGGTCGTCCATGCGGAAAAACTTCGACATTTCCACAAGGAACACATCAATCTTCTTGAATGGATATTTACGGTTCCGCATTACCTGGCACTGATGGAAATAGGTGTCAGGCTCCAGCGGGAACTGGTCATCCACAAGCAGAGAAAGCACATAGATATGCGGCAGCTCGTAACTCTTGTTTTTCTTCACCTGGTTATTCACGATGCGAGATGTGTAATAAACCAGACGGTCCATGAACAGCGTGTTGAAATTCTGCTGCACCTCGATGACCACGGGTTCATTCGCCTGATTGTATCCGTAAATGTCAAAAATGTTGGTCTTGTTGTCCAGTACGCCAGGCTGTTCCTGAACGCCCAGGGTGAACTTCGTAATCGCCTTGCTCCCGGTCAGCCCGAGCATGGCGTTCAAAAACTTGATCGTTCGCTCCGGCTTGCCTTCGCTCGCCATCAGCATCTTGAAGATGCCATCGCTGAACGGATAGACATTCCTATAGATTGCACGATACTTGGGGAGATTCTCGGGATGTTCCTTGAGATCACGGGCCATGGCCCAGAATTGGCTTCTATTCATTTTTCCTCCAGTCGCTACAGGCTAAAAAAGCGATGGTTTGATTAGTGCTCTTTTGTTCACTACTAAATTTATACAAAAGTTTGGGCGGTGTCAAGGCGGGGCGCGAAAAAATTTCACTTTGCAAACTATAGGCGACAGGGGGGCGATGTTTTGGGCGTTGCCCTTACGGGCCGGCCCTCTTGCGCTATCGACTCGCGATGCGAGTCGTTCGTTCAGCCTCGCGCTCCGTGCGACTGCACAAGGCAAGCGCCGCGCGAGTCCAATTGACCCAGAGCCGAATGCAGCGGCTATGCTTGCATAGCCATTGCTGAGGCGAAATGTCAAGGAGCGAAGCTCCCACCCATGCGGGCGGCGGGGCCTAACGCAAAAGCAGGCCGGAACGGCTCTTGACACAAATGCGAGACTGCGCCTCTTTTACAGTGCCTTGATTTCTTCGGGAGTGAGGCCAGAAACAGAAGCAATTTCGGCCAAAGTAAGTTTCCCCTGATCACGCAAAGCCTTGGCGAGTTCCTTGTTCTTGGCTTCTGCACCCTCGGCAATGCCTTTCTTATACCGAATGTTGAGTTCCTGTTCCAGGGTCATGTAAGCCTTCTTCGTGATGGGGTCCTTGCGGTACTGTTCCACAAGATCGTGGATGCGCTTCATCTTTGCAGATCCGTGCTCCTGCGTGGCGAAGTACTGCATGTATTCGCGAATGGAATTGTCCTTGATTTCGCTATACTTCTTAAAGATATAAAAATTCTTGAAACAGAGGTCACCCATCAGGATGCTCGGGTCGCTTTCTTCGCGATTCTGGAACCTATAAACAGGCTTGTCCTTGCCGAAGATGTCGTCCGGGCAGATGAACAGGATGTACTGTTCCCTGAGTTCGTCGTAGCTTACGCCCTTGGCGAGGACATCCAGGTCGCACA
>JAZLFR010000068.1:0-9615 GCA_045615885.1 Fibrobacteraceae bacterium
AGCAACCTTGAGAGACTGTTCCTGACCGAGCTGAGTGCAGGTACGGAAAGTCTTGCCGGCAGCAACCTTGCCTGCGTGAATCATGAGAGCAGCGATGTTGTCGCCACGGTCGCATTCAGAGTTGGAAAGTTCCTTGTTTGCGAGGGAAAGCGGAGCAGCCCAGGAGCCCATTTCGTTGGAGCCGAGGAATACGCGGCGGTCGCCATCGAAGGAGGAAACCTTACCGTTGGCGGTAACGTAGTTCACGGCGAAGTCACGCTTCATGTAAGCGTACTGTTCGAGAACGAGGCAGCCGTCCTTTTCCGGATGAGCCTTGAGGGTCATTGTCTGCGGAACCCAGTCAGCGTTGGTAAGCTGCTTTTCAGCTTCGAAGTGGCTGAATTCGTAAACAGGAACAATATCGATTTCCTTAGCGGCCTTAGAGATATTGGTAACCTGGATGTCCTGGAGGAGGGTGTTGGAGCCGGTCGGAACGAAGATCGTGACCTGAGTGCGAACGCCCTGGCATTCAGCAATCCAACGCATGTAAGAAAGACCAACATGGCATTCCCACTTGTCCATCTTTGTGAGAGTCGGAACTACGAACGGAGAAAATACGCTGTAGCCCTTTGCATCCTTGACGCGGATGTAAACGGTGCTAGCCTTAAAGTCAGAGCAGGGCATCTGAGCGATGTACTTGGTGATACGGTTAAGAGCCGGGTCGCCCTTGCAAACGAGGGTACCACCGGTTGTATCAACGATACCACCGAAATTCAATGTACCAACGTAGTTGCACCACTTGATCGGGGTTGCCGGGTTGGTAAGAACGTATTCCTTAGCAGCGTCGTCAAAGTAACCGTACTTTGCAGCAGCCTTAGGGGCTACCTTCTTAGCAACAGGCTTCTTAGCAACAGCTTTCTTTGTTTCTTTTGCCATGTTATCTCCGTGAGAGGGTTAATGAATTAAAAGTTTAGAAGGGTCAACCGCGTGCTTGTTTTCACGAGTGCCGTAGTTGATGCCAAAGTAACCGTTCAACTTGGCGGAACGGCTCGGGTCCTTCAAAATACCGATGGCGGCTCGTACATACTTCAACTCAACAAGAATGTGGTCGCGACTCATGCAGTTGAGGAACGGACCTTCCGGGAAGAGGGTCGGCTTCGGTTCTGCGGCAACCATTTTTTCGAGGTTATCGACTTCTTGCACAAGCTGGCGTTCATGGGCTTCCAAAGCCCTGATCACTTCCTTCTGCTCTGCACCATAGAGGAATGCAAAGCCGAGCGTACGCGGGTCGTCGTTAAAGCCGGTCAAGTGACGAATGATTTCCTTGCGGAGCAGATCCCTACCCTTTTCGGTAATCGCATAGACCATGCGTTCCGGTCTGTTGCCGTCCTTTTCGATGCGTCCAACGACATATTCGTTCTTTTCGAGGCGCAAAAGGCGGTTGTAAATGGTGGATGTGCTGATCTTTGCCCAGCGGTCGAGCTCTCGTTCACGGATTTCAGTCATGATGTCATAACCACAACTATCTTTTTCCAAAATCAAGCCGAGCAAAACAAGGTCGTATCTATTCATATATGCGTCACTATTTCGTTAAATATTCCAAATTGGAATATAGCTTTATTTCCTATAAAAAGTTCAACTTTTTTACAAAAAATCCAACAAATTCGTCAATTTATTTGGAAACATCCTTAATTACAAGGATTCCACTGCGTTCAAGCTTCGGGTAGGCGCGCATGCCTTCGCCACCATGACCGCGATCGAGCACATCGAGGAGCTTGCCTTCGCTGGAATAAAGGTGGAGTTCCCACGGACCGTTCGGAGCGTTGAAGTAGCCGGAATTCTTTTGCACGTTGCGGGTAAAGCTTGCATTCAAGCGGTCGCTTATGCTTCGAGCCTGCACGAGGGAAACATCGGCAAGCTCCCAGTTGATGGAATAGCCGCCCATGTCAAACACGAGAACTGCGTTCTGGTCGGTGTCTTCCTTCATGGTGAACTTCCAGCTGAATTCCTGCCAGCTTGTGCTAAGGTCAAGAATACGACCGTTTGCATACGGCGTGTAGGCATCGCTGTTTCGCTTGATATCTACGTTCATCGTGCGCGGGCGGTCGGCGCGGGCGCGCATGCTGAAGATATATGTGGTGCCGTTCAAAAGGGCAAGGTTCTGCTTGAACTGCACGGACCAGCTGTCCTTGCCACCCTTTTCAATTTCAAAGCGGAGGGCCTTGTTTTTTGGAATCACATTGACCTTGCCACCCCAGAAGTCAGAAATCCAGAATGCGGTATGGCCTTCTTCGCTGTCGAAAGTGCCATTCTGCACAAGGTTTTCGCTTGAACCGGAAGTACCGGTCTGGAAATTGCCGTTCTGGATGAATGTTGGAATGACACTGGTGTTCTGGATGCTGAGGGAGCTGTCTGCGCACACAAACTTGCCCCAGCCGACGAGCGTATTGTAGGAACCATGGGTGGTCATGTCCATTTCAGGGCTATCGGAATTGCCCGGGCCCCAGCTCCATGCAAGCCAGCCAATATTCAAGCGTTCGGCTTCAGCCATGATGTGCTTGTACGGAATGTACTTAGCACCCTTCACTGCCACCGGAGCAAATTCACCGACAAACAGCGGAAGACCAAGTTCAACAGACTTTTCAAGTTCGCCAGTCACGCGTTCTTCGACTGTGGCATAGCCCGTTGCTTCGGCATCGTGGCGTTCGGACGGCCACCACATGTGAAGGTCGAACAGTAGGTTATGTTCCGGATCAGCCTGCAAAAGGCGCGGGCCCTGGGTAAACAGATTCTTCGTGCTCTGCCCCCAGCCGTCGGCATCAATTACGAGCGGCACGCGAATGTCTGCGGCGCGGAGCTTTGTAATGATGGCATTGTAGGCATCAAAAAATTCTTCGCCGTCAATTTCTTCGGCACCGACTTCGTTACCGATATTCAAAATCAGGTATTCCTGATGATTCTTGATCATTTGGATGACTTCTTCACGGAGCCAGAAATTGAGCAGTTCAGGAAGCTTGTCCCAACGGCCAGTAGCATCGTGGAGTTCCGGCATCGGAATCATGTTGTTTGCGATGCACTCACGAATGATGTGATCGAGGTCACTTACGCGGCCGAGCATGTTCCAGACAATGCGAACGACATTTGCGCCGGTCTTTGCGATTTCTGCAACGCTCTTGCCTTCGCGGTCAGTCCAAATGAACATGTGGTTGATACCACGCAAAACAACCTGCTCGTTATCCTTGCTGTAAAGATAGCGGCCTTGAACAAAAAATCCCGGTTTTGTATTTGCCATAATAATCGCTTTATAAAGTTTTTCTTAAAGATATATAAAAAAGAGGGAAAGGGTAATGGAAAAATCAAGAATTAAGGGGTAGAATAGACGAAAGAACGCTTCGCTGGAAGACGAGATGTGCGCAAACGAGTGTCGCGACCAAGCTTGCTTGGGCATGACCGAGTGCAGCCACATCCTATGGCGAAGCCATGAAAGACGAAAGGAATGTTATTTTCCAGGGTGTAGGGTATAGAATTGTAATTACACATTGTCATTGCGAGGGCCTTTAGGCCCGTGGCATTAACTAAACGTGCATGCGCAAGCATACAATGTTAGTTTAGTTAACGCGCCTTTGGCGCCCGTAGGGTGAGCAGGGCTCTGGCCCTGTGAAACAATCTAGAACATCAAATTTCAATGTTCCTGGGTGGCCACGCTACGCTCGCCATGACACGGAAAATTGCAAATCCTTCCATCTTCCGTCTTCTGACTCCTGATTCCTGACTCCCGACTCCTGTTTTCTGTCCTCTAATTCGACACCGAAATCGCAGAAACCGCGAATGCAGGCACACGGACGGAACTGTAATTTTCGTTGTATTCGGAACCGACCGCTTCTATGTTCTGGAGCAGGTCAAAGAAATTCGTGCTGAGTGTAAGGCCTTCAACCGGGTGCTGAACCACGCCATTTTCACAGAAGAAGCCCTGAGCGCCAATGCTAAGTTCCCCACTCACGGCATTGCAGCCCGTGTTCCCCTGCAAATTCGTAATGAGAATTGCACGCGGGAAGAGCGAAAGCAACGCATCGGTAGAGAAGCCACCCGGTTCCACAATCAAATTCTGGAAGGCACAGGTTGGAGCGCTGGAATAGGAACGGCTGGCGTTGCCCGTACTTTCGATGCCATCGTGAGCTGCCGTTTCCAAGTTGTAAAGGAAGGAAGCCAGACGCCCGTTCGTCACAATGTCCAGGCGCCTTGTGGGCACGCCTTCAGCATCGAACGATTCATAGCCAGGCAAATCGGTGCGAGTCGGGTCGTTCACGAGAGTAAAGCATGGAGACGCGATAATCTCGCCCATGCGGCCAACAAGCTTCGAGGTTCCCTTCTGCACAGATTCAGCACTGAAGCATGATGCATACAACTTAATGATATTGCTAGAGACCTCTTCGGAGAATATGACCGGGTAGCTACCGGTTGCAATCGGCTTTGCGCCGAGCAAGGAGCGCGCCCTTTCTACAGACTTTGCGGCAACCATAGCCGGGTCAAAATCCTTGCCGTCAAAAACATACTGGTTAAAAACGCCAAGCTTCTTTACGCCATTTCTAGCAGCGACAACACCAGCACCCAAGCTAAGGGAATTGCCAACGCTGCTATAGTGAATGCCGTTGCTATTTGCCAGGTAGAACTTGTTTTCTGAACGAGATGCACCAAGGTATGGAACATTTTCAATTTCAGATTCCTTGAGAGCAAGCTCCTCCACTTTCAAGCTAGCTTCACGCATGTCATCAAGCGTCACATTCTTGATTGCTTCGTGGTAAAGTACTCTGTCAACACCAGGAATGCATGGCTTGGGAAGCACAATGCCCAGATTTTTTGTAAAGCTAGTATGCGAAACGGCATCGTCCACCATCTGGTCGAGCGCTTCTTTTGTAAGGCGTTCAGTAAACGCATAGCCCGGGCAGCCATCAACAAATGCACGAATGCCGATACCGACGGAATTCGAGATTTCGGTATCGGTCACCTTGCCCTGAAAAACAGAAAGTCCGTCAGAAGCGTTTTGACCAGCAATCACATCAAACGCATCGCACTTACCCGGTGCAGACTTCAGCAAATAATCAAGAGAATCTTCAATATTCATAGACGTTAGACGGGAGACGGAAGACATTAGAAGGTTCCAAACACCTCGCGGGCCTTTTCTACAACGGAGTCGAGAAGTTCGTCGGTGTGCATAATGGAAAGGAATGCGGTTTCAAACTGCGACGGCGGCAAATATACCCCGCGTTCAAGCATGCCGTGGAAGAACTTCGCAAACATCTTGGCGTCTGCAGCAAGGGCGCTAGCAGTATCAACCACAGGCTTTTCGCTAAAGAACAGGGTAATCATGGAGCCAATCTGGTTCACCTGCACAGGGAGCTTAAAATCAGCAGCTGCACTACGCAAGTTTTCTGCAAAGCGCTTGCCGCTGCGTTCGAGTTCATCCCATGGGCTAACATCGAGCAAAAGCTTCATCTGGGCTATGCCTGCAGCAACGGCCATCGGGTTGCCAGAGAGCGTGCCGGCCTGGTAAACGCCGCCGAGCGGGCTCACCACCTGCATAATGTCTTTGCGGCCAGCGTAGGCGGCAAGAGGCATGCCTCCGCCAACGATCTTGCCAAGCGTAATCATGTCTGGCTGAATGTTGTAAAGGCCGGCGGCACCGTTTCTTGACAAGCGGAAACCGGTCATTACTTCGTCAAAGATGAGCACGGAACCGTTTGCCGTGCAGAGTTCGCGAAGGCCTTCCAAAAAGCCCTTTGCAGGAGTCACCACGCCCATGTTGCCCGCAACAGGCTCAACGATCACTGCAGCAATGTTTGCGCCTTCGCTTGCAAACAAGCTCTTGACACCTTCAAGATCGTTGTAATCGACAACGAGTGTATCGGCGGCAACGCCAGCAGTCACGCCGAGCGAGCTCGGCGTACCATGTGTAAGCGCACCGGAGCCTGCCTGGATCAAAAAGGAATCGCCGTGACCATGGTAGCAGCCACGGAACTTCACAATTTTATCGCGCTTGGTAAAACCGCGTGCAACGCGAATTGCGCTCATCGTGGCTTCGGTGCCGGAATTCACCAGGCGCACCATGTCCATGCCAGTCGTGCAGCCGAGAATAAGTTCGGCAAGTTCCACTTCGGCACCGGTGCAGGCGCCAAAGCTAAGGCCACGCGTCAGCTGTTCCTTGAGTGCATCGATAACTTCTGGCGGGTTGTGCCCAAGAATCATTGGGCCAAACGAAAGCACGAAGTCAATATATTGGTTACCGTCATTGTCGAACATGTACGCACCGTCGGCGCGCTTCATGAACACGGGAGTTCCACCGACACCGCCAAAAGCGCGCACCGGGGAATTCACGCCGCCGGGAATCACGCGGCAGGCAGCTTCCCACAAATTACCTTCACTCATTGCAAACTCCTGCGATACTTGCTTTCTAGCATTTTCCAAAAGGCAGCTGGACTGCCGGTCACAGCCTCGAGGGAACTAGCAAGTTCGCCAGTCATAGGCTCCTCCCCCGCTATAAGACGATCCAGAAAATCGAGCTGAACACCAAGTCGACGGGCAAATTCTTCCTTGCTCATCTTCAGGAACTTGATGCTTTCTTCAACGGTTGTTCCCGGAGGGCTCACCTTACGTGCCATGAAAAACCTCTCAAATTCAAAGACAGGCGGCTAGGTCCACCCTAAACCGCCTGTAGAAATACCCGGATCGCGATTCGAACGCGAGTCTGACCCTTAGGAGGGGCCCGTTCTATCCAGCTGAACTATCCAGGCTTTTACAATTTGAGACCAAATATAATAATTACTCTCGCCAATCATTGGTTATTGCCGTAAAAAAATCAACATTCCATAAATCAAGTACCATTTGATTCTTAATAAATGGTTGAATATCCTTTTTCGCGGCCTCAAAATCAACATTTTTAAATCGTTCTACAAGCATTTCTTTTAAAATGGCAAATGTCAACTCATCTTTTGCATCCCAATTTCCTGTTTGTTCCAGTCTTTTTTGCAAATGCGGCAAATTCACTTTGGCATTACGAGACAAATACCATACAAAATCATAAAAGTCCCGACCTTTCACACGATTTTTCCAACCACGACACAGAACTGCATGAATCTTACCTGCAAAAAGAGATTGCATATCATAAAGCTTTACTAAATATGGCGAAGGTAACAACCTATACTTATTCTCGAATGAGGCTGCAAGTGGTGGCTCCGTATCAAGCTCAAACTTGATTTTCAAAATTTCATTACTAGGCACTCCTGAAACTGGCTGCTTAAGCGGAGTAATCTTAAGCAAGTGTAAAAGAGTATTCCCTTTCATGAAGGCAGACTGAACTGCACTATCAACACTTTTCTCTTTCGCTTCGACTGTCATTTCAAAACCGACCGAGGTCAATTCTTTTTGCAACACATCAAAATAAGCTGACAGCACAAAATTTCTATCCGCTTTAATTAGCGAAAAATCCATATCTTCAGAAAAACGTTCCAACCCATAGAAAATGCGCAAAGCTGTACCACCATAAAATGCAGCATGTTCAAAAAAACCTGCACGGGCCAAACCACAGAGTGCGACCTCTTGAATAATCTCTTTCAAGGCGTTTCTATATTCCAACACGTTTTTGCAATCGTATTTTGCAAGCATAGATTCAACGACGCTCATCATTTTAAAACCGCCTTTTCTAGATATTGAAAGCACCTCTTTCTATACAGAGGAGATACTTGCCGAATAAAACCCCAATCAAAATTTTTTAAATCAGAAAGTTCAACACGTAAATTTTCAAATAGAAAAATTTGCATTTGCTTCACACTCGTCAAAGGGCTTGAGCTATACAATTTATCACACAAAGCCTTTTCTGGTGATGCTAATGCAAAAGGGCGAGCATCTATCTTTTCAGATGCAGCATCTTCCAAATACACTCCATACGCAAAAGTTGATGCCGGAATATCTTGGTATGTGAAGGTTCCAAAAGTTGTATTGTACTTTTTTGTTTTGTTCTTCCCGAATGTGGCCGATGTAAAAACTTGGACCCGCTCAGGAATTATGCCATGCCTAAAAAGAGCATATTCAAAAGACAAATACGACGGACCATAGATGGAAGACGCCAAGACCTCGCCTGAGGCGTTAGAATCCGTTTCATAAATTCCTCGAACAACCTTGAACAGCTCTCCCCTTCGAACAAGCTGTTGCAACTTCATTTGAGGTTGCTTGAAATCTTTAGACAGGGAGTCTTGGAGTTCCGAAACAAATTTAATCACATTTCCTCCACTTAATATAAATATAGTATATTTTATGGAGGAAATCATAACATTTCGATAAAAAACACCAAACATGTGAAATTAAGCTTTTTTATGGCAAAAACGCATAGCAAATTTGGCTTTTTCGTAAAAATTAGTTAGATTTATATATATGCAAACGCGAAAGAATACATTGAAAAAAGGCTTTACCCTTGTTGAACTCATGGCGGTGGTCGTTATCATCGGTATTCTGTCGTCCCTTGGGGTGGCATCCTTACAGCAGGCGGTGCAAAACACGCGCGTTCGCGATGCCGCGGTCAATGTAGCCGCGTTCATGGAACGCGTTGCGCAGGAAGCAAAGCAAAAGAACTCCCCACTCTGCGTCACCGTGAACGGAAACACCATGTTTGCAAGAAAATATACAGAAAGCACCAGCACATGCAGCAATGCTGCTGATGATATAGTCGACCGCATGGAAGTCGAGGAGACCGTTGCATTTCATAGCGGTTCCAAAACAATTGATGGTATTTCACAAAATATGTATGGGCAAAACGCCGTTTTCGTTCCGCGAATCGGCTTAACTAGCTTTAGGGGCATTTACAACAACAATGCCTACTCTGAATCAGGAAATTACATTCTTTGCTATGGTTCTGCATCTGGTCAAACTTGCGCAGGCATTGTAAAGACAACGTCATCGAACAGATTCGCGTCGTACATTTCTCACGATGCAGGCATTACCTGGAGTAAACTATGAGCAAGAGTACAAAAAAAGGCTTCGGCATTACAGAAGTCATGATTGCAGCCCTTGTCATGGGGTTCATGCTTATGGCAGTCTATTCCCTGCAGGCTGGCAACCGTGACGCTCTCTTGCGCATTCGTGGCCGCGATGGTGCAAACGAAGTGGCGCGCGAAATCATCGATTCGCTCTCTGCAGTCGGAGTAGCTTCACTTATTGGCCACGGAGCCAACAACGACACTTTGATTATCAACAAACGCCGCACATGGAAAGGCCAGCCAGGCGTTATTCAACATGACATCAATGTAGACTACACTGCTAATGTGACTATTGCTCCTGACGATCTTTATCAGAACACTGAAATTTCAAAATACGATACAACGCACCATGTCTATGCCAAACGCCTTGACTTGAGCGTGGAATGGCGCTACAAGAACACCCCGTTCCATATCACGGTTTCGAGTGTTGTAAGATAAGGTTTTGATTGTTTACTGTAGAAAGTCCTTCATTTTGATGTGAACCCCGAAAGTTGGACAAAACTTTCGGGGTTTTCATGTATAAAAAACACACAAAAGAAGAATGGGCAAAAGCCTTGGAGCTCTATCAAGCTGGATACACATCTGTCGCAATAAGTCGAAAAACAGGTAT